>NZ_JAGSYE010000002.1:354147-708295 GCF_025685565.1 Granulicella aggregans
GTCGGAGACACCCATCACCTCGCCAGTCGACTTCATCTCCGGCCCCAGGACCGTGTCCACTCCGGGAAACTTGCCCCATGGGAAGACCGGCGACTTCACGAAGAAGTAATCCCCCGTGTCGAGATCATCGCCCGACGCAACCTGCTCCGGCAACAGCGTCCGCAGCTTCTGCCCGACCATCAACCGCGATGCGATCTTCGCCAGCGGAATGCCGGTGGCCTTCGAGACATAAGGCACCGTGCGCGAGGCACGCGGGTTCACCTCGATCACATAGACCACTCCACGCTGAATGGCGAACTGAATGTTCACTAGGCCAATCACGTTGAGAGCCTTGGCGAGCTTGCGCGTGTAGGTGCGGATCGTCTCCAGGACCTCAAGGCTCAGGTCAACAGCAGGCAGCACGCACGACGAGTCGCCGGAGTGGATACCCGCCTCTTCGATGTGCTGCATGATGCCTGCGATCAAAACGTCGTCGCCATCGCACAACGCGTCCACGTCGCACTCTACCGCATCCTCGAGGAAGTGATCGATGAGCACAGGCCGCTCCTGCGAATACTCAATGGCGGTGCTCATGTACTGCGTGATGGCGTCGTCGTCGTAAGCGATGACCATCGCGCGACCACCAAGCACATACGAAGGCCGCACCAGCACGGGATAGCCGACGCGATTCGCTCCCGCGATCGCCTCCGGAACACTGGTGACGATCGCGCCCTGCGGCTGTGGGATCTCCAACTCTTCGATGAGCTTGCCGAAGCGCTTGCGATCTTCCGCAAGGTCGATCGATTCGGGAGACGTCCCGATGATCGGCACGCCAGCCTTCTTCAAGGGCAGTGAAAGATTCAGCGGAGTCTGTCCGCCAAACTGAACGATCATGCCGATCTCAGCGCCCGAAGACGCCTCGTGCTCATACACACTCAACACATCTTCAAGCGTCAACGGCTCGAAGTAGAGACGGTCGCTCGTATCGTAGTCGGTCGAGACGGTCTCGGGATTGCAGTTGACCATGATGGTCTCGTAGCCATCCTCGCGAAGCGCGAAGGCCGCGTGGCAGCAGCAGTAGTCGAACTCAATTCCCTGTCCGATGCGGTTCGGCCCGCTGCCCAGAATCATGATCTTCTTGCGCTTCGTCGGCGGCGCTTCGTCCTCTTCGTCGTAGCAGCTATACAGATACGGCGTGAAGCTCTCGAACTCTGCGGCACACGTATCGACCAGCTTGAAGACAGGCATCACGCCAAGCTTCTTACGCAGCGCGCGGACCTCGGCGGTCCCTTCACCTCCGGTCAGCCCCCAGCTTGCGGCAAGCCGTTCGTCGGAGATGCCCATGCGCTTAGCGAAACGAAGCTCGTCCGCGGTAATCTCGCTGATCTTCTTCTCTCCGACAGCCTTGATCTCATCGGTGATCTGCTTGATCTGGTACAGGAACCATGGGTCCATCGAGGTCATCCGCGCCACTTCGCGCACCGACATGCCGCGCTCGAAAGCGTAACGAACATACGAGAGACGATCAGGGTGCGGCGTTACCAGGCGCTGCGTCAGACGGCGCGGCTCGATGTCGTCAGCGGTCGCCTTCTTGCCCGTCTCGAGCGAGCGCACGGCCTTCATCATCGCTTCCTTGAAGGTGCGCCCAATCGCCATCACTTCGCCGACAGACTTCATCTGCGGCCCAAGGCCTTCATCCGCGCCGGGAAACTTCTCAAACTGCCACTTGGGGATCTTGACGACAACATAATCAATGGTCGGCTCGAAGCAAGCCGGCGTTGCCTTGGTGATGTCGTTCTGAATCTCGTCGAGCGTGTAGCCAACCGCAAGCCGAGCCGCGATCTTCGCAATCGGGAAGCCCGTTGCCTTCGAAGCC
Organism: Granulicella aggregans; assembly: GCF_025685565.1. Classification (NCBI taxonomy): domain Bacteria; kingdom Pseudomonadati; phylum Acidobacteriota; class Terriglobia; order Terriglobales; family Acidobacteriaceae; genus Granulicella; species Granulicella aggregans. The sequence continues at coordinate 356,003 of NZ_JAGSYE010000002.1, forward strand.
AGAGCCGAAGAACGCGAGACGCGTGGGTTCATCTCGATGACGGTCATGCGGCCGTTCGCAGGATTGACCGCGAACTGCACGTTGCTTCCGCCCGTCTCGACACCGATCTCGCGGATACACGCGATCGCGGCATCGCGCATCCTCTGATACTCACGATCCGTGAGCGTCTGCGCCGGAGCGACGGTGATCGAGTCGCCGGTATGCACGCCCATCGGATCGAAGTTCTCAATCGAGCAGATGATGATGACGTTGTCCTTCAGATCGCGTACGACCTCAAGCTCGTACTCCTTCCAGCCCAGCACGCTCTCTTCAATCAGGCACTCGCCGACTGGCGAAAGGTCGAGGCCGCGCGACAGAATCTCCGTCATCTCCTCGCGGTTGTACGCGATGCCTCCGCCCGATCCACCAAGAGTAAAGCTGGGCCGGATCACGACCGGAAAGCCGATCTTGCCGGCAAACTCAAGCCCCGCGCTCACAGTCCGCACCAGCGCCGACCGCGGCATGTCGAGCCCGATCTTGTTCATCGCGTCCTTGAAGAGGAGGCGGTCTTCAGCCTTCTTGATCGGCCCGAGCTTCGCGCCGATAAGCTCCACGCCATACCTCTCGAGCACGCCCGAATCAGACAGATCGACAGCCAGGTTCAGAGCAGTCTGTCCGCCCACCGTGGGCAGCACGGCAAACGATCCCGTCGCACCCGATGCCTTGAGCATCTCCGTCTCGACACGAATAATCTCCTCGACGTAAGCCGCATTGAGCGGCTCAATATAGGTGCGGTCGGCGACCTCGGGATCTGTCATGATCGACGCCGGGTTGGAGTTCACCAGCACGACCTCGTATCCCTCGGCCTTCAGCGCCTTGCACGCCTGCGTTCCGGAGTAGTCGAACTCGGCCGACTGTCCAATCACGATCGGCCCCGAGCCGATCACCAAAATCTTTGCGATGTCATTCCTGCGTGGCATAGTCTAGCTGATCCTTCTCATATTCTTCGGTTATTTTGTCGTCACTGCTGGCCGCATGTTTCGCCCCGCTCCAACTGGCAGCCTTCGCCAGATAGTCGCTCATCTTGTATCCGGGGTACATATCGGCCCAAAATAGCTGCATCTCGCGGTCGATCTGGGGGCGTATCGGGCTGTCTCTTCGCAACGCCAGTCCGTAGCTCGCCGCCCCTACGAAATAGTCGTAGTCTTTCAGAAACTTCGGATTCGCAATCATCAATCCGCGCTGAAAGGTATAAGCGTTATGCGGCATCCAGATGATGTCGGGATGTCGCGCAAGCAGCGCATTCATATCAAATCCTGAAAGCGCAATCTCCGTATCGTTCAGGCCGGCGATGTCGATTACATTCACGTGCGGGGCCATCGCCCCTACGTATCCAACCTCACTCGCGGCAATCGTCGTCCCGATCGGAAGTGGCTGAATGACCCTCTTCGTCAGGGCGACGAACTCTTCATAGCCTGATGCCACCGGCAACCGGACCGTTGCAGTCGTCTCGAAATGCTCCGGGTCGTAGATGTCGTTACGTCGCTCAATCATTCTGTCGACCGCATAGCTCAGCTGGCGCATCTTAATGACTCGCTGATTGACGTACAGGACTGCCATCCCGGCGATCACCGCGCAGCATGCCAGAACCTTGACTCTCCGGGACGGCAGAAGGCCAACTGCACTCCGACCTTCCGCAATCCGCCTGTCCAGCACAAGCAGCGCCGGAATGACGATCAATCCCAAATAAGGAAGGTAGTATCTTGAGTTCTTTCCCATGATCTGGGTCACCGTTGTCAGGTAAGCGAACACCGCCACGGCAGGCAGCAGCAAGACAGCTACCATTCGCCAGTCCTGTCGCCGGACAAGCAGCACCAGTAATGCCACAAACGGCCAGCACGATGCCAGCAGCATCATAATCCCCGTGAATGGATGCCACGATACGGCGTATCCCTCGTAGCCATGCCGCGACTTCATGTAGAGGCTCAACGGAAACGGTGTCCCGTAGTAGGCTTTGCAAGCAATCAAATCAAGAGCTAGGCTCGCAAGAAAAACTCCCAGCAGAACGCTTAGACCTCTCTTTGTACCACCGAGCGAATATAGACCCACCAGTGCCGGCATCAGCATCACGACGACCGCAGACTCGGGCCTCGCAAGGAAAAGCAGAAGGCCCAATAAGGCCACGAACTCGGGTCGTGCCGCACCTCTGGACCAGACCAGAACGCCGCCTGCAAACGCGGCGCAAAGCATCGCAGCCAGCATCGTCTCCATGCCGGTGACCGCGTTCACCCGGAACATGTAGGTCAACATAAGCGGCAACGCCACGATGGACGCAACTCGCCATGCGCTCCTCATGTATCGGCTCGTGGCATTTTGAGATACGGCCCATGACACCGTCCAGATCATACCCACCGAGCACACCCATGAACCGACGATCAGCGCCTTGGAAGCGCTCAGCGGCAGATAGGTGAGCAACAACACAGGTACTCCCCAAAGCTGGCTGGTCTCGCCAAATGTGTGCACTCCGTCGAGGTTCCAGGACATGCCTAGTCCCTGCCTGACATGCAAAGCGTAACGATAAAACATGTAGGCGTCATCGAACTCAAGCGGAGTCGACAGACTCCTTCGCAGATGCTCCAGCCACAAGCCAGCCGCGCATAACAGGAAGGAGCCGTTCACCCAAAGCGATGTCCTCGCTGAAATGGAATCCGAACTCCCGATGTCGTTCCTACGCGGCATTACCTGCTCACTCTCTTTACTAGATTGCTGTCTTCAACTCAGGCCCGTACCACCCTTCGACCACTCTGCCCGGGCCGTCACTTGTCTGGGGGATTGACCTTGAGAGGTACGATCGACTCGAAATGAGCATCTTTGAGTGCATAGACAAACGGAAACGTATTGATCTGCTGATCGTCCATGAGTGGCTCGCCAGTGGCCATGCTCAAAACGATGACTAAAATTCCGGCACCGCGAAACCAGGCTGGCAACTGTATGGGAGTTCCAGGAAAGTTGCGACAGATCAAAAGAAAGACAACGAAAGCATCGAAGCAGGCTAAGGTATTCCAGCGAGCCCAGTCCCAGCCTAGGAAATACATCGCTAACGGCGATACACACGCGATCCAGGCCGAGGCCAGCAGAATGTTCCGGTGTCTGACTGTCTCTGGAACGAGGCGAAGGGCTGCCCCGATAGCGGTCAACAGCAGAATGGCTGTTGGCGCAAAGACAGCAGCACTCACACTGAACATCGTTTTGCAACCGGGGCAAGAGCGGTACATAAATTTCATATACCGGAAGTTTTCCCTCGCAGAGCGCTCCAAGGTTAGGAAGACATCGCTTCGTAAGGGAAAGTTCACACTCGACTGAAGCCTGCGCTCCATCGCAGCGGCGACCTCGGGTGTCACTGGCCTGGCGAGCGCGAGCTTCACCGTGACGGCCGAAGAGATAGAGATGAGGAACAAGATCATGAGCGGAGCTCTCAAGCTCCGTCCCGGTTTCGACTCGGTGGCAGCATCAAGCACAAAACTGAACAGAATTACGGGAAGCAACGTGAAGAGGAAAGACTCGTGAATGAGCAGCGCGACCACACTGACCGGGATTGCGACGAAGAACCGCAGCCAGGTGCCACGAATCAGCAGGAGAGAGACAGCCAGGATACCCAGCGCAATGTCGAGATAGCCGATCATATCGGCAATGAAAGTGACAGCGAAGCTGGAAAAGAATACAGCGCAAACCGCAGCACAGCCGGACCTTCCTTTGACGATTGAGAGCGTGAGAAAAAGTACAAGTGCGACAAACACCGCCAAGATCACGAAGGAACCGGCAGCGAAGTGACTGAACTGCTGAAAATGAAACCAGCGGCCAATCGTCTCGCCAAAGAATCCTCGTTTCAGCAAACCAGAGTCGTAGTTGATGGCCGCTTGTGTTGCCGCCCACCGGCTGGGAATACGGAGACCTTTGAAGAGACTAATGACACCTAGCAGCACGATAGCCGCCGGGTGGAAGATCCAATCCTGAGACTTACGAATCTCGGATGATCTTTCGTTCATATAGCTCGTCATCGGGGAGTCCCGTCTTTCCACTCTTCCATCATCTTGCGAAAGTCCTTGAACAAATAGTGCGAGTCATGGGGCCCGGGACTTGCCTCCGGGTGATACTGCACACTAAACATCGGGTCCGTCTTGTGCTTCAGACCCGCCAGCGTCTGATCGTTCAAGTTCGTATGCGTACGCTCCACATCTGCGGGCAATGAATCCGGGTCGACGTTGTAGTTATGGTTCTGCGCGGTGATCTCAACCTTGCCCGTCTGGTGATTCATGATCGGGTGATTCCCGCCGTGGTGGCCGAACTTCAACTTATACGTCTTGCCGCCCAGCGCCAGCCCGAAGATCTGGTGCCCCAGGCAGATGCCGAAGATCGGAGCCTTGCCCTTGATCTTCTGCACGTTCTCAATCGCGTAGTCGAGCGGCTCAGGATCCCCAGGGCCATTCGAGAAGAAGACTCCATCCGGCTGCATCGCCAGCACGTCTTCCGCCGGCGTACGCGCTGGTACAACCGTGACCCGGCAGTTCTCACGCGTCAGCATCCGCAGGATGTTCTGCTTGATGCCGAAGTCATACGCGACCACGTGCATCTGCTTCTGCCCAGGATCGAGCGCGGCGGTCAACAGCTTATCGCCCGTCTGGTTCTTCGGCTCCGAGTCGTCCCAGCTGTAAGCCACCTTGGTGCTGACGACGCTGGCGAGGTCCGTGCCGTCCATCTTCTTGATCGACTTCGCCTTCGCTACCAGCGCCGCTTCATCCAGCGCTTCGCCAATCGCAATCACGCCGCGCATCACGCCGTTAGCGCGAAGATGCCGCACCACGGCACGGGTGTCGATCTCCGCGATGACCGGAACGCCATTGCGCTCCAAATACTCGTCCGCGACCTCGCTCGACCGCCAGTTCGAGCTGATCGGCGAAAACTCCCGCGTCACCAGGCCTTCGATGTAGGGCTTTGAGGCCTCGGCATCGCTTGGAGTCGTGCCGTAGTTGCCAATGTGAGGGTTTGTCAAAACCACGATCTGGCCCGCATAAGAGGGATCGGTAAAGATCTCCTGGTAGCCGGTCAGCGATGTATTGAAGACGACTTCACCCGAGCGTTCCACTCGTGCGCCAAAACCTTTACCGCGAAAGATGCGCCCGTCTTCCAGCGCGAGAATTGCCTGCATTGCCGCTCCTGAGGATTCCGGCGGCGTCGCCGACGGAATCGAGATCGAATCTGGAGTGGATTCAATCGATTCTATCAGCATTGGAAGAGCAAATCTTTCATTCTCGTTAACGAAAAGACCCGGCACCAGGGCCGGGTCGCTTCGACTGCACGCATCACGGTTTAGCGATGCGGGTGATGGTGATGGTGACGGTGGTGATGACGGGCCTCTGCTGGCAATACAACGCCTGCAAAAACTGCAAGTGCAACGATCGAGAGCATCAGGTTACGAATCTTCATGGGGAATCCTCCTCTAGCCGGGCATCGGCGTGTGTCCGACTATCCCGTTCAGCTTAGTCGGTTAGAACGCATTTGCCAGAGAATAGTTTTCCTCAGCACGCAAGATGTTCCTCTCTTGATTCATCCCGCTGCGAAGAAGCTCGTTATCCCAGATCGATCAACACGTCCTCGCCCTCTTTTTTCAGCGGAAAGACCTTCACCCGCTCATGCGCTGGATACTCCGACTGGCCGGTCTTCAGATTAAAGGCCCAGGAGTGCCAAGGGCAGATCACCGCCTCGCCTTCGATCCATCCCTGCCCCAGCGGTCCCTGCCGGTGCGGACAGAGGTTGTCCAACGCCGCTAGTTCGCCGTTCAGATTTGCAAGGCAGATTTGGACTCCATTTACGTCGGCCTCCATCACCTTCCCAGGCTCGGGCACCTCTGTCGCCCCGCAGATCTTTATCCACTCCGCCACAATCGGGCCTCCATTCTCCTAACAGCGTAACCCAGCGCCGGATCTCAAGACGGCTCTGAAGAACCTGCTAGAGTTCAGGAGGAACCTACCGTTATGGCCCCTGCAACACCCCGCTCCGGCAAGCAGTCCGGGCATCAACCTCAAAGAAACGCGCAACAACCCGGCAATCCCGAGGTCGTCGACCCCATCTGGTTGCTCAAGGCTGCCGGCGTGGTCCTCCTCGCCGCTCTCTTCTGCGGCTACCTGACGTTCTGCCTGCTCTTCTATCAGGGTCAATGGCAGTTGGTGCTGCATCCCGACCGATCAAAGCCCGCCCCAGCCAGTATTGCCGGGTCACACTATGAGACCGTCCACTTTGGCGTCGACGAGACCGGCACCCCACAGTTGACCGGCTGGTGGATTCCAGCCGAGCCAAACGGCCGGTACACCCGCGAAACCCTTCTCTACCTCCCCGGCGGAGATGGATCGCTCGCCGACGCAGAGCCGAAGCTGGCCGCCTTGCATTCGCTTGGCATCAATATCTTCGCCTTCGACTACCGCGGCTACGGTCAGAGCTCTGCCACGCATCCGAACGAACGCCGGATGACCCAGGACGCCGCCTCCGCCTGGCAGTACCTCACCGCCTCGCGGCAGATTCCCGGAGCGCAGGTCATACCCTTTGGCGAGAGAGTGGGCGCGGCAATCGCCGCCAATCTCGCTGCGACTCAATCACAAATTCCGGGCGTCATCCTCGATTCGCCGCGCACCGATCTACCCAAAATCGTTCGCGACGACCCCCGAACTCGTCTTCTACCCGTCGGCCTCCTGTTTCATGAAGACTTCCAGATTGCCTCCACGGTCGGAAGCCTGAAGACTGCCAAACTGTTTCTGCTACCCGAAAGCGCAGCGTCGCTTGAGATGGCGCGGTCCGCCGCGGAGCCCAAAGTGATTGTTGCGCTCCCACCCTCTCAGGCCAACGGTCCGGCGTATCTTGAACAGATCGCACGGTTTCTGGACCAGCTTCACCCGAATCGATAGACAGAAGTTGTTCAATGACCCCGCTACAACAAAAGTCGAGAAATTATTTCTTAACCCGTACAACCTCTAGTATTGCAAACCTGTTACGCTGCCGATATCCTTAGGCTGCACGCGATTGACTGCACGGTACGTCTGCTCGGTAACTTTAGTCCAGGAGTCCTCTTCATCTATGTGGTCGAGACGAATCATCGTTGTGTCCATCCTGACGCTTGCCTGTTCGATCCCTAGCTATGCCTATAACCACGCTCGTCGTGGCCCCACGTCAAGCCTCTTCAAGCGTAAGTCTTCCAAGTCTGCTCCCCGGCCGAGCGGCCCGCGCGCGATGGAACCTCAACGTGCGACCGAGATCCAGGAAGCCCTGATCAAGGCGGGCTATATGTCCGGAGCTCCTTCAGGGCACTGGGACTCCGAGAGTCAGGCCGCGATGCAGAAGCTTCAGGCGGAAAAGGGCTGGCAGACGAAGCTGACGCCCGACTCCCGCGCGCTCATCCTTCTTGGTCTTGGGCCCCAGCAATCCCGGCCTTCCGAAGTAACCCAGACATCGAGCGTGAGCGTCCCCGCTCTCTCTGGCGGCTCCGTCGATGCAACACCAGCCATCCAATCAGGCTTCTCGCTCGCTTCCTTGAATAAATAAATTCCGCGTCAGAACGCACAAAGGCCATCCTCCTCGGGATGGCCTTCATCTTTAGACGCCGTCGTTCTGACTCGTTGGGGGCCGTGATTCTGAGCGGAGCGAAGAATCGCCGCATTTGTTTAGGCACGAGACCGGATACCTCGCCTGAGCCTAAGTTCCCTTACCCAATCGTGAACAGATAATCCGCAGCCTCTCCGGGATCAGGAATCTGGCGCGTCGATCTCACACCGTCCCTTCCTTGCTGCCAAAGTCGAAGCCAGTAGTAGCGATGCAGCCGCACCAGCCGGGATGCGCCGGGCTTCCCTCGTTCGATGACTCGCTCTATGGATCGCGCAAGGGCGTCGCGATCGGCGACGATCGTCCGCTTCATGTCAACGAAACGGCAGCCAAGGACCATATCTTTCGCCTTGCGATAGCGCTCTTCGCCGATCACTCCACACTCCGTTCGCAAGCCGCTGATCTGCTCTACGGCATAGGCGGAGGAGGCATCCAGATGGTCTTGAAACCCCACGTAAAGAATCCTGCGAGCAGCCACGCGCAGAGGAAGAATCCCATACTCCTCGATAAATGGCTTCGGAATCGCCCGAGCCATCGTCTCCGGAGAGAACCCGTCCGTCGTGAGCACCGGGCAGTTCCACTGCACGCTCAGCCCCCGCGTGATCCACTCCGACCGTAGTCCGCACTCGGAGACGAGCCAATCCCCGATCCTTCCCTTGCCCTTCATCCGCTGCATCTCCAGCGCCCTGCGAAGCTGCGGATGCGTGATCCACCCCTGCCCCAGCAGGACCAGACCCAGCGGAATCCGGTGCCGGTGCTGGCCTGACACCTCCTCAACCCCTTCAAGCACACCGTCGTCGATCTCCCGCGCAATGGCCATCTTTATCATCTCCAGCAGGCAGCGCGGCGAGCACGCCCACCGATCCTCGAAGAACGGATATCTCCGGCTGCGCCATGGCGCCGTCCACCCTCCGCCGCAGACCGAGTTGCCGCACTCGATTCGCGAGGAAAGCAGAGGGATGGGAAGCACCGGCCCTCTCAGTCGTGCGACGTCGCCCCCGGTGTAGTCGCGCCCGGGGTATCTGTCGCTTCCAACCCTCGTGTCCGTCCGATTCTTCATCGTCCCGGCACCAGACCCTGGACTCTCCGCGTGGACATCGCCCTTCATCATGCCCAGCTGAATCTCAGCCGCGCGGTTGCTCTGCAATCCGGCAACCGCGCTTAGGCTCCTGCTATTTAGAAGAGGCATCGGATACTCTCCAGCCGCATCTGCGGGGTTGCCACTTCGGTGACGCGAAGGGCAAAGTTGCCGCTCGCCACAACGACCTCTCCGCGAGCCACAATGCGATCGCCCACAACAAGATCCACCGGCTGCGCGATGTGCCGGTCAAGCTCGACCACATCGCCGGGGCCAAGTTCGAGGACATCGCGCAGCAGCATCTCCTTCGAACCGAACTGCAGCGTAGCATCCAACTCAACGTCGTAGAGCAGGTCAAGACCTGGCTTATCCAGCTCGCCAACATCGACTCGCGCAGGCCCATTCGATCGCGAAGCCGTCCCGGCAGATGCCGCTTGCGTCCTGGGCGGCTCCGGCTGATCGACATTGGGCGCAACATCATAAAGCCCCCCCGTGGAGCCGGTGGATGAAGTGGCTCTGAGAGGAGGCTTCTCCCCCGCAGCATCCATAGAATCCACGCCGGCCGCAGCAGCCTGAGCGTCATCTTCCGCTGCGTCGCTGGCTAAGAGGCTTCCCTCAACCTCGGTTGTCTGCGCAGCAGCTTCCGCCGCCGAGGTCTCGCTCTTCTCACCGGCAGCGGAGGAGGCTATGACACCTCCAGCCATCTTCTCTTCCGGCGTGGGGCCTCTTTCTTCCGCGCCCAGGGACTCGTCCATCTCGTCAGCCATCTCTATCTCTCCACTCCGCTTCGTTCAGCTCGTTAGTTGTGATGTGCCGAGGTCTTTGGCGTAACTTTCTCGTTGATGATGCTTTCTATCTGCGCGCCACGATGCTCCTGACTGCGAACCGGGTGGGCCTTCGCTATGGGCAATCCACCCACACAGAGCTCGGAGGTTGCATAGCGCGACAAAGGAAACCGCAGGATCTTTCCCGGCTCGAGCTCTATCAAGTCGCGCGCCTGAATCTTCATGGGCGTGAACTGCAGCACCGTACCCACCGTCGTCTTTCCGATAAGGTTCCGCAGCCGGGTCTGGTTCTCTTGCGACTGCCTGCGCGGACGGTCACGCTCCTTGTGCAGACGGCGCAGTATCTGGTTCAGAACGACGGATGGAATGCACAGATTCAACGCTCCCCGCTCCTCGGCCATCGTGACCTCGAAGCTCACACAAAGCGTCTTCTCCGCCAGCGACATCATCCTTGCACCGCTTCCCGCCGACTCGCGGTGATCGAACTCAAACCTTAGGCCGATCGAGAGCCACGCGGTATTCAGCTCCCGAATGATGAGCTGAATGACCGAGGCAAGAATCTCCTCTTCGATATCCGTCAAGTCGCGCACCTTTGCCGAGTCGCCCACTCCGCCCATCAGCAGATCGACGATGGGAGCCACCAGGGCCAGGTCAAACTCGATCAGTCCCAACGCCCCTAACGGTTCAAGCCGGATCGAACAGATGTAGTTCGGGTCAGGCAGGCGATCAAGGAACTCCTGGTATGACAACTGCTCCCGCGAGACCAGCTTCACGTTGAACTGCGTGCGCAGCCAGCCGCCGATTGTGTGCTTGAGATTCATCGCGAAGAAGTCGCTCACGCTGGTGATCGTCTTCATCTCTTGAACGCTGATCTGGCCCGCGCGGGTGAAGTTATACGGAGCAGTGCTCGGGCCCTCGCCGATCGTGGCCTCCTGCCTCTTCTCTCCCTTCGCTTCCGCGAAGATCGCGTCGATGGCGTCCTGATCGAGTGTCGTGCTCATGATTTCGCGCTCCTGATGTCCATCTTGCGAATCTGTGTCATCGCGATCCGTACCCCCGCTTGCGCGAGTCTGGCCTCTCGCTCGCTGGCCCCTTGCCACGACCGGTGCGCAGAGCGGCAAGCGCCACGCGTAGCCGCAGCACGGCGGCGGAGTGAATCTGCGATACCCTGGACTCCACCACGCCCAACGTAAGACCGATCTCTTTCATCGTGAGTTCCTCAAAGTAGTAGAGCGTCAGCACCAGGCGCTCGCGCTCGGGCAGCTCATCGATCGCATCCGTTAGCCGCTGCTTCAACTCCCCCTTGAGGCAAAGAAAGAGCGGGTCTTCTTCAGGTGATCCGGGAATATAAGCAAGCTCCTGGTCGCCTGAGTCCTCCGTGCGCTCCATGTGCAGACTGCCAATCTCGAGCCCCTTCAGGTCGCCCAATAGTTGCTGAAACTCGCTCAGCGTCAACTCCATCTCGGCAGCAATCTCATGCTCCGCAGGAGCGCGGCCAAGCCGCTGCGTCACGGATCGAATCGCCTCTTCAACCGCTCTGCCCTTGCGCCGAAGCTCGCGCGGACTCCAGTCCAGCGTTCGCAAAGAGTCGAGGATCGCGCCACGAATCCGAAACTGAGCATAGCTCTTGAACTGGACCTTCTTGTTGTGGTCGAACTTCGAAAACGCATCGATCAATCCCACGACTCCGGCTGAGATCAGGTCGTCAAGCTCGACGTGCTGCGGTAGACGTTCATGAATCCTTCGGGCAAGGTATCGCACCGTTGGTAGGTGCTCCAGCAGAAGCTGGTCCCGGTCTGCCGACGACATCTCTGCCGCAACCTCGCCCTTCAATCCATCGTCGAGCGGATGGCCTCCGAGCTGCGTATCATCGAGCGCCGCATTCGCCAGCAACCGGCCCTCGTCTGCACCACCCTCGCCGGTCTCACGGAGTTGTCCCTCGCGATGTTTACCCTTCGGCAATTGTTGAAACAGACTCATCGGTATCGGATTCCCCATGCTCATTCTGTTGCTCACCTTGTGTAACTAATAGCCTGACTCACTGGCCGTGTAGTTCAGTTCACGTTCCACACCTTGATACCGTTACTTCCTGCCCCTTACGAACTCACCGTTCCGATGCTGCGTACCCGGATGTCCGCCGGGATCTCCGCCGGAGCCAGAACCACAATCTTCGGCAGGAACGGTTCCAGCCAGCGCCGAAGATGATAGCGAGCCGGGCTTGGGCATAAGAGCACTGCGGTGGCCGTAACTCCCGCACCGCCGGTTAGCCGTTTCACAGACTCGACCATCCGCCGCAGAAACTCCGCCTGCGTCTTCGGCCCGCCATCGCCCAGCGCCAGCGCCGCCCGCTGCGGATCGAAGGTATTGAGAATCTCGGACTCGAGCAGATGTTCGAGCGTCAGCACGCGCAGACCGCCGTCGGAGTCCAGCAGCGGCTGAACCACGCTCCGGCCCATCGCCTGCCGCACGCTCTCGACCAGGTTCACGATGTTCTTCGAGTGCGACGCAGCCTCCACCAGCACATCGAGGATCGCCCCGAGATCGCGGATCGATACCTGTTCACGCAGCAGCTGCTGCAGCACCTTCTGCACCTCGCCCAGGCTCAACAGCTTCGGCACCAGCTCCTCGACCAGCTTCGGATAAGCGTCCGTCATACTGTCGAGCAGGCGCTTCACCTCTTGCCGGCCCAAAAGTTCGTACGCATGCCTGCGAATCAGCTCACCCAGGTGCGTCCCGATCAACGTCGTCTGGTCAACCACGGAGTATCCCGCCGCCAGCGCGGCTTCTTCCATGCCCGGCTGGATCCAGCGCGCGGGAACGCCAAACGCCGGCTCGCGTGTCTCGATGCCGCTTAGAGGCCTTGCCTTGGGGTCGGCGTTTACCGCCAGGACAAAGTTCTGCTCCATCTGCCAACGAGCAATCTCGATGCCACGCAGGCTCACCACATACTCTCTCGGCTTCAGGCGGAGGTTGTCGGTAATATGTACCGGCGGCACCACAAAGCCCAGCTCCGAAGCCAGTTGCCGCCGCATCGAACGGACGCGGTTCAGCATCTGACCACCCTGCCGTTCATCGACGAGTGGAATCAACTGGAAGCCGATCTCCAGTGTCAGCTCGTCCATCTTCAGCAGCGAGGTGAAGTTGTCGCTCTTCGCGATCTCGTCGGACTTGGCCTTGTCCGTTGCGACCGCGCCCTCGACGGTGAGCTGATCTGCGGCCAACGTTGCCGGCAGCGCGCGCGCGATCAACGCGACACCACCCGCCATCAGGAAGAAGGATATCTTTGGCAGGCCAGGAATCAACGCCAGCGCCAGCAGAACGCCGCAAGCGATCCATAGCGTGTTTTTGCCGCCAAAGAGCTGCGTCCCAAGTTCCTTATCGAGCGTGCCCGAAGACGACGCGCGCGTGAGCACCATGCCTCCTGCGATCGACACCAGAAGGCTGGGAATCATCGTCACCAGACCATCGCCCACCGTGAGGATGGTGTACGTCTTCACCGCTGTGGAGAGGTCGGTTCCCTGCTGCAGCACGCCAATCAGAAGTCCCGCCACGATGTTGATCGCGGTGATCAGAATCGTAGCGAGCGAGTCGCGCTGATTGAACCGCGCCGCACCATCCATCGCACCATAGAACTCCGCCTCGCGCGCAATGGCCTCGCGCCGCCTGCGAGCTCCCTGCTCATCGATCAGACCCGCGTTCATGTCCGCATCGATGGCCATCTGCTTACCCGGCAACGCATCGAGCGTGAACCGAGCCGTCACCTCGGCAGTCCTCACCGCACCATGGCTTACGACCAGATATTGAATCGCGATCAAAGCGAGAAACAACACGAAGCCGACAACGTAATTCCCGCCAACGACGAATTGACCAAAGGCCTCAATTACCGATCCTGCAGCGTGTGTTCCTTCGTTGCCATGCAACAAAATCCGTCGGCTTGACGCCAGGTTCAGACTCAAGCGAAACATGGTGAGCAAGAGCAATAGCGTCGGAAAGACCGAGAAGTCGACAGCCTTTCGCACCTGGATCGCCGTAAGAAAGACAATCACCGAAGCAGTGATTGAAGCCGCCAGCAGCAGGTCGAGCACAAAGCTGGGCACCGGGATCAGCATCACGAAGACCATGCTGATCGCCGTCACCGGCAGCAGCAGGACGCGCAGCTTGCCCATTCTCATGGCCATGTTCGACTCGGGCCGTCCCGCCTGCTTCGCTAATACTGCTTCGCTCATAGATCTCCCTCATTGCCCGTTCCTGACGCGCCGCCTGCGTCAGGGCCCGGCTCTTCTGAGACCTCTGACTGAGAATCCTCAGGCACGATCCTTTCGATCACCGCCGCTCCGCGCTGCGCCTCGTAGACTCGATGGCCCATCGCGCTCGCTGCCGTCTTCGCTGCCTGCGCTGCCTTGGCGGCCCGCTCCGACCGCAGCTTCTCTTCGACCCTCTGGCGATAGAGGAACGCGAGAATGCCCGCGACCGCCTGGTAGAGCGCAAACGGAATGGCGCTCCCCGGCTCGACCGCCTGATAGAGACTTCGCGCAAGCGGAGGGTTCTCGATGATCGGAACCCCAGCCCAGCGAGCCTCTTCCCGCATCTCGAGCGCATGCAGATCACGACCCTTGGCCAGCACCGTCGGCGCTTGCATGGTCTCGAAGCTGAACTCGAGCGCCACCGCATAGTGCGTGGGATTCGTGATCAGTACGCTCGCCCGCGACATGTCCGCCTTCACTCTGCGGCGTCGCATTGCGCGCTGGATCTGCCGGACACGCAGCTTGATCTGCGGGTTGCCGGTAGCGTCACGCATCTCCTCACGGATCTGCTGCTTGGTCATCATGAGCCGCTGGTTCCAGGCACGCCGCTCAATCGCGTAGTCCAGTCCCGACCAGGCCAGCGCCACCCACGCGCCGTCAAGCGCAAGCATGTAGGCAGTCGAAAAGGTCTGCGGCAGACGGACCATGCTCATCACCGGCGACTGCGCCATCAAGCTATGCAGCCCATACCAGCCGAAGATCGCCATGATTCCAGCGGGCACCAGCGACTTCACCACCCGCGTCGTCGAGCGCAGACTGAAGAGGTGCCCCATGTTCGTGACCGGATTGATGCGATCGAAGTTGAGGGCCAGCGACTTCGTATGGATCCCGATGCCGCCCCCCTGAAGCAGCCCCATCAGAAGCGAACCGGCGAAGGCAGCCAGCATCACCATCGCAATAGGTGCCATCCCGGGAAGCATGGTTCGTCGCACCAGCTCCACCCCACGCTCGCCCGAAAGATCGGAATTCCGTAGTCCGCTCAAGCTGTCGATGTAGACACGCATCCATCCGCTCACGAAGCGGCTGCTCATCGCGCCCAGCACAAGCACGCCAGCAAGCATCGATACCGCCGCAAGCAGCTCGCGGCTGCGGACGAAATCGCCGTCTTCACGCGCCTTCTTCTTGCGTTGCGGTGTCGCTTGCTCTGTACCCTTATCTGCCATGCACCTTCACACTCTCTCCACTTGAAAAAATGCCTAAAGGGACGCCTGCGCGGGAACAATCAACTTCGACGCGGCATCGAGCAGCGCGTTGAAGTGCCGCTCAATCCACCCCGGCCACGCAGCCAGGCTGGCAATCAAGACCACGTACGACGCGATCGCCTTCAGCGGAATGCTTACGACCAGGACCGGCAACTGCGGGGACAGTCTGCCGATCAAGGCAACCGTCACTTCAACCGTCAACGCGGCTGCGAGCACCGGTGCCGCAAGCTGCAGCCCTGCCAGAAAAAGCCCGCTGGCCATCGCAGAGATCGCCACGCCAGTCTGGCCTTGAACCACCCCCTGCCCTATCGGAACCACGCTGAAGCTGCGCATCACCGCCATGATCATGGTGCGATGCAGCCCCGCACCAAGGATCACCAAGATGCCGAGCCATCCCAACATCTGCCCCAACACCGGGGTCTCGATCATGGTGTTCGGATCGAGCAGGCTGACCAGCGAGAAGCTGAACTCGAAGCCCATCACCGTTCCTGCGAAGTTCAGGGCCTCGTTCAGCATCATCAGAGCCAGCCCAAGGGTGAGCCCCACGCCAAGCTCGCCAAGCACCGCGGTGAAGTCAAGCACCGGCCGGGCACCGGGCAACGCCGCAACCACGGGAGCGAGCAGGATCGTCATCGCCAGCACCAACCCTGCCTTAGCCTGCGGCGTGATCGCGCCCGAGCTCAAGATAGGCGCGAAGACCATCAGTCCGCTAAGACGAATGAGCACCAGCACGCCCGCACTCAGATAACCCGGCCAGTCGTGAATGATTTCGCCCGTCGCAGAAGCCACTTGATACCGTCCCTTTCAAAGTCCCCATGAGCTTCTATCCCAGATATCGCTGCAGTCCTGTCCAAAGGTGCACGGTGAAGTTCACCAGCCGATGCACCGTCCAGGGCATCGTCACCATCGCCATCGCGAAGACCACCAGAAGCCTCGGCACGGCGGTCAATGTTTGCTCCTGCACGCTCGTCAAGGTCTGCAGCAGGCTGACGATGAGGCTGATGATCGCAGCGCCGACCAGCATCGGAGCGCTTAGCAACAACGCTTCAATCAGCAGCCTTCGCATCATCTCTACGGCCTGATCCGGTCCCACACGCCCTCCTCGGGACGAACGCTCAAAAGCTCTTCAGAAGCTGGTCAGCCAATAAATTCCAGCCATCGACCATTACGAACAAAAGAATCTTTAGCGGCGTCGAGATCACCACAGGCGGTAGTTGCATCATGCCTATCGATGTCGTCACGCTCGCTACCATCAGGTCCACCAGAAGGAACGGAAGGAAGAGCACAGCTCCGATCTGGAAGCCCGCCTTCAGCTCGCTAAGGATGTATGCGGGAAAGATCACCGGCAGCGGCAGGTCGTCCCGCGTGCGCGGCTGTGTGCTCATGCCGGCCGCCGCAAAGACCATCAGGTCTTTCTCCCGCGCGTAACGCAGCATGTACTGCTTCACCGGCACCAGTCCTTGCGCGATCGCCGCCTCGCCCGTCATACGGTTCTCGCGATACGGAGTGACGGCCTGCTGCTCCACCTGCAACAACACCGGCTGCATCAGGAACCACGTCATCATCAGCGCCAGCCCCATCAGCACCTGGTTCGATGGAGCCGTCTGCGTGCCGAGCGCCTGACGAAGAAAGTGGAAGACCACCAGCAGCCGGATCATCGGCGTCATCGAGAGCAGGATCGCCGGCAGCAGCGTCAACAGCGTCAGCCCGAAGACGATCGCCCAGGGTACGTTCTGGCTCCCCTTCATCTGGTCCGCGATCGACTTGCTCATCGCATTGCCAAGTGAATCCGCTCCGGCATCCGAGCCATTGCGAGATGCTGCGGACCCATGATTCGCGACACTTGGCTTCGCCTCCGATGCAAGGAACAGACTTACTGCGCTAACACCTCTGGGCGAAACCATCCGCGCCGGCGACGCTGTCGCGCTCATCGGCAGAACGAAGATCGCACCCAGCACAAGAGCGGCCAGTGAATGACAGCCTCTATCGCAAGGCTTTCCGCTCCTCTCACGGTGTGACTGAGCTCTCATTGCACTCTTCCTGCCTCAAGGCCTTTACTTACCGTGGCTCCATTTGCGGCGACGTCACCCCGCCGGACCAGTCGAAGGCCGCTTCCCGTGGTTTTTGCAAAAGCGGGAGATCGCATCCAAGCTGGCTCCCTCATCCTCACGGCATCTCGCACAGAGTTTGCGCGCTCTACATCAGGCGGCAATTTGACGTCGCCCGACCCCGCACCCGGCACTGCCTCAGAAGATGTCTCCGGAATCGCTACCAGCGTTCCGATACGGTCGCCGCCCGCTCCAACCAGGAAACGATGCTCGTCGCAGGCAACCAGAAATAGCTGCCGCCGGTTGCCGAGCTGAAGGGCCTCAAGCAGGACCATGCGCCGCGGCTTGGCGCGCTTGCTGCCCTCGAGCAAAACCTGCCTGAGATGCCGCAGCATGGAGGACAGCAGGACCGCGAGACCGTTCCCTCGATCAGTCGTGGATTCACTCATGGCGTTCTCTCCTCCTGTCCTGTTCATGCCATTCCAATTGATGGATCATGCAGTTTCATACGGCGATCACTGTGCGAGCTACGCAAGCTTGGCCACACGAAGCCCCAGCGACTCCTCTACAACCTCGAACTCCGCCCATAAGATATGCACCGCGCCGATCTTGATCGGGATCAGCTCCGAGGTCAGCGTCTGGCTCACCACCACGCGTCCCGGCTGCAGCGTCAAGAGATCACGCACGGTGAAGTCGGGAATGTCCACTACCGCCGTAATCGTCTCCGGCACTCGCTGCAGGATCGGCCACGAGACGTGATCTTCGATCCTTTGCGTCCACGGGAGATGCTGACGGTTGGAGACATAGCCGCCATGATGCAGCGCCATCTCACCGGTTCTGGTCTCGCTTTCCGCAATGCTCATTCACGCCTCCCGGAACCTGATACTGCCCTTGCCGATGTCTTCTCTCAACTCTGTTCGAACTACATCTGAACCAGGAAGTCGCTGAAGTAAAGATCCTTAACGTTCATCTTCAAATCGCTCTTCGTAATCGCTTCCCTCAGTTCGATCTTCAAGTGCTCCTTGCCATCCGGCCCCAGGAGATACGCGCTGGTCTGGCGGCTCAACACGGTTAACACGATGTCGCGGATCGCAGTCTCGGGGCCGCTCTTCCCCTTGGCGTCTGCCTCCGCTGCGGGAGCTGCCTTCTCTCCAACAATCTCTAGAGTCAATCCAAGGCGCAGATAAGCGTGTCCCCCCTCGTCGGCGAGATTCACAAGGATCGGTTCCAACACAACTTGATGGCTCGCATCAGACGAAGCCGCCGTTCCCTCAGCGTGCGCGATGGGCAGCTTGCCCGACTTCGCCAGATAGAAGAACGCCGCGCCACCGCCCGCCAGGCCCAGCCACGTGCCGAAGATCACGACGACCAGCAGCAAGGGGATCGGTAGCTTCACTCGACCCGGCTTGCCCGGCTCTTCACCGCCTGAGGATGCGTTTGCCATGACTTAGGTAACTGCATCTTGAATGCCACTTCAGAACCGAAGACGATTAGTGGGTGCTCACAAATGGGACATCGTTCCCGAACGGCCTCGCAGCGCCAGCTTCACTAAAAGAAGAGCGGCGGGCCGGTATCGGAGTCGCCTCCCATACCCGCAGCCGCCGCTTCCTGCCACACGATGCCGATTACCTGTCTCTAGCGGATCATCGCAATCGTATCCTGGCTGACGGTGTCGAAGGTGGTCACCGTCTTGGCGTTCGCCTCGAACGAGCGCTGCGCCACAATCAGGTTGGCGAACTCGGTCGAGATGTCTACGTTCGACAACTCCAGCGCGGCGTCGGTGATCGAGCCGCGTTGACCCGTGCCTGCAGTTCCCGTAACGATCTGGCCCGAACCAGCCGTCGCGATGTAATTGTTGTTCGTTGAAAGCGTCAGACCCTGATCGTTCGCCACGGTTCCAATCGCAACCTGTCCCACAGCCTGGGTTTGGCCGTTGCTGTACTGAGCGTACAGAACTCCGTTTGAGTCCGCCGTGAAGCTTTGGTACACACCGCTGGGGAACCCATCCTGCGAGTGTTCCGTGGTCCCCGAAGCGGCCGCTGTCTGCGTGATCTGCGGGGTGTTCGTGCTGTCATACAGATTGAGCGTCATGCTCAGGTTGGCGGCATTGTCGGAAAGACCAGTGAATGAAACGTTGGCGACATTTGCCGCGGGCGAGGTCAAGACGCCGGACGAGTTGAAGGTCAACGTGCCGGTCGCGTTTGCCGAGGCGGCCGCATCGCCTGCGGGAAGCGTAATCGCATACGTCCACTGGTTGGCGGTCGCCGTCTTGGTAAAGGTGATCGTCGCCTGGTGCGACTGGCCCAGCGAATCATAGATGGCAACGCCAGTTGGATAAGTAGTGCCAGTTGCCGCGCCGGCGTTGAGGTTCGAGGTGAAGGAGATGTTCTGCGTCGCCTTCGCTGCCTGGGTCGATCCCACCGGAACCTTCAGTGCAACCAGATTGCCCGTCGTATTGACCACTCCAGCGGTTGCGCCGTATCCCATCACACTCGCTCCTTCAGCGGTGATCAGATTGCCCAGCGTGTCCGTTTGAAAGTTGCCAGCACGAGTCAGTTCGTTCAACCCACCCACCTGGTCGATGAAGTAGCCATTGCCGGTCAGCGCCATATTGGCCGCATCCCCAGTCGGATTGATCGATCCCTGGCTGAAGTCGATCGTCGTGGCCTGGACCTTGGTGCCCACGCCCACCTGGATCGCATCGCCCGCGCCGTTCGACCCGAACTGCTGATAAAACAGGTTCTCAAACTCGGTTGTCTGGCCCTTGAAGGCGGTTGTGTTGAGGTTGGACAGGTTGTTGCCGATGGTGTTCAACGCGGTCGAGTCGGCCGACAGACCTGACAGAGGTATTGAAAAATTAGGCATGTTGATTCTCCCTTTCCGTACGGTTGCTGGTTGAAGTTTTGAAAGTCTCCGGCGCGTCACCTCGGGCTAGACTCCGGTGGTCGGCTTCGAGTGGTTCGCCGTGGTAGTCTGGGCCGCAGCAGTCGCCTGGCTCGTTGAGGACGAAGAACCCGAGGACCCAGAAGACCCAGAGGACCCAGATGCCGACGACGCGGCCGAATCAAGGCTCGCAATTCCGGTGTTGATCGAGATCAACTGCTCCAGGCTGTTCACACCGACCAGCTGCGTGATGTAAGCGTTCGGATCAGTCGGCTCGGTGGGATCCTGGTTCTTCAACTCGCCAACCAGCAGCGTCAGAAAGTCGCTGCTGGTAATGGTCGATGGATCGGTCGAGCTTGAAGTGCTCGAAGTGGCCGCACCCGTCGCCGCTGGCGCGGCCGTCGATTTCGCCGCTGCGCTCGTTGACTGAGACGTCGAGGCAACCCTCGGTGCCAGTGCGGTCGCTACGGCGTGAGATGCTGCCCGGTTCACCTGCGAAAGATTCGTATCCATCTGCTCTCCTCGTCTTCTGCGTTGCGTTTCAACGCCACCAGGCATCGCAGCCCTGGCGGTAAATCTGTTGGTTGATGCGACCACTACACCCTGACGTTCAGCCACTGGCCGCTATCGGCGGTGGTCGAAGGTAGCGCGGCACCGGTCATCATGCGACTGTCGGAGCTGGCCTCATAGCGCGTCTGACCATCGCTGGAGCTTGCCGGCTGAAGCGGTACAACACTCGCGGCATCGCTCTGCGGCCTGCCATCTTGGCCATCCATGCCCTGGTTCGCACCTCCCGGAAGCAGGGAGGCATCCCCACCGTTCGCCGAGCCTGTGCCAGCATGCAACGCCGTTCCCACAGCGTCGTGGGAGACCAGTCCATTGGCGATGCCCGTGCGCTCCGCGACCGACGCGGTAACCGACATCTGTTCGCTATGCAGATACGCGTTCAGCGCAGGGAGCTGGCCCTTCAAGATCTGCTCGCCACCGGGGGATGACGACGCCAGCGATGCCGAGACCTCGCCCTCGCCGCCTATCTCCGCGCGGATCTTCAACCATCCCTGCGATCCGCTGTGCAGTCCCACCTCAAGCGAAGTCGGAGTGGCGACGAGCGTCTGGTGCGACTCCGGCGGGATAGCCGCTTGAAGCGTGTTGACTGGATGACCCAGCTCAGCCCTCGTCGCCGCGTTCAAAGAACCCTGCCCCCCTGAAGCTCCCTGCCCCGACGACGCGATTGACGTATTGCCTGTCCCCTGATGAACGCCTTGGACAGATAGAGTGGAGACCGCGGCGCCAGCTACTGCTACGCCGTCGAAGCTCTCTGGCGGCGCGACGTGATCCGCGGCAGCCGTCACCGCCGTTACTCCTCCAGCGTGCGAGCTGACACCGTTGCCACTCCCATCGCCAGTCACACCTCGATCGGCGCTGCTCTGAGAGACCAGGTTCGATGCGGGCTGTGACGCTGCGCCCGCACTTCCAACCACCTTCGCCCGCTCGGCGGCCTGTGACCCGACTGTTGACCGCTGAGAGCTGGGAGCCGTAGCCGCGCCAGCTACCGTCGGTGTGCCCGGAGGGTTCTGCTGAAGACTGGCGTTGGTAGCGTGCCCGAGCGGTGACGCAGCATTAGATAACGCCGCTCGATCCTGCGAGAGAGCCTGTGTCGCAGACTGCTGGGGAGCCTGCTTTGCAGTTAAAAGCAACCCAGGCGTTGTAATCGCGCGGGCGGATGCAACGCTCGCAGTGCCCGTCCTCGCAGAGGTTGCCTCGAGGTGATTGACGCCAGAGGCTGCACCCGTTGTCTTTGAAGGGATCAATGCGGCAGAGTCCGAGTGCGCGTTGGCAGCAAGCCATGCTGTAGAGGAAGCGACGGCCGGTTGCGAGCCGCTCAACGACACATAGGTAGCCGCCGATTTCAACGGGGCAACACCCGGCAACTCAGACTGAATGGCAGCCCCGTCTTTTGAGAGGTCGTTCGTAGTCGATGGAACGCGTTGCTCTCCGCTGATCGTGAACGCCGTAGAGACGGGCACGGTCGTCGACCGATTCAGGCCGGAAGCAAGCGAACCTGTCGGAAGCGAGAGGTCCGCCAAAGACTGCGCTTCGCCCGCCGCTTCAGCACGCGGAGAGGTTCGTTCGAACTCGTGAGCTCTGCCAGCTGCGCCTGTCGCCGCAGAGGCATGGACCGCTTCAATCGAATTCCATGCGGCCAACGCGCCGCTCTTGGGGGCGCCTGTGTTCGCACTCGTAGCGCTCGGATGCAGTTGCGCATACTGCGCGGACAAGTCCGCTGATGCCGCTCCCGAAGGTGCAGTGATACCGTCTGCTCGCTCCGGAGAAGATGCGGTGGAAGATGCAGAGACTGTCCCGGAAGACGGCGCCGGCGTAACGACAGCAAGAGCTGCACCCGGGATGTTGTTTGCGATCGCGCCGGTTGCAGGAAAGTCGATTTGAGACGCGCCTTTGGCCGTTGCCTGACCAGACACCTTGCTCTTTGCCGCGCTCTGGCTCCCGTCGACCTTGGCGCTGCTCTGCGAGGACTTCGCTGTCTCCGTCACCCCGGAGTCTTTTGCACTAACGTCCAGCTTCTGCAACGCAACGCTGGCAAGATCCTGAACGTCTCCGGGAACATAGCCGAGAGCACCAGACCTCGCAAGGTCAATCTTCTGCGACTCCGCGATACTCGTCGTCTGCTGCGACCCGGACCCTCCCAGGAGAACCGCATCGGCTGGCTTGGTCGCGACAGCCGACACTACAAACTCACCTGCCTGCTCGATAGCATCGGCGCCCTCTGCGCTGCTACCGAGCGAAGCCGCTGTAGCGACACCTGCCCTTTGGCTAGCCGCGGTGGAGATAAAAATACTGGCCGTAGAGGTCATCTTTGTAGCGGCCGTTCGACTGGCCCCAGCACCCTGACCGGGAAAAGCTGGATTCTGTCCCACCTCGGTGACAGCCTCTCTACTGCCTGACGGGCCCGCGGTTGCGCTCGTGGCCGAGAGGCTTGCCGTAAATGCCGCGCCAAAGTCGCCGCCGCTGTCAGCCGAAGATGTCTCCAGAGCAATTCGGTCGATCAGTTGCGGCGTTCCCTGCAGGTCCAACGCTGGCGTTATCACTGGGTCCACCCTCCAGGCATCTCGAACACTGGATAAAGCTGCACCCGGAGAACCAAAGGTTGGCGGCATTAATTAGGAGAGATTCATGCGGTCCGGCCCAAACGCGGTAGGCCAGCGCGGCAAGTCAACTCAGGAAGTCCATCCCAGACGCAACTCGCTCTCTGCGGGCCTTGCGTTGCTGCTCACCATGCGTCTGCCAGCGCCGGCGCGAGAGATAACGATCGTCAGCCGCGCGTTGTTCCGCGCGCTCAAGCTCGCGCTCCGCAATCACCCGCGCCTCGCTCAGCACGCTCTGCATCTTCTCCAGTTGCATTCGGCTTGCCTGGTACACCTCAGCGGCCTCACACATCGCAGCATCCCGTGCCTGCCGGATCGCTTCAAGCGTCTCAGCGTTCCATTGCATGAACTCAATCTGGGACTGGTCAAGCTGCCACTCCGCCCTGTCTCCCTCGCGTAGCGCCTCATACCCCGCCGCCTCCAACCGGGTCGCCGCATCCACGCGAACACGAATCATCGTCTCCACATCATGAAGCGCCGCTCTCGCCTGATCGAGCGCGACCCCGTCCGCATACTCCATCAGTTGGTAGATTGCCGCGATGCGGCCCAGCGATTTGAGCCGCGAGGACAAGGCTAGATCTCCATCGCCAGCAGCCGCGCGACCGAATCGGCAAACTCCACCGGCTCCGCGATTCCCTGCTGAAGAAACGCCCGAAGCCCTGGCATCGCCGCAATCGAGCGATCCAGCTCGACGTCGAGCCCCGGCTTGTACGCTCCAATCCGCACCAGGTCAGCAGACCTCGAGTGCGCCGCCATCAGACGCCGCACCATGGCAGCACGCGCCATGTGGGATGGGCTCGTCACCGAGGGCATAAGCCGGCTCAACGAATCGACGATGTCGATGGCAGGAAACCATCCCTCCGCCGCCTGCGCCCGCGACAGCAGGATATGTCCATCCAGCAGCGAACGCACCGCATCGACGACCGGATCATGTTGATCGTCGCCCTCCATCAGCACCGTATAGAACGCGGTGATGCTCCCATTTTCGAAGTTGCCCGCGCGCTCCACAAGCCGCGCCAGCCGGGCAAAGACGGACGGCGTATAGCCTTTGCTCGCCGGTGGCTCACCTGCCGCAAGACCGATCTCCCGAGCCGCCATCGCATACCGTGTCAGCGAGTCGAGCACCAGCAGCACGTGCTTCCCCTGCGCCGCATAAAACTCCGCCACCGCCGTCGCCGCCATGGCCGCACGCATGCGCAGCAACGGGCTCTCATCAGAGGTCGAGACCATCACCACGGACCGCTTCAACCCCTCGGCGCCCAGCGCCTCTTCGACAAACTGCCGCACCTCGCGCCCGCGCTCACCCACGAGGCCGACAACCGTGATGTCCGCCTCGGTGTTGCGCGTCATCATGCCGATCAGCGTGCTCTTGCCAACGCCCGATCCGCCGAAGATACCTACTCTTTGCCCGCGCCCGACCGTCAGCATCCCGTCAATCGCACGCACCCCGGTCGGCAGCGCAGTCACGATCGGCACACGATCCATCGGCCGCGGCACGGAGCCATCGAGTGGCCACATATCCGTCACCCGCGGCGACCCTCCGCCGCCATAAGAAAGATCGATCGGCTCGCCCAGCGCATTCAGAATCCTGCCCTGCATGCCATCGCCCACCGCCAGGTAAGGGGTAGTCCCCAGCGCGATCACGGTATCCCCATAACGAATGCCGCGCGTCGGCTCGAGCGGCATCACCAGAACGTGGCGCTCGCGGAAGCCGATCACCTCCGCGCCGTGCCGTTTGCCTTCGCCGTCGATCACCTCGCAGCTCTCGCCCACCGAACACAAAGGTCCCAGCGACTCCAGCGTGCCCGTACTCGCCTCCACCACGCGGCCACGCCACCTCCAAGCCGGGCGCGCTGCAAGATGCCGGAAGTAGGCTTCCATGCCGGTATCGCGCATCTGAAGGACCGAGCCGCGCGCAGCTGTGGACTGTGTCGCCACACCCTGCCGCGACAACGCTCCGCTCACAGCGGACTCCGCCGCCATCATGCCGGCCGCTTTTGCAGAAGGTCGTAGAAGCCGCGTTCAATCTCGCCGAGTTGTGCCTCGATGCCAAGCTCAACCGTCCCGACACTCGTCTCAAGCACGCACTCTCCGCGCGCCATCCCCTCCTGTCCAATCAATTTCACATCGGCCACAGCGAGAGAATCAAACTCCGCCTGCCACAGCGCAAGATCGGAGGCAGGCACCCGCAGTCGCGTCTCGCTCTCCTCGGCCACCTTCTCGAGCGCTACACGCACAGCCGCCGAGAGCAGCAGCGGGTCGATCTTCGCCTCGCGATGCAGCACCCGCGCCGCGATCGCCAGTGACAACTTGATGACCTGTCCTTCCACGCCAGCAAAGTACCGTGACCGCTCGCGATCGAAGTCGTCTACCGCCTTGCGGACCATGGCGCGGTCCTCGGCCAGCCTCTGCTGCATCTCCTGCTCGCAGTCGGCGCGTGCGATCGTACGCGCGAGCAGCTTTGCCTGGTCGAGCTTGCGCGGAAGCGCATCGATGTGGCTCCGCAGCTCTTCTTCCAGCCGCTCCACCTGCTCGCGAAGCTCTGCAACGACTGCAGACTGATCTTCAGGAATTCGCCCGCGCGTCTCGAGATCCTCAATCGCCGAGAACTCCAGTCGCTCCACCTCTCGGGGAGAGTCGGCAAACGTCCGTTCAACCTCCCGCTCCGCAACGCTAGACGGTGATGGCATCGTCGGCCTCCAGCTTCAACACAATCTTGCCTTCGGCCTCGAGCTTCCGTGCGAGGTTCAGCACCTCAAGCTGCGCGGCAGACACGTCCTTCATTCGCACCGGTCCCATGATCTCCATGTCCTCCTTCATCATCTCGACGGCGCGTGAGCTCATCGCAGCGAAGACATGCGCCTTCAAGTTGTCCTTCGTACCCTTCAACGCCACGCCCAGCACCTTCTTGTCCGCAGCTGCGACCAGCTCCCTTATGCTGGCCGAAGGCACCGTCAGCAGATCGTCGAAGGTAAACATCAGCTCGCGAATACTGATGGCCAGCTTTGGCTTCTTCTGCTCGATCTCATCCAGGATGCCTTTGCTCGCGACCTGATCGAGGCCGTTGAGCAGATCGGCGACCGCCTTGAAGCCCGCATAGCTGCGCCGTCCGGTGGACGCACCCAGCGCCTTCATCTTGCGCGAGAGCACCAGCGCGACCTTCTGCGCCATCTCCGGCGAGAACTGCCGCATCTCCGCCAACCGCTGCACCACCTGCACCCGCTGCTTGTCTTCAAGATGCATCAGCACTACCGCGCCGCGCTTCGCATCAAGGTGCGCCAGAACCAGGGCAACCGTCTGCGGATGCTCGCTCTCAAGAAACTTGCTGAGCTGCTGTGGGTCCATCTTCTGCAGCATCGCCAGGTCGCCAGCCGACCGCTCCTGCAGACCCTTTACCTGCGCCAGCATCGTCGCCGCTCGTGCATCGCCAAAGGCTTCGGTCAACAGCTTCAGAGCGTAATCCTGTCCACCACGGACCACATAGTGCTGCGTCTCCAGCAGCCCATAAAACTCCGTCAACACCTGCGTCAACAGCTCCGGCGAGACCGAATCCAACTGCGTGATCTCATCGGTCAGGCGTGAGACCTCGTCCTCGCCCAGGTTCTGCATCAGCTTCTTACCCAGCTCATCGCCGATCGCGATCATCAGGATCGCTGCCTTGCGTATCCCCGGAAGATCGGCCGGGCTGAACCCCGACTCAGCCGCCAGCATCAGCTGGTTTTCTCCCGGAGCCTCCAGTTGTTCCATCTCTTCCGTCATCGATCAACCTCTCTTTGGAACCCTTGCCAGCCGCGGTGGTTCCTTGCAACGCGCCTTATCCTTCAGCTTTCTCCGCTGGTGCGATCCAGCTCTGCAACACCCGCGTGCTCTGCATGGAATCCTCGCGGATGTGCTCCGCGACGCTGTCGAAGATCGCCTGCGCCGAGGTCTTGCCGCGTCTCTGGACCGGTGCGGGCGCATGGTGTACCGGCGCGGACATCTGACGTTGCGGCATCATCTCAGGCTGTTCGTCCATCTCATCCATTCCGCCACTCCCCAGCGCCTCTTCGTGGTCCACCATCTCCAGGTGATGGTGATCGATGCCCTCCGCCTCGTGATGCGGTCCCGATCCATCCGCCAGCATCACCGGTTCCTTCATCGTCTCGATCGCTTGCCGCGCAACCGGCCGCAGCACGAACATCACCAGCAGCACACCGCATAGTCCAAGGACGAGCGTCTTGATCAGGTTCGGCTGCGTCCGCAGAAATCCCTTCGCTCCATCGCTCACACGGTCAAGAATCGGCGCCGGAGCCTCGGGCGAGTTACTGTCAAAGCTCATGTTCTGAATCACCACCTGGTCGCCGCGCTTCTGGTCGTAACCCACCGCCGCCTGCGCCAGTTCTTCCAGCCTGTGAATCTCGTCCGGCGTGCGCGGCTTCCATACCGTCTTCAGCGACTTTCCCGCCCCTTCCGTGGCCAGCCGGTCGTTCACCAATACCGCCGCTGTGATCCTGCCAACTCGTCCCGGCCCCATCTCCAGATGCGTCGTATGTTTCGACACCGCGTAGGTACCGCTCTCCTGCTTCACCGTCTGTCCCTGCGCCGATCCCTGCGGATACACTGGCGCGTCCTTCTGCAGCAGCGGAGGCGTCGTCGGCGTCGCTGCCGGCGATCCCTGCACCGCGCCATTGGCTGCGCCCGCGGGAGTGTTGCTGGCCGTCCCCGGTACACCTGAGGCCTTCGTTGGAGCCGTTGAACTCTGCTCGCTGCGCTGCATATTTGTAGCCGCAACCTGCGTCGGGTCGTAGACCTCATCGGTCTTCTCTTCGCTCGACTGGTCATAGCTCACCCGCACCGTCGCCCGAACGTTGTCGCGCCCCGCCAGCGGTTCAAGCAGGCTCACCAGCTTCGCCTCCAGCGCCTGCTCCACGTCGTCGGCCTCCATGCTCGCCGACTGCGGCTTCAGGTTCACCCGCCCATCCGCATCGACCAGCACCACATCCGCCGGACTCAGATTGTCCACCGCCCCCGCAACCAGGCTGCGTATCGAGTCCGCCTCGGCCGCATCCACATTCGACCGCTTCAGCTTCAGCACCACCGACGCCTTCGCCACCTTCTCCTGCGCGGAGAACAAACTCGGTTGCGGCAGCACCAGATGCACCCGCGCTGACCGCACCACACCCAGCGTCTGGATCGTGTGCTCAAGCTCACCCTCAAGCGCCCGCTGATAGTTCACCCGCTCATCGAACTCGCTGCCCACCCAGTTCGGCTTATCGAACAACTCAAAGCCCATCCGTCCGGACTGCGGCATCCCCTTCGCCGCCACCTCAATTCGCGCCTTGTCGATGGTGTCCGCAGGCACTTCCACGCTGCTCCCATCCGCGGTCATCCGGTACGTCAATCCCGCAGCGGAGAGCTCCTGCGCCACCTGCTGCGAGTCTCGCGACTCCATCCCGCTAAACAAGACCCGCCAGTCCGGTCGCCCCGCATACCAGATCATCACCCCAATCGCGCCCAACAGGAACAGAACGGAAGCCAGCAGCCAGTTGCGTCTTCCGGCAGGCATCGCCATCATCCGGTTGCGGAGGTTCTCAGCCATCTCCTGCATCGGGAGAGACGCTCCCTTCGGAGCCGCCTTGCCATCAATGGTCTTTATCGCCTCAGCTTGCTCCGCCACAAGTTGCCCCTGTCTTTTTGCTAACGCCTCTTGCGTCAACTCCCCAATTCAGTCGAATCGCCAGCCTGTAATCCGGCGATCTTCCGGCCCAGCCCAAGGCATACCGCTAGAACTGCATCCCCATCATCTGCTGATACGCCGAGACCGCCTTGTTCCTCACCTGCAGCGCCAGTTCGAACGCGACGCTCGCCTTCTGGGAGGCGATCATGACGTCATGCACCTCCACGCCCTGCCCACTCAGCAGCCCATTGACCGCAGTCTCTGCCTGTTTGCCCAGATCCCGCGACTGGTTCACGATCGACTGCACCAGCCCTGCAAACGGCGTCGCTCCAGGCACATTCACCGACGAATCCTTCAGCCCAGCTCCCGTTACGCCAGCCCCTATCCCAGCTCCACTCACCGCTCCTGCAGCTCCGGCAACTCTCTCTGCTATGTTCATCGCTCTCTCCCTCTTTGACTCTCTGCGTTTAGGAAACTTCAGCCATCCCGTCTAAGCCGAAAAACACTCCGGTAACTGGCCGAAATCAGGACATCCAAGGAATGACTATCTGAGAATGTCGAGCGACGAAGAGATCATCGACTTCTCCGCCTGCACCGCCGAAACATTCATCCCGTAAGACCTCGTCGCTCCCATCAGGTCCACCATCTCGGTCAGCGGATTGATGTCCGGATACGACACAAATCCATCCGCGTCCGCGTCGGGATGCCCCGGCTCGTACCTCTTCAGCGGATCGCTCGTGTCGCGAATCACGCCGGTAACGGCGACGCCCCCCGGAACCGTACTCGCCGCATTCACGCTCCCCGGCATCGCACTCAGGAAGCTCGCGCTGCGAATCTTTCCTCCAGGCCCAAACTGGCTGGAGAGCGAAGAAGTGGATGGCAGCCCCGCCTGCGCGATCAGCGAATCCTGAAACGCATTGCTCTCCTCGGCCTCGAAGACCACATGCTGCCGCTGATACGGCACGCCATCCTCTGTCCTGGTGGTCTCCGCGTTCGCCATGTTGGCAGCCACCACCTCGGCCCTCACCCGTTGCGCCTGCAGCGCCGAAGCGCTCACATCCAATGCCCCGAACAGATTCATCACATCTCTCCTTGCCAGTTGCCCTTTGTCCCGGCCCGCGAATCCTTACTTGCCATCCGAGGCATGAATCGCACTCAATATCTGCGAGAACTCGCCCTTTACCAGTTGCACGCCAAGCCGAAACCGCAGCTGCGCCTTCGCCAGCTCCAGCCCCTCGCGATCCATCGAGACGTTATTTCCGTCAGGCCTCGCAACCAGTCCATTCACCACGCTGATCTGCGGATCGACTGCTCCCAGCCCGTTCGCCCCAAGCGACATCGGATTCGCATTCAACTGCCGCGCAAACTCCTGCTCAAAGTCGAACCCCTCGGTCTTGTAACCCGGCGTATCGACGTTCGCCATGTTCGCCGCAGTCAGCTTCATCTGGTCGCTGGCAAGATCCAGAAAGCGCCCCAGCGCCTCGCTTATGGGTGTGCTTAGTTGCATTGGCTGTACCTCGCAGCCTCCTACAAGCAGCCGGTGTGCCAAAACAAACCTGCGACAGATAAGAACGCTGCCATAATCCTCAAGTTCTCTTCCCCACGGCCCTTGCCCCTTATCCGACATACCCTTTGTCATTCCCAAAGGGAATATGCGTTTGTACCCGAAACTGCATCCGTCCTTACTGGTTCTTCCTTTGTCATTCCCGAAGGGAATCTGCTTCTGAACTAGCAACCACACAAGCAATTCCAAATTGGCCGTAGAATTCTCCCGTGACGATCAACCGCTTCCTCCCACTCCTCTACCTTGCCGTTACCCTCTCGACAACGGCCGCGCAGCAGGTGACCCTCCCAATCTGGTCACACGGCGCGCCCGAGACCACACCCGGCCAGGGCCCGGAGAAAGACATCGATCTCCCCACCGACGCTCTCATCGCCGGCAAGAAGATCATTCGGCTAACGAACGTTAGCGAACCCACCGTCGCCGTCTATAGAGCCCACGGCACCTCCAACGCTCCAGCCGTCCTAGTCCTTCCCGGCGGCGGATACCAGATCCTCGCCTACGACCTCGAAGGCACCGAGGTCTGCTCCTGGCTCAACTCCATCCACGTCACCTGCGTTCTGCTCAAGTACCGCGTCCCGTACAACGGCCACTATCCCGAACGCACCGAAGACCTCGAAGACGCGCAGCAGGCCATGCGCCTCACCCGCCAGCACGCCGCCGAGTGGGGCATCGATCCCAAACGCCTCGGCGTCCTCGGCTTCTCCGCCGGTGGCCACCTCGCCGTAGTCCTCAGCAATCACTTCGACTTCACTCCCGACGCGGCAAAGTCCGCCACGCTAAAGCAGCACGGCGCGCTTGACGCCGCGATCAGCGCCCGCCCCGACTTCGCCTTCATCCTCTATCCCGGCTACCTCGTCCACTGGCCCGATAAGTCAACCATCGCCCCCGAAGCCGTCCCCAACGCCGCCACCCCGCCCACCTTCATCCTCCAGGCCGAAGACGATCCCGTCCACGAAGAGAACGCCCTCGTCTACTTCCAGACTTTGAAGGAGGGCAATATCCCCGCCGAACTCCACCTCTACGCCAAGGGCGGCCACGGCTACGGTCTCCGCCCCACCGAACTCCCCATCACCCACTGGCCCCAACTCGCTGAGACCTGGCTCCGCACCATCAAAATCCTCGCCCCGAAGTAATCGGGTGCCCCACCCATGGCTCGCACTTGGCCATGGGTGGGTCCGCCACAGACCCATCCGACGTGTACGTGGAAACTAGCCCGACCCGAACCTAATAATCGCGTCATCTCGACCGGAGCGGCGGACAGTCTCATCGTCCGCCGCGCAGTGGAGAGACCCCCGCATTGGCCTTCGCCTTTCCACCCACCCAAAACCTTCTATTTATCCAGCGGCAGCTTCACCGTCTTCCCACTCTCCGCCGACCGCCGCGCCGCATCCAGAATCTCCGCCACAATCACATTATTCTTCAACGAAGAAAGATCAGCCTTCTCCTCGATCTGCCCGCTGATCACCGCCTCCATATAGTGCAGCGGATCGTCATAAGGCGCGACCAGCGGCGCACCATGTATCGACATCGGCGAAGCATCGCCCCTCTTCCTCACATCCAGCCGGTCAGAGTCGATCGTCTTCGCATACCCGGTCGCGCCGTACACATCCATCTGCTTCACCGCGAACGGCCAGTTCCACGAGCCCTCCACAATCGCCGTCGCATGAGGATAGTTCAAGAGTATCTCGGCCTCATCCGACACCTTCGGATAAAGCTCCGGCTGAAGCCGCTTCGTCACCGCCGTGACTGAGATCGGCGCCTCGCCATGCATCATCCACGTCATCAGATTCGGCCCATAGCATCCAAAGTCCGTCAGCGCCCCATCTCCATCCTGCGCCGGATCGATCAGCCACGAAAGAAACTCAGGCTGCACATGGATCTTCGCTGGCCCCTCATGCCCATCGCGCATCACCGCCTTCACGATCGGCCCCAGCGCACCCTTCTGCAAAAGGTTCACCGCCTCGGTGTTGCTCGTATACCAGGCCGTCTCGTAGTCCACCAGCACATGGATGTGCCCCTTCTCCGCCGCTCCCTGCATCGCAAGCGCATCGGCGTAGGTGAAGGCCAGCGGCTTCTCCATCAGCACATGCACACCAAGCGCGGCGCTCTCCTCCACGATCCGGCGATGCTGGCTCGGCGGCGTAAACACCAGCACAGCCTTCGGATGCGCATGGCTCACCATCTCCGCGATGCTCTTGAAGTGAAGCGATGGCGAGAGGTGATACTTCTGTGCGTACTTATCAAAGAGCGCGCCATCGGGCTCCACGACTCCGACAAGCTCAGTATCGGGCCGCTTCAGAATGCTTCCCGCAGGATTGAGATTCCCTCCCCCCAGAAAGCTCTCCACGTGACCATGCACCAGCCCAACGATCCCCACCTTCATCACTTCGGTCGAAGGCGGCGTTGCCGTTTGTGAAGCTCCAGAGACCACCGATGCGATCAAAAAAATACCAAGCCCGAATAGCTTCCTCATTCAATGCCCTCAATCTCAGCCATCTTGAGACATAGCCGAAACAGCCGAGGCCATTATCGTGCTGCCATGCCACACTCGGCAAACTAAGCCGCGCTCGTCACTCTCCCAAACCGCAGGTCCGCAGCGCGAATCTCCTGCCTGTCCTGCGCAAGAATCACTCCCCGCTCCAGCACATGCATCAGCTCACGAACATTGCCCGGCCACGAGTATGTCTGCAGCCGCACCAACCCCTCTTCGCTCAGTCTCTTCCTGGGAGAGTCCTTCCCCATCTGTTCCAGGAAGTGCTCCGCAAGGATCTCCACATCTTCTCTTCGTTCGCGAAGCGCAGGAACCTCAATCGGGAAGACAGCCAGCCGATGATAGAGATCCAGACGGAAGGACTTCTCTTTTGCCCGCTGCTCCAGCGGCTGATGCGTCGCAGCCACTACGCGCACATCCACGCGTAGCGTCTCATTGTCTCCCACCCTCTGTAGCTCGCCGCACTCCAGAAACCGCAGCATCTTCGCCTGCAACGCCAGCGGCATCTCGCCGATCTCGTCCAGGAAGAGTGTGCCACCGTGCGCCGCTTCGATCCGGCCCGTTCGCGATGCGACCGCGCCCGTGAACGCACCACGCGTATGCCCGAAGAGTTCCGCCTCCAGCAGCGCCTCGGGAATCGCGGCGCAGTTCAGCACCACAAACGGCTTTTGCGAGCGGACGCTGAGACGGTGTAACGCACGCGCTACTACTTCCTTGCCTGTCCCGGTCTCTCCCTCGATCAAGACCGACGTCGACCGTGGCGCAACCATGCGAATCAGCCGCGCCAGCTCCAGCATCGCCTCACTCTGACCCACCAACTCTGGCAGAGTGCCCTCCGTCGGACGTCCCTCAGGAGAAGCCATGCGAATCCGATCCTGCGCGCTCGCCGGGAAGACTCGAACGCTGGCACTCTGTCCACTCCCTCTGGGAATCGACAGCGCAGCCGCAGCCCACACCGCGGTGTCTGTAGCCGGCAAAGCGTCCTGAGCCTCGCGTAGAGCATG
Source organism: Granulicella aggregans (assembly GCF_025685565.1). Classification (NCBI taxonomy): domain Bacteria; kingdom Pseudomonadati; phylum Acidobacteriota; class Terriglobia; order Terriglobales; family Acidobacteriaceae; genus Granulicella; species Granulicella aggregans. The sequence goes on from NZ_JAGSYE010000002.1 coordinate 389,808, forward strand.
CAGCAACTCGTTTCGCCTCGGACTCCGTACGCCATCATTCTCACTCGTCCCATCGATCCGTAGAAGATCGATCGCCGGATGCGAGGTGCGAATATGCCCCGCAAGCTCCACGACATCGAGGTCGGGCAGCCAGCTATCCAGCATCAAAGCCTCGGCCGGCGATGCGTCCAACAGAGCGATCGCCTCGGCTCCGCCGCTCGCCTCTCGCACCTGCCAGCGAAGATTCATCAAGTTTGCCCGCAGCCGCGCGCGCAAAGCCACATCAGTGCTCGCCACAATCACCGTTCGACTGGCTGAAGCTCCGTTCTCTCCCGTGCTGCTCTGTGGTGAGTTCATGGATTCTCCTCTGCCCTTCTTCCTGCACACTTTGTTGCATTGCGATCACCGTCACTCTCAAACGGTCGATAGCGTCTGTACTCCAGCTCATCACCTGTTTCATCTCATCGCTTGCCTCCAGACTTGACCCGTATTCGAGAAGGCACAAGAGCGCCGTCATGGGCTGGCTCAGATCATGCAGCCCAGCCTCCATCCTCTGAAGCAACCCGTTCGGCGCCTCGTGCGGCTCCATGCACTCTCTCACACTTTTGACGATGACCAATCTCTTCTCCATCACGCTCGCCAGGCTAAACCGCCAACCACAACCGATCCCTGGACCGGCTCCGGCCGTACACTCCGGACGGGCTTTCTGGTGGAATCTCCAACACTCGAAAAGGCCGCCGACGGTTCGGCGAGCCGGTATCCTTCTCCGCGTACCGTCTCGATCAGCTCCGAACCAGGCTCGCTAACTGCGGCACCTGCCGCACTCTCGCCCGACTCCAGGTTTCGCCCGTGCGCCATCCCATACGCGGTCGCGAGCTTCCGCCGCAGATAGTTGATATACACATCGACCACGTTTGTCCCGGTGTCCGCCTTCATCTGCCACACCTCACGCAGCAACTCGCTCCGGCTGCAGCAGAGCCCTCGGTGCTGTAGTAAAAACTCCAACAGCGCAAACTCTTTCGTCGTCAGATCGACGATCTGGCCATCGCGCGTGACCTTGCGCTCAATCCGGTTCAACTCCAAACCGCCGACACGAAGCACGGGATCGGCATACTGTTCGCGCCGGCGCAGCAAAGCTCGGCAGCGAGCACGAAGTTCACTCAGGTTGAATGGCTTCAGCATGCAGTCGTCAGCCCCAAGATTCAGACACCGAATCCGGACCTCAAGATCGCACCGCCCGGTAAGCACCAGCACAGCCATACCGTCGAAGCGCCCAAGCAGCTCCTCAAGCACCTCTGTCCCGTCTTTCTTAGGGAGACTCAGATCCAGGATGAGAAGCGCGGGCCGCCGGTCTGCCATCCGGTCCAGCGCAGACTGACCATCCTCGACCCACTCGACCTCGTGGCCGTCGAGCTTCAACCCTTTGAGAAGAAATCCGCCAAGAGCACAATCGTCTTCCACAACTAAGACTCGCATCGTTGCACCATCCCAAATTCCTACACAGGTACCCTTGGCCCTTGCACCGGTTTCGCCCGTCGAGGGAGCGTGCCCGATCCAGTGCTCTTCCACCATGTCGCCTTCTGTCGATCTCTACAAGCCTTGATCCACGAATTCGTTGCACTCAGTTCCAAAACAGAACTGCGCCTGTGGAAAAATTCACTCGCGCCGCAGCCATCGAGACACCTGCTTCGCTCCCTCCCTCACCCGCAACCCATCCTCTTCTCAGTCCCTTCATACTGCTGCGGTAAACTCATCCCACCTCCATGACGACCAAATCCGTAAGCGCCCCCTCGACTCGACGCAGGAATCCCGCGAAGGCAGCTAACACGCCCGCGCCGCCGCCGGAACCACCACCCGTGGAGACACTCTTCTTCTCCCGCGACGAGTCCTGGCTGCACTTCAACGAGCGCGTCCTCGAAGAGGCCCAGGACCCCTCAAACCCTCTGCTGGAGCGCGTCAAGTTCCTCGCCATCACCGCGAGCAACCTCGACGAGTTCGTAGAAATCCGCGTCGCCGGAATCCTGCAGCGCATCGAAGACGGCATCAGCATGCCGCAGCCTGCCGACGAAGGCGGCCTCTCTCCGCAACAACGCCTCGACCGTCTCAGTGTCCTCCTCGCCCGTTTCGTGGAGACTCAGTACAACTGCTGGAACGAACAGCTACTCCCCGCCCTCGAAAAGGAAAAGATCCGCACGCTGAAGTTCGCCGACCTCAGCTCCAAACAACGGGCACACGCTCTCAACTTCTATGCGAATGAGGTCGACCCGCTTCTCACCCCGGTCACCATCGACCCCTCCCACCCCTTCCCTCGCGTCCTCAACAAAGCCCTCTGCATCGCCCTTCTGCTCCGCCACAAACGCAAAGGAAACACCACCACGGCCCTTGGCGTCGTCACCGTCCCACGTTCGCTCCCACGCCTCGTCTGCCTGCCATCATCTGCAGGCACCTACGACTTCATCCTCCTCCACGAACTCATCGAGTCCCAGGTCGACAAGATGTTTCCCGGCTACGAGGTTCTCTCCCGCTCCGCCTTCCGCGTCACCCGCAACAGCAACCTCTACATGCAGGAAGAAGAGTCGCGCTCCGTCCTCGAAAGCGTCCGCTCCGAGCTCCATAACCGCCGCAAGGGCGACGCGGTCCGCCTCGAGATCGAGGACGGCGCCAACGAAGAGATCATCGAACGCCTGCGCACCAACTTCGAGCTCGACCCCTGGCAGGTCTTCCGCACCAAGGGCCCGGTCAACCTCTCCCGCATGATGAACCTCCCCTCGGAGGTCAAGCGGTCCGACCTGAAGTATCCCGACTTCAAGGCGCGCGAGTTCAAGATCGACGCAAAATCCACCGACATCTTCGACCAGATCCGCAAGGGTGACATCCTCTTCCATCACCCCTTCGACTCCTACAAGGTCGTTGAGGACTTCATCACCGCCGGCGCTCTTGATCCTCACGTGATGTCGATGAAGCAGACCCTCTACCGCACCAGCAAAGACTCCTCCATCTTCCGTGCCCTCACCGATGCCGGACAGAACAAGGAGGTCACCGTCGTCGTCGAACTGATGGCCCGCTTCGACGAAGACTCCAACATCCGCTGGGCCCGCGAACTGGAAGACGCTGGCGTCGGCGTCTACCACGGCATCTTCGGCTTCAAAACACACTGCAAGCTCGCCTTGCTGGTTCGCCGCGACCCAGACGGAGTTATCCGCCGTTACGTCCATCTCGGCACGGGAAACTATAACCCCGTCACCTCGCGCTTCTACACCGACATCAGCCTCCTCACGGCGAACCCCGAGATCACCGCCGCCGTCCAACACGTCTTCAACTACCTCACCGCTGAGGCCGAATCAGACGGCTACAAGCCGCTCCTCGTCGCTCCCTTGACGATGGCGTCGACCTTCCTCGAACTCATCGCGCGAGAAGCAGAGCACGCGAAGGAAGGCAAGCCCGCAGGCATCATCGCCAAGGTAAACGGTCTCCTCGATCGCGCCACCGTCGAGGCCCTCTACGAAGCCTCGAAGGCCGGAGTCCAGATCGACCTGATCGTTCGTGGCATGTGCTCGCTCCGTCCCGGCGTGCCCGGCCTCAGCGAAAACATCCGCGTCCGCTCCATCGTAGGCCGCTTCCTGGAGCACAGCCGCATCTTCATCTTCGAAAATGGCGGCCACTCCGAGATCTTCTGCGGCAGCGCCGACTGGATGGCCCGCAATCTCCACGAACGCTGCGAGGTTGTCTTTCCCATCACCGACACAGCTCTCCGGCACCGCGTCCGCGACGAGATTATTGGCAGCTACCTCGCCGACACCCGCAAGGCGCGCCTCCTTCAACCGGACGGCCATTATGAGCGCGCAACCCATAAAGGCCAGGGCTTCAGCGCCCAGACCCACCTCATGTGCCTCGCCGATCCCTCCATGGGCGACACCAGCAGGCCCGGAACCGACGAATAGCCGCAAACGCACGAACGCCCTCCCTTCGTTTCATCGGAGGCAGGGCGTTTTCGTGTCTGGATCGTTTATGCTGCTCTACACATTTACTTCGCTCTAGCTTGCTGCTCCGCGCTGTCTTTCCGCTCTATTGCACGACAAACGTCACCGTCGAGGTATGCGACACCGTCGTGCCCGTGGAACTGGTCCCCGTCGCAGTCACATCGACTGTGTAGGTCCCGGGGGTCGTATTCGTAGTTCCCGCAACCGACGAGGAGTTGTCGCCGCACCCTGTCATCATCGATACCGCCCCCAGCGCCAGCACTGCGACGAAGAGCCCGGTCCAACGCCGGCGCCTCGGAACCATCAGCAGCAACATGCAACCAAGCGCAACTCCAGACCCCGCGTACCAGGTCCGCCGAATGGGCTGCGTCGGCTTCTCCAGAGAGGCCGAACCAACCGGCTTCAACCGAAGCCGCCCGCTCCCCGTCTTGGCATTCGCCACATAGGCTGAAAGCGTCAGTGTCGATGTCGCAGGGGTTGTCGACGAAATCGTGACCGTCAACGGCGAGAACGAGTACGTCGCATTCAGGTTGTCCGAAGTACTGGCGGAGAACGTCACCGATCCTGTGAAGCCGTTGACCGGCGTCACCGTGTACAGAACGCCCGATGCATCGGCACCCGACTTCACCGTGACCGTCGTCGTCGCCGGAGTCAAGGTGAAATCACCGGTCGTCGCCGAGGTTACATCGAGGCTCACCGATCCTTTCGACGAGGCATAGACTGCATCGCCTGAGTAAGCTGCCGAGACCGTGTGACTTCCCGATGCAAGCGCGGTCGTGGAAAGCGACAAAGTCGCTACGCCGCTTGCCAGCGACACCGCGCCGCCCGAAGCGACGTTATCCACCAGGAACTGTACTGTTCCGGTCGGTACGGTCGAGTTCGCCGTTCCGCCATTTGCAACCGTCGCTGTAACCGTCACCGCAGTGCCCGCCGTAACTGATGTTGGGCTCAACGTCACCGTCGTCGTTGAAACCTGGGTGCCCGTCGTACCGGACGATATCGGCGTCACCAAACTCCACGTGTTGACAAGGTTATAGGCATCCACCGAACCCCATCCCGTCGCCTGGTCGTAACCGACGTTCGCGCTATAGCCAATGCTCCCACCAGAGGGGCAATCCTTCGTCCCCGCCGTACACGGGCTCGCATTATTGCCGACCGTCACATCATGAAAGTCGGTGTTGTAATACGTGCTGTTCGCCAGCGCATAGATCACCGGATTGGCGTTCCCGATCGACGATCCAATCTTCTGCTCGACAAGCGCCAGAATCGCTGCGAAGGCCGGTGTGGACACCGACGTCCCGCCAACAACATTCAGGTTTCCCGAAGCCGTCCGGAAGCCATTGACGCAGGAACCCTGCGAGCAGAAGAGATATCCATCGTGGTCGGCCGCCGCATTCAACGCCAGATCAGGAACGTCCCTGGCGAAGTCATTGGGCACTCCCGTTCCCGTCTGCCAGTACGGCTTCGTAAAGTACGAGCTGAACCCGCCACCACCCGCGCTCAGGTATCCGCCAGCTGCAATGTCCACCGCAGTCTCGTTCCAAACATTCTCCGGAATGTAGGAGGTCGCCGAGTTGATCACATCGCTCCCCGAAGCCGCCTCCCAGTAAGTGCCGGTTCCCTCGTTGAACATCGTTCCGCCCATACCAGTCACGTACGGCGAACTTGCCGGAAAGTCCACTGCAAGGCCCTGCGTGGCGCTCGTGACTTGATAGTCGCAATCCGTCGCCCCCGAGTCTCCCGCTGGTCCAACGATCGTGATCCCTTGTGCGTTCGCCTGCATGAACAGCGCGTTGTACGACTCCAGAGTCGAAGTGCCTTCATTCGACTCGCAATCTCCATAACTGATCGATGCGATCGGCGCCAGCTTGTTATCGATAATCTGCGTCAGAGAATTGAAGACGTCTGTTGAGTTTACGTACAGGATCGACGCCGAAGGAGCCACCGCACCCGACCACTCAATGTCGAGGTCTGCCTCCGATTCGTCATCTGCCACCCCGTCCGTCAACGGAGTTCCAGGGTCGTTGCCATACAGCTTCACCGTCGGCAAATTCGTGCTCAGTCCCGCAGCCGACCGAAACGCCGTCACGTCCGACAAGCTGATGTCCGTCTGTCCGGCGACTGCTATCGTAATCCCCGTGCCATTGATCGAGCTCGAGAGCAACGGCTTCTCATCGTAGATCGTGTAGAAGTCCCCCGGGGCGACATAGTTGTTGCCGGAGACAGACGATGTGAACTTCGGGCTGGTGATCGCCGGCACCTGGTGTACCCGCAGATGCGGCTTCAGCCGGAAGTCATCAAGCCCGGAGACGCTCCCCACAACACTGGCGATTCCCGCCGGCAAGGTCACTGGAGTTACATTCGCAATATGCTCCTCGCCGTTCACCGAAACCCTGTGGATGCTCGTCTTGAAGGCGGCCTGCGCCTGCGCCACTGTGCCGCTCGCCTGGATAAACGTTCCGCTCCGCGCTACTTCCGTCACCTTGAAGCCCTGTCCGGTCAGCCACTGCGAAACCGTCGCAAGATCGCCGCTGCTCATCCCGAACTTCGCCGCGAACTGTTCCGGCGTCAACCACTGGTGATACTTCGAAGACGCCGGATTCTGCTGGTCCTCTAGCAATTGAATCAGCCCCGCCTTCTGTGCAGCCGTCATCGCGAAGCGCAGCGTGATCGTGCTCAGCGCCTTCGTTCCATCAGCTTCGCCAAGGTCTGTCATTCCGGCGCTGCTCACCTTCGGCGAGACGGAGTGCGCCAAAGCGACTGCCTGTGAACTTCCAACTGCGGCGATCCTGTTTTGTACGGCGGCCTGGGCACCAGGCGCAATCACGCTAAGGCTTGCCAGCGCGGGGAGGAGACGGCGAAACAAAAACTTAAGCATTGGTCGGGCCTCTTAAAGAACTTGTCCCGGATCCCCACGGCCCGGAACCATCCAGCCGTGGCGAATCTTTAGGGAACATCTCACTGAACCCCAGCTGTCCAAAAAGGACTCGCTAGGACCCGTGGTTTCTCTTTTGACCCGTTATGCGACAAATCGTTAGTCGCCTCAGTTTGGCCTCACGCAACCAGGTGAGCTGCATTGGGTGCCCCATCCATCGCGGTCTTATCGCGATGGATGGGTTGAATCACCGCAGAATTACCAGAAAACCACTAGATCGAGTACCGTCCCGCCCTGATCACATGCCCCGCCACCATCCGCTTCAACCCGATCGTATCCGCCGGGTCATGCTTGGCCAGCCGCCGAAGGATCGTCAACTGCGTCCGCAGCATATCGCCCTCCGCCACCGCCGCAATCACCTTCTTCGCCGAGGACTCGACAACCTCCATCGCCCCCGCCGCATAGATCTTCGCCATCGCGACCGCAACGTCCTTATTCGGCCCAGAGCCAGCCTTCCGGGACGAGATCTTCTCCGCCCGCAGAATGCAGCTCTCCATCACAAACACCTGGATAATCATGTCCGCAATCGCCGCCATCACCTCCTGCTCGTCCGCGATTGCCGCCATGTACTTCTGCGTCGCCGCCCCGGCCACAAACAGCGCCAGCTTCTTCGCAGACGCCAGCAACCCGAACTCCTCCGCCAGCGCTCCCTCGCGCTCTTCCTTCTCCACCGGCCCAGCCATCACCTCGTCCATCAGCGTCTTGATCGCTTGCATCAGCGGCAGCTTCCCGCTCATCGCCGACTTCATCAGCCACCCGGTAATAATCAGCCGATTGATCTCGTTCGTCCCCTCAAAGATCCGGTTGATCCGCGCATCGCGATAAGCCCGCTCCGCCGGATACTCCTCCACATACCCATACCCCGCGTAGATCTGCACCACATGGTCGACCACCATATCCAGCATCTCCGAAGCCCACACCTTCACAATGCTGCACTCCACCGCGTAGTTCTCGATCTGCTTCTGGATCGCCTTCGTATCCTTGTGGTCCACATCCGCCAGCGCCTGGTCGATCATCCCCACCGTTCTGTAGCACAGCGCCTCGCCCGCAAAGATCCCGACCGCGCACTCCGCGATCTTCTCCTGGATCAGCCCAAACTCCGAGATCGACTTCCCAAACGCCTTCCGCTCCTTCGCATACCGAATCCCATGCCCAAACGCCTCACGCGCTCCGCCGACCGCCGCCGCACCTAGCTTGAACCGGCCCACATTCAACACGTTGAACGCAATATGCGATCCCTTGCCCACCTCACCCAGCAGGTTCTCGACAGGCACCTTGCAATCCGCCAAAATCAGCGGGCAAGTCGAAGACCCGCGAATCCCCAGCTTGTGCTCCTCCTTCCCAACGGAGAATCCCGGCGTCCCCCGCTCCACCAGGAATGCCGTCAGCTTCTCTTCCCCAGCCTTTTCGCCATCCGGAATCGCGCACTTCGCAAACACCGTATAGATGTCCGCGAACCCGCCATTGGTGATCCACATCTTCTCGCCATTGATCGTGTAGTGCGTGCCATCCTCGCTCAGCACCGCGCGGCTGCGCGGATTCATCGCATCCGACCCCGACGTTGACTCCGACAACGCATACGCCCCTATAAACTCACCCGAAGCCAGCTTCGGCAGATACTTCTTCTTCTGCGCCTCCGTCCCGTACCAGACAATCGGCAACGTCCCAATCCCCACATGCGCCGAGAACGCGACCGAAAAGCTCCCCTGCTTCGCAATATTGTCCGCGATGATCGCCGAGGTCACCTTGTCCATCTCCAGCCCGCCATACTCCTCCGGAATATCCACCGAAGTAAGCCCCAGCTCCGACGCCTCCTTGATCAGCCTTCGCGTCACCGCGAACTCCTTCGCCTCAATGGCGTCGCTCACCGGCACAATCTCATTCGCCGCGAACTTGGCGGTAGTCTCAGCGATCTGCTTCTGTTCTTCTGTAAAGTCCTCCGGAAAGAAGCAATCCGCCGGAACAGCATCCGAGATAAGAAACGCGCCGCCAGCAATCTTCTTAGCGGTAGGGATAGGTGCGGTCATAGTAGCCATCGTGTAACTCCTCAACAATCCGAAGCTTCGTCAGTACTTTGTTTGTCATTCCCGGAGGGAATCTGCTTTTTTGCTTACGCTCTGTATCAATCAAACTCAGCAAAATGGCTTCCGATGTCGCTATGCAACTTCACTTCACCTTCTCCGGGCCTCTTTGGATTCCACAACACCGTCGCAAATCTTCCCTTCTTATCGGAAAGCCACATTTCAAGCTCAGCGCGGTCCGGTGTGGGACGCGAGGCCGGAAGCCAAACATCAAACGGGCTACCGCCCGCGATATAACGCACCTCAGCTTCGGCTCGATAGTAGAGAGTCGCCGGCTTTGCCTCACCAGCTCCAGTTGCATAGGCCGTAACTACCCTCGTGCCAATAACCTCGACATCAACAGGATTCCAACCTGGATGAGCCGTTAGCGCAGAGCGGCGATAGGCAACGGAGAAGGGCAACGCAAGGATCATCACGATCGCAACTCCCGCAATCGCTAACAGCCAAACTGGTCGTTTACTATTGCCTCCCCATTTGCCTCTACGGATCATCTGTCTAGCTAGCCCTCTCAAATATCCCAGCCGCGCCCATCCCACCACCAACACACATCGTCACAATCCCATACTTCACACCCCGCCGAGGCATCTCCCGCAACAAAGTCGCCGTCAACTTAGCCCCCGTACATCCCAGAGGATGCCCCAGAGCAATCGCCCCACCATTCACATTCACCTTCGCCGGATCGATCCCCAGCACCTTCAGCACCGCCAGCGACTGCGCCGCGAACGCCTCGTTCAACTCGAACAGCCCAATGTCCTCCAGCGACAGCCCCGCCATCTTCAACACCTTCGGAATCGCATGAATCGGCCCAATGCCCATCTCCTCCGGATCACACCCGGCATACGCGAACGCCACAAACTTCGCCATCGGCGCAATCCCCAGCGCCGCCGCCCGAGCCGCCGACATCACCACCGCCGCAGCCGCTCCATCCGACGTCTGCGAAGAGTTCCCCGCCGTCACCGTCCCCTTCGCATGAAACACCGGCTTCAACTTCGCCAGCGCCTCCAGCGAAGTATCCGCCCTCGGCCCCTCATCCTTGCTGAATACAGCCTCCGACGTAACAGCCTTCGCCTTGCCCTTCTCATTACTCACCGCAGAACTTGTAACCAAAACCGGCACAATCTCATCATCGAACTTTCCGCCCTCAATCGCCGCCAGCGCCTTCTGGTGCGACTCATACGAAAACTGGTCCATCGCCTCCCGCGTAATGCCGTAGTGCGTCGCCACCCGCTCCGCCGTCAGCCCCATCGACATATAACTTCCCGGATAGTTCTCCATCAACCACGGATTGATCGAAATCTTGTTCCCGCCAAACGGAATATAAGACATGCTCTCCGTCCCACCCGCAACAATCACATCCGCACCACCCCCGCGAATCCTGTCCGCCGCAATCGCAATCGACTGCAACCCCGAAGCGCAGTACCGATTGATCGTCATCCCCGACGCCGTAATCGGCAGCCCCGCGCGGAAGCTCGCCACCCGAGCGACGTTCATCCCCTGCTCCGCCTCCGGCATCGCGCAGCCCAGGATCACGTCCTCCACCTCGGCCTTATCCAACTGCGGCACCCGCGCCAGCGCCCCCTGAATCGCAAACGCCGCCAGATCATCGGGCCGCGTAGTCTTCAAAGTCCCCCTCGGAGCCTTCCCCACCGCCGTCCGCACCGCCGAAACAATCACCACATCATTCATGACAACTCCAATTGCGACTAAACCCCGTCATCGCCGACCTAAACCCTCGTCGCCGCTGCCAAACCCTTGTCATCCTTCGCGAAGCGGAGGATCTGCTTTTGCCTTCCTACTCCCTATTCCCTACTCCCTGCCTCTCAGTTCCTCAGCGGTTTCCCCGTCTTCAAAGTAAACGCGATCCTCTCCTGCGTCTTCTTCTCTCCGCACAGACTCAAAAATGCCTCCCGCTCCAGGTCCAGCAGATACTGCTCACTCACCAGCGTCCCCGGCGTCACCTTGCCGCCACACAAAATCCGCGCCGCCCAGTTCGCCACCTTCGCGTCATGCTCGGAGATGAAGCCACCCTCGCGCATCGTCCACACCGCCAGCTTCAACGTCGCCAGCGCATTCTCTCCGGGAGCAGCAATATCCCCTCGCATCACCGGCGCCGAATAGCCCGCATCCACCAGCGCCCGAGCCTTCAACTTCGCATCCGTCAGCAACCGATCGCGATTCATCGTCACCCCATCGGTCTTCTGCAAATATCCTAGCGACCGTGCCTCCGCAGCAGAGGTCGACACCTTTGCCATAGCAATCGTCTCGAAGTTCTTCTTCAGCGCTTCAAAGATCTCGACACCTTCAGCCCGCCCATCCGGACGAATACTCTGCCCCGCCTCAATCGAACGTATGGTCAGCTCCTTGCATCCGCCGCCGCCCGGAATCAACCCCACGCCCGTCTCCACCAACCCCATATACAACTCGGCGTGAGCCTGCCGCGCCGCCGCATGAATCGATATCTCCACCCCACCGCCCAGACACATCCCATACGGCGCAACCACCACCGGACGCGGGCAGAACTTGATCGCCTGCGTCATGTTCTGGAAGCCGCGCACCATCATGTCGACTTCGTCCCACTCCTCCTCCTGCACGCCCAGCAGAAGCTGCATAAGATTCGCGCCCACAGAAAAATTCGCTGAGTCCCCCGAGATCACGAACGCCTCAAAGTCATTGACCGTCGTACTCCCCGGCTTCAGCGTCTGCGTAATCAGACTCACAATATCGCCGCCCAGCGCGTTCATCTTCGAGTGCAGCTCAATCCCAGCGACCCCATCGCCAAGATCGACAACTGACGCCCCAGGATTCTTCTTCACCACGCCATGCGCCTTCTTGATCACACCGAATGACGTGACGCCTTCAGCCACCGGGACAGCCTTGTACCCGCCGGACGCCGGATCAAAGTACAGTCGCCCGGAAGCCACCGTTGCATCATCGCGATACCAGCTCTCCCCACCCGCAGCCAACAGCTTCTCCACATTCGCAGCCACCGGCAGCCCCGCCGCCCGCATCTTCTCGGTAGTCGCCTTCACCCCTGCGGCATCGAACATCTCAAACGGTCCAAGCTCCCAATTGAACCCCGCCTTCATCGCCGCATCGATCTCGACGATCGAATCCGCAATGGCGTTCCCCACCGGCGGCACACGATTCGCCGCATACGTAAACAACTCCGTCAACAGCGGCCAATAAAACGCCGCCGCCTTGTCCTTCGTCGCATCGCCATGCAAGAGCTGTGCAATTCGCTTCGGCGTCGAATCCACATTCTTCGCCATCTCAATCGCCTGAAACTTCGGCCGCACACTCGGCCCATACTCAAGCGTCTTCCAATCCAGCACCAGGCGGATGTCACGCCCCTGCTCGTCCCTGCCTTCTTTCTTGTAGAACCCCTGTTTGGCCTTATCACCCAGCCACTTCTTCTCGAGCATCGTCGAGATGAACGGAGCCAGCCCCACATCCGGGCGTTCGTCCTCGATCGAAGCCGCCTTAGCGGAAAAATTCGTCGCAACATGCGCCAGCACATCCACGCCAACCAGATCGCCCAAACGGAACGTCCCCGTCTTCGGCCATCCCAGCGCCGAACCGGTCAGCGTATCCACCTCTTCGATCGTCAGCCCCTGCGCCATCATCAGCCGAATCGCGTTCCCCATCGAGAACGTCCCAATCCGGTTCGCGATAAAGTTCGGCGTATCGTTCGACCGCACAATCGTCTTGCCCAGCCGCATATCGCAGAAGTGCGAGATAGCGGCAACATCGTCCGCGCTGGTCTTCACCGTTGGGATAATCTCCAGCAGGCGCATGTATCTCGGCGGATTGAAAAAATGCGTCCCGAAGAAGTGGCTCGCCGCCTCATCCGACAGCGTCGCCGCAATCGACCCAATCGGAATCCCCGAAGTATTCGAGGTCAAGATCGACCCCGGCCTCCGATGCTCCTCCACCCGCTTCAGTAGAGCCGCCTTGATCTCCAGGTTCTCCGCAACCACTTCAATAATCCAGTCGCAGTCTTTGATCAGCTCTAAGTCATCCTCAAAGTTCCCCACCGTAATCAGCCGAGCGCTCTCCAACGCGTAGAACGCGGTCGGCTTCGACTTCTTCAGCCCGTCCATCGCCGCCAGCACAAACTTATCTCGCTCCGGCTTGCTCGCCTCGCTGCCCAATCCCGGCGGCACAATATCCAGCAACACCATCGGAACGCCCGCATTTGCCACATGCGCGGCAATCCGCGACCCCATCGTTCCCGCGCCCAGAACGGCAACCCTGCGAATCTGCCTGCCCAAACCAGCCATGCCCACACTCCACCTAACGCAGCGAAGCATACTGAATGGTCATTCATTCCGTCAAGTGAAGCTCTCGTAAAGAACCCGTCCACCGTTTGTGGGACGGTCGAAATCACTCCAAACGACTACAGTGATCCGAGATATCAGCCAACTTCCGCTGAGGATCGGCACACCCGTGAAGTTCACCTACATCGCTTTAGCAACAGGCTTCTCTCTTTACCTGGCGTTCGGTGTAGCCGGCAGAGCGCTCCCACATACGCCTGCGCCGCTGGTCCTGGCCAGCCACGGCTTGGCGATCGTATGCCTGCTCAGTTGTGCCTTGTCTCTCAATCACTCAAAGGCAGCTTTCATCGTGCTGGCCCCGGGGATCACGCTCTATACCGTTCTTGCGTTCCACGATTTGGCTGTGAGCCACGGAGACAAGAACAATCTGCTCAGGTTCACCCTGAAGCTCTCCTGCACCGTCTGCGGCTGTCTCGCTGCCGCGACCCGTGAGGAGAAGGAGGAGGAAGAACGCAACCGGGACATGTCGGATTCGATCGAACGAGATCTTACTTACCCGGCAACCCGACCTCCCGGCGCATAAGAAAGCAGAAAATCCCTTCTAACGGCCAGACGCAGATCTGGTCATGGCCCACCCCCAGGCCACGCGCCGCCAATCAATCAGGACAAGGCGATTAAGCGACGACAGACAGACGCGCACCGAGAGCCAGCAACGCGCTCGCCTGCGACGTCGTCGAGGTTGTCGTCGACGTCGTAGTGCCAAGGTCCTCGGCAACGATTGTCTCGGGCAGCCCAACCGTTGTAGCAATCTGCGCGGCCGAATGTCCCTGCGCGGCAAGCTGCTTGATCTGGTCCGCCTCAGTCGGCTTGGGAGCCGGCTTTGGCGCAGGAGCGGCGTCGAAGTTCGTCTGATTGGAAGAGACTGCGGAGATCGAAAAGGACATTTCTCACCTCGTGGGCGAAACAAGTCAGTTCCTATCGGCAATACCAGAACAAATGTTCAACGCTTTCACCGCAAACTTCCACTAACCATCCCCCAACTACCCGCACTCATCGAGCGGAGCGGCCGATCCACTTGTCCACGATGGGCACAGAGTAGCTGAGAATCCGATCAATCAGCGGTTCAATGTTCACGTCGGAGAGCAACATCTCACGATGAACTGCCTTGATAAATCCTTCAGAGACGCCCTTGTCCGCCATCTCGAGAAGCGGATCGTAATATCCGTTCGCGTTGAGCAAAGCACACGGCTTTCGCTGCAACCCTAGCTGTGTCCAGGTCAAGATCTCGCAGAACTCGTCCCAGGTTCCGTAGCCCCCGGGAAGTGCGATAAAGGCGTCGGAGAGATCGGCCATCATGGCCTTCCGCTCATGCATCGATCCAACCACCCTCAGCTCCGTAAGCCCGTTGTGAGCCACTTCCTTGTCCACCAGCGCCTGCGGAATCACACCCGTCACGTGACCACCCGAGTGCAGGCAGGCATCCGCGACGGCACCCATCAGTCCGACATTTCCACCACCATAAACAAGCCCTATCCCGCGCGCCGCAAGCAGGCGGCCCGTCGCCTCAGCCGCTTCCCGATACACTGGAAGGGATCCAGAGCTGGAGCCGCAAAACACACAGATTCTTCGAATCATCCCCAGATTTTACCGGCAGATCCACTCCCCAGGTCACCAACACAAATATGGATGCAAAAACGTTATCGATCCCCATCTTCGACGGCCATAACGACGCCGTTCACCTCATCCGCGAGTTCAAATCCGACGGCATCGACTTCCTCGCCACAAACACCACCGGCCACCTCGATCTTCCCCGTGCCCGGCAGGGCGGAATGATCGGCGGCTTCTTCGCCCTCTGGGTCCCTGCGGAAAATCCCCGAGAAAACACACTTACCCAGACGAATACCAGCTACGCCGTCCGAATGGCCGAGCCCCTCGACCCCGCCTACGCACGACGCGATACAACTCGGCAATTAGTCGCGTTGAAGTCCCTCGAAGCCCGCTCCGAGGGCGCAATCCGAATTGCCATAAACCTAGCGGAGTTGGAGCAGTCCCACCAGGACGGTACTTTCTCGATGCTCCTGCACCTCGAAGGCGCGGAAGCCATCGGCCCCGAACTCACCGAGCTTGACGACCTCTACAGCCAGGGCCTCCGCAGCCTCGGCCCCGTCTGGAGCCGTCCCAACCTCTTCGGCCACGGCGTCCCCTTCGCCTTCCCCAGCTCGCCCGACACCGGCCCCGGCCTCACTCCCGCCGGCTTCGACCTCATCCGCGGCTGCAACCGTCTCGGCGTCATGATCGACCTCTCCCACCTCAACGAACGCGGTTTCTGGGACGTCGCCAAGACCACATCAGCGCCCTTGGTCGCCACCCACACCTGCGCTCACGCCCTCTGTCCCACAGCCCGCAACCTCACCGACCGCCAACTCGACGCCATCCGCGACTCCGACGGCATCGTCGGAGTCAATCTCTCCGTCAATGATCTCCGCCCCGACGCCAACCGCAACGCCGATGTCTCCCTCGACGCCGTCGTCCGCCAGTTCAGCTACCTCACCGAACGCCTCGGCATCGACCGCGTCGCCCTCGGCTCCGACTTCGACGGCGCAACCCTCCCCTCCGCCATCGGCGACGCCAGCGGCCTGCCACGGCTCATCAAAGCCCTCAGCGCTCACGGCTTCGACGAAGCCTCCCTGCATAAGATCGGTCACGAAAACTGGAGGCGCGTCCTTCGCCTCACCCTGCACTGAGTCCTGAAGCGTCTAACCAGAGACCTCACGCCCATCAATCGCGTATCTTAGGTAAATCATTTCGGAGGTGCATCTGTTGCGTTTGCGTCATCTCGCCGCTGCTTTGTTCGGAACCATCCTCGCCGTAGCCCCTCTTCTTGCCCAGGACCTCGCCAGCTTTGAAAAGCGCACCACCGTCAAAGTGCTGCCCAACGGCCTCACTTTGATCGTCTGCGAGCGCCCCACCGCCCCCGTCTTCAGCTACTACACGCTGGTCGACGCTGGCTCAGCCGACGATCCACAAGGTGCAAGCGGCCTCGCACACATGTTCGAGCACATGGCCTTCAAGGGCACCACCGAAATCGGCACCACCGACTACCCTGCCGAAAAACTCGCCCTGGCCAAAGTCGAGATCGCCTACGCCGACTACGACGCAGAGCTCCGCAATCTCGTGCATCAAGACCCCGCCAAACTCGAATCCCTGCACAAAGTCTTCCTCGCCGCCCAGGCCGAGGCTGAAAAGTTCGTCATCCCCAACCAGTTCTCCGAGCTCGCGGAACAGAATGGCGCTGTCGGCCTGAACGCCTCCACCAGCGAAGACTCCACCCAGTTCTTCTGGTCCATGCCCTCCAACCGCCTCGAGCTCTGGGCCTACATGGAAAGCTCTCGCCTCGCCCACCCTGTCGAGCGCGAGTTCTACAAGGAGCGCGACGTCGTCCAGGAAGAGCGCCGCATGCGCATCGACTCCTCCCCCACCGGCCGTATGGTCGAACAGTTCCTCGCCACCGCCTACGTCGCCCATCCTTACGGCCGCAGTGGCGTCGGCTGGGAGAGCGAGATCAGCCAGGTTACCGCAACCGAAGCCGACGCCTTCCACAAAAAATATTACGTCCCCGCCAACATCGTCATCGCCGTCGTCGGCGACGTGAAGGCAAGCGAGACGATGCCTGTCCTTGAAAAGTACTTCGGCCCCATTCCCGCTGGCCCCAAGCCCGAAGCAATGACGACCATCGAGCCACCACAGTTCGCCGAGAAGTCCGTCATCATCCGCGAAGCCACGCAGCCCTTTTACATCGAGGGCTACCATCGCCCCGACTACCGCGACCCCGACGACTCCGCCTACGACGCCATCTCCGACATCTTCTCGAACGGCCGCACCGCACGCCTCTACCGTGCCCTCGTCCGCGATCAGGGCATCGCCGCCGAGGCCGAAGGCTTCAGTGGCTTCCCCGGCGACAAGTACCCCGGCCTCTTCGCCGTCTACGCCGTCCCGTTGCCCGGCCACACCCCAGCGCAGATGCGCGACGCCATCCACAAACAGCTCGACCTCCTGAAGACCACCGACATCACCGACGAAGAGCTCGCCCGCTTCAAGACCCGCGCCCGCGCCGACCTCCTCCGCGGCCTCGCCGACAACGAAGGCCTCGCCCACCAGCTAGCCGAGTACCAGACCCGCTTCGGCGACTGGCGTCAACTCTTCCGCGACCTCGACAAGATCGACGCCGTCACCAAAGCCGATGTTCGCCGCGTAGCCAACAAGATCTTCATGGAAAGCAACCGCACCAGCGCCCAGATCGACTTCGTGCCTCCCACCGAAAAAGCCGCAGCCAGCAAAGGAGGTGCCCAGTGAACCTATTCAATCGCCGCACTTCCAACATCTCTAAAAACCTTGTCATCCTTCGCGAAGCGGAGGATCTGCTTTCTTTCTTATTCAGAGGAAACGTCATCTCGACCGAGCAACGCGAGCGGAGAGACCCCCGCATCTCGCCCGTAGCGCCACCAACCCCGGGTGCCCCATCCATGGCTCGCCTTTGGCCATGGGTGGGTCTAGCCACCGCTCTCCTCGTAGCCAACACCGCTCAGCCCCAATCCCCCGAACCCTGGAAGTCCATCCCAATCCCGCCCCTGCACGCCTTCAAGCCCCAGGCCCCCACCCGCCTCGAGCTCCCCAACGGCCTCGTCATCTTCCTCCAGGAAGACCACGAACTTCCCTTCATCAGCGGAACCATCCTGATCCGAGGCGGCAGCCGCGACGAGCCCGCCAATAAAGTAGGCCTGGTCTCCCTTTACGGCCAAACCTGGCGCACCAGCGGCACCGCCACCGCCGATGGCGACCTACTCGACGACCGCCTCGAAGCCAAGGCCGCCAACATTGAAACCGGCGGAGGCGTCGCCCTCACCACCATGAGCTGGTCGAGCCTCAAGAGCGACTTCGACTCCGTCTTCGCCACCACAGTCGATCTCCTCCTGCATCCCGTCTTCAAGGAAGACAAGCTACAACTGGCCAAGTCGCAAATGGAAGCCGGCATCGCCCGCCGCAACGACGACGCCAGCGGCATAGCCGCCCGCGAAGCCAGCATCCTCGTCTACGGACCAAAAAGCTCCTATGGCCGCGAAGCCCAGTACGCCACCGTCGACGCCGTCACCCTCGCCGACCTCAAGAACTGGCACGACACCACCGTCATCCCCAACAACATGATCCTCGCCGTCTCCGGCGACTTCGACAGCGCCGCCATGGAGGCCAAACTCCGCGCCACCTTCGGCCCGCTCGCCCGCGGCAAAGCCACGCCGAAGTTCAAATCCGACTTCACTGGCCCCAAACCCGGCGTCTACGTCGTCGATAAGAAGGACGTAAACCAATCCAACGTCGCCATCCTCGGCCTCGGCACCGAGCGCAGCAATCCCGACTTCTACGCCCTCAGCGTCATGAACGAGATCTTCTCCGGCGGCTTCGGCTCGCGCCTCTTCCAGGAAGTCCGCACCAAACTCGGCCTCGCCTACCAGGTCAGCGGAAGCTACGGTGCCTCCTACGACCACCCCGGCGTCTTCGAAGTCACTGCTTCCACCAAGAGCGCCAGCACCGTCGCCGCCACCCAGGCAATGCTCGACGAGATCGGCAAGCTGAAGACCGTCCCTCCCACCGCCGACGAACTCCGCAAAGCGAAGGACGAGCAGCTCAACTCCTTCATCTTCCGCTACGACTCACCTGACAAGACCCTGAACGAGCAGGTAACCCTCGCCTTCTTCGGCTACCCCAAAGACTTCCTCGAAAAGTACAAGACCGGCATCGAATCCGTCACCGCCGCCGACGTCTCCCGCGTAGCCAACAAGTACATCGATGCTTCCAAGCTAGCCATCCTCGTAGTCGGCAACCAGTCCGAGATGACCACGCCCATCACCACGTTGGGCAAAGTCACCACGCTCGACATCACCATCCCCGGCACCCCGCCGGGAGGCCCGCCCCAGCAGTAGCCGTCTCTTTTTGTTTGTCATTCCCGAAGGGAATCTGCTGTTGCACTTCGGCTAATCGTTCGCCCCATAACCCCACCCTTGTCATCCTTCGCATTCATCCATCACAGCTTCATCGTGATGGATGAATGCGGAGGATCTGCTTCTCGCCGCAGCACCGCGTAGCAGTTACCCGCATCTCACCTCGAAGCGAAACGTCATCTCGACCGGAGCGAAGCGGAGTGGAGAGACCCCCCGCATTGTTCTTTCGTCCCCACTACCTCTTCCCCTTCTTCTTCACCTCCTCATACTGAAACACCTCCTCCAAACCCACCCCAAACACATTCGCAATCCGAAAAGCCGTCTCCAGCGACGGCGAATACTTATCGCCCTCAATCGCAATCACCGTCTGCCGAGTCAGCTCAATCCTGTCGGCAAGCTGCTGCTGGGTCATCTCATGCACCGCCCGCAGATCGCGCACCTTATTCCGAATGCCGCCCATTAGATCGACCTCCGGTACGCCACCAACTGCGTCACAATCTTCACCAGCTCCGAGATCACCACCATCCCCAGAAACGCGCTCAGGAAGTGCAGCCCCATGTGGTTCGGGTTCAGATGGCCATCCACAGCATGGAGCCAGAGCAGCGCCATCCCGCCAAGGATCAACGTCACCAGCACAAAGTAAGCATTGCGATACCCCATCCCGGCAATCTGCCGGTCCCGCTCATCGGTGATGCGGTTGCGCGTGATGATGGCGATGATCGTCTGCAAAACAATATGCGCCACGATCAACAGGATGATCGTCCCCACAATGCTCGTAAGCGTAGTGGGATGGTGCATCACGTAGACGAAGTAAGGAATGTAAACCAGCAAGTCCGCGGCCAGCGTGCCGTAAAGCGACTTCTCCTGATACGAAAGCGTAGACATCGGCAATCTCCATGTCAGAAATGTTTGACATGGAGAACTGTATCCGCCCCGTAACGCGATGTCAAACATTTCTTACACTGCCAGCCACACACATTCCACCTTCTTTCTCATTCCCTCCCTTTGTTCTCTTCCTTTGCTTGTTCCCTTCCTTTGTTTGTTCCCTTCCTTTTTGCTTGTCATTCCCGAAGGGAATCTGCGTTTGCTGCTGCTGTTGTCTGTTCCTCTTGTTTGTCATTCCCGGAGGGAATCTGCTTTTGTCTCAATAGGAGACACCCACCAATTCGGGTGCCCCATCCATGGCTCGCACTTGGCCATGGGTGGGATCAAGGCCACCGCCTGATCCAATTCTGCAATCGTCATCTCGAGCGGAGCATCGCAGCATCATCGCGATGCGTAGTGGAGAGACCCCCGCATTGGCACTTGCATTTGCCTTTCTCCTTACCGTTGCTGGCCCTCGCTCGTTCTTCTTCAAAGAGGTCGAAGGATCTGCCCTTACCTCCGCTTCTAGGTAAGCCAAGGCTTCAGCCTTGGCACTCTCACACGAAGACAAAGGCCGGGCTTCAGCCCCTTGGGTATGCCTTCACCCAAGCACCCCAGAAAATTGTCAAGCCCCCACCTGCTTAAAACCACCCGCATCCATCACATTCCATGCCACTTACGAGAAGAAGAAACTTGCCCATTTACCCCATCCAACCTGATACGATTTAACTAGATATCAGGAAAAACCCCGGCCGCAACCGGGGTTCGTGCACTAAGTCTGACGAATCCCTTTATTTTGACGACTTTAGGGGTTAACTCACCTGCTTGCACGACTTTAGCCCTACCCGTACGGACTATCTCGCACATTCCAGACCACTTAAGCCCCACGCCGCGTTCTTTTTTTCGCCTACTTTTCCACAGCCTTCCACAGCCGAACAGGCATGCAGATAATCCACCCAAACCCGCCCATTGGGCTAAGTAAGCAGGAAGCAGGCCATGGTCAAGCTCTCGCCGCTGGCTAACCGGCGAGACCGGACAGTTCCTTTGGAAGGCCGAATATAATCTTGGCGGAGGCGGCGCATGCGAACGACGATCGAGCTGCCAGAGCCAACCTATCGCAAAGCGGAACAAGCCGCCCATGCACAGGGAGGCACCATCGAGGACTTCATCCTACGCGCATCCGAGCGAGAGTTAGAGGCTGGGCCTGTTGCCGCTTCCTCTTCCAGGCGCGTGGTCTCACCGCTCCTGCCCTCAAAGCAGCCAGGCGTGATGGATTTGAGAGACTTCAACTTCGATGACCTTCTTGCCTGATGTCAACGTTTGGATTGCGCTCACTTCCGCTCGGCATGTCCACCAACCCATTGCCAACGGGTTAGCAGCCAGTTCCCGGACCATGTGCATACAAAAGCCACAAGAGAACCACCTAACTGAATAGCTAAATTACCTTTCTCGAGCAGAGTATTTCCCAATGCGATAAAGAAGATGCTCGAATGGAGTAGGTAGAGAAGCGCGGAAATATACGGGTAAAGTTGCTGCCTCTTCCCTTGAAGGACAAACCGAGCAATAAGCGTTGTCGCAAGATATCCAGTCATCGCAAACTCGATCAAGACAAAGACGCCGATTCCCGCTATCATTGAAGGTGAAAGGTCGTTTTGAAGTGGAGGCTGGATAGACCACGCCTGCAGGAATGCCATCAAGCATATGACAAGGCAAGTCCCGAAGGCTTCACTCATAATTTCCAAGAGCCAGACAGCTAGCCCGGGCCTCACTTGCACGGATGGGCCAACTTTACTGTTTCTTCCAATCAAATCCATCTCCTTCCCTCAGCCTGAACGCTGACCTAGCGTACTTTCGAGTCAGAGCAAAGCCGCACTGTTGAGCAGCCTTATCGTATGGCTGCTAAGAAACATGGCTTAAGCGCGCATCACCGCCAGCCGTTCCCGCACAAACCCCGCAATCTCCTCCGTCACATACCCCGGCAGCTTCATCTGAAATCTCGGCACCCCCTCGATCAGCTTCAGCGAAACTCCACTCCACTCCGGCCTTCCTATCTCCAGCTCCGGCAGCAGTACCGCATCCGCCCGATCCAGATACCGCAGCGCCGACTCCTTAAAATCCTTCGTCGCCGGGTCGAGTACTGTCAGAAAAACATCCGGCCTTAGAAAACGCAGAATGCTGTTCGACTCCGCAATCACATTCCCACCCTCCGCCTGCGCCCGCTCGAACTCCTTCCGCAGCCGAGGCATCGCCTCCGCAAGCTGCCCCTGCCGCGTCCTCACCCAGAACGACCGCACCGCCCCCGCCTCCAGGTACCGCGCCGAGTCCGTTCCCGTCGCCCCGTCGCGCTCCTCGCTCACCGCAATCGTGTGCTCCGCCGTCTCGCAGTCGCACGGCTCCCCGTTCGCCGAGCACACCCCATGCCCGAACTGCGTAATCTTGAACGCCGTCCACCGCATCTCCGGCAGCGCGCGGATCAGCCCCGCAACCACGCTCGTCTTCCCGATATTCCGCGTATGCCCGCCAACCACCACAATCGCCATAAATGAACCTTCAAGCGGCCATCCTGCGCCACAAATCTGGGTGCCCCATCCATCGCGCCTCTGTCTCACGCGATGGGTGGGACATTCGTGCGAGGCACGAACCGCACTACCTCTTCTTCAACGAAGCCAAATCCCTCAAATACTCCTTCAACGGCCGAGCCGGCCGGCCCCAGAACACCTGCCCCGGCCCCTGCATCTTCTTATTGCTCAGAACCCCTGCACCTCCCCCAAGTATCACCCCTCGACCAACAAGAGCATGTTCGCCGATCCCCACCTGCCCGCCCAGAATCGCCCCATCTTCCACCACGCTCGACCCCGAGATCCCCGTCTGGGCCGCAATCACCACGTTCCGCCCAATCACGCAGTTATGCCCGACATGAACAAGGTTATCGATCTTCGATCCCGCGCCAATCCGCGTCTCACCCAGCGCTCCGCGATCGATCGTAGTATTGGCCCCGACATCGACATCGTCCTCGATCACCAGCGTCCCCTGCTGCGGAAACAGCACATACTCGCCCGTAGAAGAGTCCCGTGCGTATCCGAACCCCTTGCCGCCCAGCACCGCGCCCGCCTGCACACTTACGCGATCACCCAGCAGGGTCCCGGAATAGATCGTCACCCTCGGGCCAATCTCGCACTCCCTACCAAGCTTCACGCCCTCTTCCAGCACACACCCCGCGCCAATCCGCGTTCCTTCACCCACCCTCACTGTCTTATGCACGACCGCGGTTGGATGGATCTCCGTCACTCCAACCCGCGCACTCAGCCGCATCGCCACCTTCGCAAACGCCAGCCGGGCATCCGCAACGCGAACCACCCGCGAATCATCAACAGCCTCAGCCGCGCGATGCCAAGCGAGAATCATACCCGCCGCCGACTCCACCGCCGCAGCCAGCGTCTTCGCATCCGTCGCAAACACAATCGAACCAGCCTCAGCGGCCTCGATGCTCGACACCGCCAGCAACTCCGCCCCAGCATCCGCTCCAGACGCAAGCTCTACGCCGAGCCACGCTGCAATCTCTCCCGCCTTCGCCATCAGTAGATTCCCTCTTCGCCCGGTGGCCGTGTCTTCCAGCGCCGGTGCATCCATAGCCACTGGTCAGGATATGCCCGAATATACGACTCAATCACGCTGGTAAATCTTGCCGTATTCGCGACCGCATCGCGCTCAGCATCTCCCGTGCTTTCAAGCTCGATTCGTTCGCCGAACCGAAGCACATAGGCCCCCTTGTCCTCGTCCCACAGCAGAAAACCGGGCACCACCGCGGCCCCCGTCTTCGAAGCCACCCGAGCCATGCCCGAAGCCGTCGCCGCCATCCTCCCGAAGAACGGCACAAACACGCCCTGCGGTGGAGTCATGTTCGTATCCATCAGGATCCCCACCGTCTCACCGCCACGCATCGCCGCAATCAAGCCCCTGGCAAAGTCATCTTTGTGCAACACCTTATTTCCGTGTAAGCACCGGATGCGATTCACAAACTCATCAACGAGCGGATTATCCAGCCGCCGAATCACCATCCCCATCGGATATCCCATCAGAGAATGATGAAAGCTCGACAGCTCCCACGCACCCAGATGCCCTGTCAGCACCAGCACACCCTTACCCCGGTTCCGCGCCGCGAGATAGTTCTCCAGGCCGTCATATTGAATCAGGCTTCGCGCCACCTCCGGCGTGTAGCTCGACATCTGCGCGAACTCCGCAAGCAGGTATCCCAGGTTGCGATACTCCCGGCGCAGCGTCTGCTCCCGCCGCTCCTCGCTCCAATCCGGAAATGCCAGCTCCAGATTCCGAAGCCCAGCCATCCGCAGCCGCTTCAGCGCTGCATACGCAAAGGCACCCACGCCGGCTCCCACGCCTCTCGCCACATCGCGCGGAAGCGCTCCCAACACGCGAGTGATGCACCACACCACGACAAACTCAAGCCGGTGGCGTGTGGTCACACGGGGTCGCGAAGGGCCGGATGAAATAGCTTTGCTCAAGCCTTCAGTCTACCTGTTGCCAAAACTTCAACGTACAAAAGCAAAAGGCGACCCGAAGGCCGCCTCTCTCGCTACAAGCTCGACTCTGCTTACTGGTTGTCGCGCGAAACGATAAAGTACTTCGCAACCGTGCGAACGAACGGCTTCGCTTCGGTCGGAACGACCTTGTCTCCGTGCAGCACGGTCTGGAACGGAATGTCCGCGCCGTAGAATGTCCGCGTGTCATCGGCGTTCTGCGACAGAACCGTCCCATCAAGGTCGATGCCAGCAAACAGGCCCTTGCTACGCGAGTACGTCAGGAACTCTGCATTCAGCTTCCAGTCTGTTCCCGCCTGCGCATTGCGGCCCACTGGACCGGCAGCAGCAGCAGCATCGCCGCCAATCTTGAACTTCGACTTCAGCATGTCCTGGAGGCCATTCTGGTTCATCGCAACCAGAACAAGGTCAGTCGACTGTCCGCCAATCTGGAAGCCGAAGCTGCCACCGGCAAGCTGAACAAACACCGGCGAACTCCAACCATTCGGCGTGCGGCAAGTTGCGACGCCCTGGCCATATTGTGCGCCAGCGATGAAAGCACCCTTCTTGAACGAAGGAATCACCACGACGCAGGAAGCGCCCGCGAGGATGCTCTGCGGAATGCCCTTATCCGGAGTCGCCATCACTTCGTTGATGACATCGCGCGCGCTGAGGAGACGCTCATCCAGCTTCGCCTTGTCCGCTTCTCCAAATGCTGCCAGTGAACTCGCTGCCAGCGCCATCGTGCAAACCAATCCCGCAAACTTTTTCATGTCCGTACCTTTCAGTGGTGGAACTTTGTTGGACCGACGAGACCGCAGGTGGCGGCTACTCAGCAATCAATCCAATCTCATGACATCAGATGGGCTCTGAGACAGATGAGTTGCACGGCCACCTGATTCCATTCGCTTCCTTGCTGGATCGGATGAGCAAATCCGCAAAAAAATGGGGGTTGCGAGCCAGGAAGAATTTTCATTCTGCCCAACCCTCAACCCCACTCTCCCAAGTCTGTGTAACTGGAGGAAGCATCGTTCAGCCCAGCCGATCCTTCAAGGGTACCGAGGTCTGTAGACTTTCGTTACTGCGACGTTTACTCCAAAGTAAACATGGCATTACCACTGGCTCGAGGCTTCCCCAGACGGTGCTAGCTGGCTTGCATGCCCCGGCGCTGCGCCTTCGCCCCGCCCTGGGCGGCCGATCGGTGCTTCACCGCGAACATCGTTAGCTCAATGCGGTTGGCCACTCCCGCCTTGCGCATGATCCTTCCCATATGGGCCTTCACCGTAAACGGACCTATCCCCAGGCTCAACCCAATCTCGCGATTGCCCTTGCCGTCCAGAAGCAACCGGATGATCTGGCTCTCCCGTTCAGTGAACCGAACCGAAGGATCGATCCTGTCCGGAAGCCGTTGCAGCAGATGCCGCTCCGCCAGATGGGAGAGCACCCGGCGCGTAGCCCAGATCGACCCCTCACGCACGTTGAGCAGAGCATGGCGAAACTCCTCGGCGCTCGCATTTGCGCCCAGAAATCCCTTTGCCCCTGCCGCAATGACGCACTCCACATAGGTCTCATCGTGGTCAACGCCAATGACTAACACGCGAGTAAGTGGTCGTCGCTCTCGTAACCTTCTCAGCATCTCGAAGAGCGGCTCGCTCGAACCCGCGTCGACCAGGAGCACCTCTTCGAGGTCGTCCAGCAACGCCTCTTCAAGGGTGAGTGGAACGATCTCTATTCCGCAAGGATCGCCGTAGACCCCTTGAATTCCGGCGATCCTCATACTATTGGAAGCGACCAGACGCAGTCGTTCCTGCGCCACCAAAGTGCTTTCCTTCATCTCTCCACGACCTTTGCTCTGTATTTGAGGCCAATAGACAAATGCAGTTACGCAGCGATATTACAGCTTTGGAAGCACAATACCAGTCTGATTTTGATATTTACCTTTTCGGTCCGCGTAGCTTACCTCGCAGACCTCGTCGGATTGGAAGAAGAGAATCTGGCACAGCCCCTCATTCGCATACACCCGCGCGGGGAGAGGAGTCGTGTTCGAAATCTCGAGAGTTACAAACCCTTCCCACTCTGGCTCGAAGGGCGTGACGTTCACGATGATCCCACAGCGGGCATAGGTCGACTTCCCAACGCAGATCGTCAGCACATCCCGCGGAATCTTGAAGTACTCGATCGATCGAGCCAGCGCGAACGAGTTCGGCGGAACGATGACGCTCGGGGCCTGCACGGTGACGAACGAGCGTTCGTCGAACGCCTTGGGATCAATGATCGCGCTGTTGACGTTGGTGAAGATCTTGAACTCATCCGAGACCCGGAGGTCGTAACCATACGACGACAGTCCATAGGAGATGACGCCATCGCGGACTTGCTTTTCGCTGAAGGGCTGGATCATCTTGTGTTCGGTTGCCTGTTGCCGAATCCAGCGGTCGCTCTTGATTGCCATAGTGTTTTCAGTGTCCCTTTCCAAATCAGCAGGTAACCGCCAGCACGTCCCGCGGTTACTTGCGTGTGCCGCAACATGAGCGCTGAGCTTCCCGAACCATTAACTTTACGGCACGCTAAACTCATTGACAACGCAGCTTACGATTTCTACCATCGGTACAACAGAGCCCGGCAAGCCTGTTCTACCTCCGACACGCAGATTACCGGAGAGCATGGTTCGCAGTCACACCACCGCTCGATCCGCGCATCCGCTGTCGCAACAATCCGGCAACCATCTCGGCTATAACCCCACGAAACACCAAGGAAAGGTACTCCCTCGTGATCAAGCAGGACCTCATACAAAGAGTCGTCGAGCGTACTGGACTTCCAAGGTCGAAAGCAGAGTTGGCCGTCGATGCCATCTTCGAAAGCATGAAGCGGACCCTGGTCACCGGCGAACGGATCGAATTGCGGGGGTTCGGAGTCTTCACCGTGAAGCCGCGGAAGACCGGAATCGGACGCAACCCGAGGACAGGTGCCGAAGTGAGCATCGCCCCAGGCAAAGCAGTTCGATTCAAGCCGGGCAAAGAGCTGCATCTTATCGATTAGCCGGACTCTGTTTCCGCATCTCATCAAACGTTAGCAACCCGCTCGACTTGCACTCCAGTCGTTGTGGAACTCGTTCGTCCATACCCCGGCACTTCCAACTGTCCGGCTGAACTCACTTGCTTCGACGCAGAGCTTCTTCGAACTGAACTTCTTATCGCTGTGAGCGAATCGCCTCACGCAGCCTGCACCACTTTCAAACTTTTTTGCTCTGTATCGAGGCCCCGCCGCACATGCCGCCCGTCCGCGCGACTACATCCATCCAACGCCGACATCCCCGGATTCAGGTTGGGATTCACGCTGAAAGTCCTCGCCCAGGTTCGGCTTCGCCGGCACGCTTCATACCCATTCCCATTCCGAAGACGTTTTCCGTCCTGCTTGTCCTCGTCGCCTTCGCCGCAGCCACGGCGATCGGGATGAGGTACATGTTCGACTTTCGCAACGGACAGCCGCCGCTTACCTCCTCGGTCGATCTCCTCCCGTTTGCCTGGGCATGGAGCCACCTGCAGCATGTCGCCGACGGTCTGCCGTTCTCTTTGACGCTCCTCGCCATCCTCGGTGCTCACCGGCTCGGACACTTCTATGCGTGCCGGTACTTTGGCATCGAAGACACAATCCTCGGCCTCGCCTCCTCCGCTCCTGGTCCAACGGCGTATTCCAGAATCATCGGCCGCGGCCGGTCCCACGCCAGCTCCCGGTCGGAACTGATCACCATAGGAGCGGCTGGCCCGATCGCCGGATTCGCCGTCGCCGTCGCAACGACCAGCTACGGACTCACCCACTCTGCGCCGATCGGCGCGCAGGTGGCTCCTTCCCTGCTCCGCATCTCCGCTCCCGCCCTGATTGGCGTCCTCAGATCCACGATGCTCGCCTCCTACCCCGACATTCCGCCGATTCTGCAGCTGCTGCCGCATCCCGTGCTGTTTGCCAGTTGGTGCGGTCTCCTCATCACCGCATGGACGCTCATCCCGGCGGGTCGGCTCGATGGTGGAGATATCCTCTACGCCCTCTCTCCACGGCTGCATAGAGTCGCGTCCACTTGTACTATCGGCGCACTCCTCTACCTCGGGACGTTCGAGTGGATCGGCTGGCTCTTCCTGGCCCTGGTCCTGATCCTGCCTTCCATGAGGCACCCGAGGAGTCTAGCCCGAACCTCGCTCAGCGTGGAGTGGCTGGTGTTTGTGCCACTTTGCGTCGCAGTCTTCCTGCTCGCCGCGTCGACGCAGCCCATAGCAGATATGAGCCTCACTCGCGTGCTGCTCAGGATTCATTGGGGCATCTGACCTGATAGAAGTGACCTCATTAAAGAGACGCCCAGGCTAGTCCAGATGGACGATCCCTCGCTGCTGCGCGATCCGCGCCGCCTGGGTCCGGTCCGTCGCTCCCAGTTTGCTCAGCAGATTGTTGATGTGCGTCTTCACCGTCGCCTCGGAGATGAACAGCGCGCTGGCGATCTCCTTGTTGCTCTTGCCCAGCGCAATCGTCTTCAGCACCTCGGTCTCACGCTCTGTCAGAGCATTTCCAGAGAGCCGCTCTGCCAGCCGCTCCGCAATCGCCGCCGGGATCTTCGAGCGCCCCCGGTGTACGGTCTCAATCGCCTCGACCAGTTCATCGATTCCCATCCCCTTCAGCAGGTAGCCCCGGGCTCCCGCCTGGATCGCGCGATAGATATCCTCATCACCGTCGAACGTCGTCAGCACAATCACGCGTGCATCGGGAAACTCTGCGCGGATGGCAGTGATGGTCTCAACGCCGCCCATCCCAGGCATACGCAGGTCCATCAAAGTCACATCGGGTTTATGAAGACGGAAGAGTTCCACCGCCTGCGCTCCGCTCGACGCCTCGGCGATCACTTCCATGCCGCCTACCATGCGCAACAACGCTACGAAGCCCTGCCGCACGACCTGGTGGTCTTCCACGATCAAGATCCGAATTGGTCCCTCTGTCTGCTCGCTCATCCTTGCTCCACTCTCTTGTTTGCCGTGTTCGCGCCAGAGATTGCCAACGACGCCTCAATCGACGTCCCAGATCCCGGACTGCTCTCAATCCTAAGCTTCGCACCAATCGCAGCAGCGCGTTCTTTCATTCCCTGAAGTCCGTAGTGCCCCTGAGGCGTCGAGGCAATTGGTAAAAATCCCTTGCCGTCGTCCGAGACCTTCAGCCGCAACCATCCCGTATCGTACTTCAGCAGGACCTCCACAGCGGTGGCAGAAGCATGACGCACCGCGTTGCTGACCGCCTCCTGCCCAATCCGCAGCATCTCGTCCTCCACAGACCGCTCCAGCGGCCGGAACGTACCAGTGACCGTCAGCTGGATGGCTGCCGCGCTGCCTTCCTGCTTTCCGCGCACGGTAGCCGCCAGCCGCGCAGGAAGCGTCTCTGCCTCGGCGTCCGACTGCGCCGATCGCAGATTCCATATCGAACGGCGCGCCTCCTCCAGGCTGCTCCTCACCATCTCCTTTGTCGACTCCACCAGCCCTTCAATTGGCCCCGGCTCGGTCGGCCAGGAGCGCGAGGACTTTAGCATCCGCCCCACCATCTCAAGCTGCAGCGAGACTCCAACGTACCCCTGCGCCAGCGTGTCGTGGATCTCTCGCGCGATCCGGTTGCGCTCACCCATTACAGCCTGGTAGCTCGCCTCCACCGACCGCACCCGTAGCCAGTAGACACCATACGTCGCGCAAGCGACTACCAAAGCCAGCAGCAGATAGAACCACCAAGTCCGGTAGAACCTCGGCTTCACCACGATGACTATTGTGGCTGAAAATTCGCTCCAAACCCCGTCGCCATTCGAAGCCGACACCAGGAACTCGTACCTACCTGCCGGAACATTCGTGTAGTAAGCGGTGCGCCGCGAGCCAGCCGTCACCCACTCGTGGTCGAATCCCCTCAGCATGTACCGGAAGATCAACTTCTGCGGAGCCTGAAAGCTTGGCGCCGCATAGTGAATCGTGATCCGTTCGCGTCCGGCAGGCACCACAAGCGCTGCGCCCGACGCGCCATCAGCCCCATCCTCCACCAGCTGGTCGTCGATCGCCACCTGCTCAATCGCCGCAACAGGTTCTATCCTGCGCTCAAGATGTGACCCCGGCAGGACGGACGCCACCCCCTTCAGCGTCGCAAACCACAGGCTGCCATCCTGCATCCTCCATCCCGCCGGACGTCCGCCGCTGCTGCACTCGCTGATCTTCATGCCGTCCGCGACGCCAAATACCTCCGCTCCTGCCGTGGCAGCCCCCCGTCAGCAAGTGCGTTCAACTGCGCCAGCGGCACACGGTAGACACCTTTCGCAGTGCCCATCCACAAGTCCTTGGACTGATCCTCCAGCACGCTGTAGATCTCGCTGGGTAACCCAGCCTTGCTCGCCGAAATCGCGGTGAACCCACCTCCGCGCAGCCGCGTCAGCCCCGCCCCATGCGCGGCGACCCACAGGGTCCCTTCGCTGTCCTCAGCCAAGGTCGTGATCGCGTCGCCACCCAGCCCGTCCCGCTGCGTGAAGTTCTTGAACCCCGTCCCATCGAACCGGCTCACACCGCCCAGCGTCCCCACCCAAAGCGTCCCGTCGCGCGCGCGCAAGATGCTGCCGATGAGATTGCTGCCCAGCCCGTCCAGAGTCGAGTAAGACGTGAATCGTCCATGCGCATAGTGCGATAGCCCGCCCCGAGTACCAATCCACAACGATCCGTCCTTGTCGGTGTAGAGCGACCGCACAAAGTCATCCGGCAGGCCATTTGCAGTCGTAAACAGCTCAAACCTTCCATCGTGCAGACGATTCAATCCATCCGGCGTTCCCACGAAGAGGTCGCCGCCAGACTCCGCCAGCGCCAGCACAACGTTGCTCGCCAGGCTGCCCGCGCCGCCGACACGAAACGTCGTCACCTTGCCGTTCTCGACTCGGTTCAGTCCACCACGGTTCGTCCCGATCCAATCCCGTCCCGCGTGGTCCTGAAAGACCGCCCGCACGAAATCATCGGACAGCCCATCCTGCACCGTCAACGTGGAGAACGCCTGTTCGCGCAGCACAGTCGCGCCGCCCGAGTCTGTCCCGAACCACATGTCGCCTTCGCTATCCTCGAAGATCGACAGCACTCCGGCAAGGTCGATCGGCTCCTGCAGCGCCCCGTCTGGTCCCAGCCGCGACACGCCGCCCTCGAAGACCACCCACACCGAGCCGTCGCGGTCGCGAAACAACTGTTCGACCCGGGCCGCCGTGATACCGCTTCCGGCAATGCGCTCCTGCCGTCCCGCTCGATACCGAACCAGCCCGTGGTCCGTGCCGATCCACGCTTCGCCGTTGGGCATCGGAAGAACAGCAGTCACGTTGGCACGCAGAGCGACAGAAACCTTCATGCCACCGCGAAACAAAACAACCCCTTCGTGGCCACCCACCCAGATATCTCCGTGCTCTCCAGCCGCTACAACCTGCAACTCTCCAATGTCTGTCACCGCAAACTTCGCTTCAACGACACCGGTGCTCTCTGTAACCGAGACCTCCTCGCGCCCGGAAGCTACCCACAAAACCCCGTCAGCACCCTCGGCCACCAACTCGCCGGAGACCCCCTGGAGAGATCGAATCCCCGCATCGCTACGAATCGCCAACCCACCATCCTGAGCGATCAGGACATCCCCATTGCGCAACACCTTTATCACTCTTGCCGTCGGAGTGACTCCAGGGACACGCGCGAATCGGCCACCCTCCAGCCTCACCAACCCACCCGCGCAACTGACCCAAATCGCGCCGTGCCTATCCATAGCCAACCCTTCAATCGAATCCCCCGGAAGCGCTGGCGTGTTGCTCCTGTCGAACGTTCGGAACTCTTGCCCATCGAAGCGCACCAGGCCACCCTCGGTCGCCAGCCACAGGAAGCCGTCACTCGTCTGCGCCACCGCGTGGACCGTGTTCTGCGGCAGACCTGAGTCGCTCTGCCAGCTCTGCCGCCCATACTGCTTCAGGGGCTTGCCCGGCTCGATCGCGTAACCGCCCCGCGCCGCCCCCCAAAGCAGCAGAAGCAGCACCATCATCCTGACCGGATGGGCAGACCCTGCTCTCACCTTCGCAACCGCTCTTCCGCGGACTCGCCCTGCGGCAGCCGCAATCCCCTCCGGCATCATTGCTTACTACAGTAAGCCCAATTGAGCCGTGCAGGAACGTGGTGCCTCCAACGTGTTACCCTTCTCCAAATCTCCATCGCACCCAGACATGAGATCCAAAGAAAACCCAGCCGAATCAGCAGCCCACAGCCAGCTCACCCAGCAGGTTGTAGAACACGTCCGCAGCCTCATCGACCGTGGCGAGCTCAGCCCCGGCGACCGTCTCCCGCCCGAACGTGAACTCGCCCGTACCCTCAAGATCAGCCGCTCTACCCTGCGCTCCGGGATCGGCTTCCTCTCCGCCATGGGCGTGCTCAAGAGCCGCCACGGCGCGGGCACCTTCGTCTCCACCGGCCCAGCAGCTCTCGACTCCAGTTCCCTGTCGGTCCTCGGCTCCCTCCACCACTTTCTTCCCTGGCAGATGTTTGAGGCCCGACTCGTCGTCGAATCGAGCATCGCCGCCCTTGCCGCAGAGCGCGCCACCGACGAGCAGATCGCCGAACTCTCCGAAGAGGTCACCGAGATGTACGCCTCGCTCGACGACCCCCAGCAGTACCTCGTCCACGACGTCCGCTTCCACCGGACGATCGCGCGGGCGTCGGGGAATCCGATTCTGGGGGCGCTCATGGAGACCATCGCCTCCAACCTCTACGACAACCGCCGTCTCACCGTCGACAACTCCCTCGACCTGAAGGAATCGGCGGGGATGCACCGCGAGATCTACCGCGCGATCCGCTCCCACAACCCGCCCGCCGCCCGGAAAGCCATGGAAGACCATCTGAACCTGGCCCGCATGTCGCAGGCCTCCGAGGCAGGGACCCCGCAGACGCTTACCGACACCCCGGCTGATCCGGCTAAAGCCCGCTAACAATCCTCTAAGCCGCCAGCCTTTTCTTTGTCATTCCCGAAGGGAATCTGCGTTTACGGTTGTATCTTCCTGCCTTCGCCCGATCTCGAGTGCTTCAGGCTTCTGCGATGCGTAGGGGAGAGGCAGCTCAAGAACAAAAACAAACGCAGATTCCCTTCGGGAACGACAAACAACGGAACAGAAGCCCTTCACGCTCAGCCGCTACACCTACCCCTTACACCCTGCTGGTAAACTGGCCTTTGCGATGCCTTCCGACAAAAAGTTCTACCTCACCACCCCGATCTATTACGTCAACGCGCGCCCGCACATCGGCCACGCGTACTCGACCATCGTGGCCGACGTCATCGCGCGCCGCCATCGCCTCCTGGGCGACGACACCTACTTCCTCACCGGCACCGACGAGCACGGCCAGAAGATCGAGCGCAGCGCCGCAGCCGCAGGCATCCCGCCGCAGCAGTTTGCCGATCAGGTCTCGAAGACCTTCTCCGACCTCTGGAAGCGGATGGGCATCACCAACGACGACTTCATCCGCACCACCGAACCCCGCCACAAGCAGGGCGTCCAGAAGCTCTTCGCCGAACTACAAGCGAACGATGCCATCTACACCGACACCTACACCGGCCAGTACTGCGTCTCCGACGAAGCCTACGTCGAGGTCGGCCCCGGCGAGCCCTGTCCCGACTGCGGCAACATCACCGAGACCATCAGCGAGTCGAACTACTACTTCAAGCTCTCCGCATACGGCGAACGCATCGCCGCCCGCATCGAGTCCAACGAACTGCTGATCCAGCCCGACTCCCGCCGCAACGAGATTCTCT
Source organism: Granulicella aggregans (assembly GCF_025685565.1). Taxonomy (NCBI): domain Bacteria; kingdom Pseudomonadati; phylum Acidobacteriota; class Terriglobia; order Terriglobales; family Acidobacteriaceae; genus Granulicella; species Granulicella aggregans. The sequence goes on from NZ_JAGSYE010000002.1 coordinate 424,259, forward strand.
CGTTTGTTCGTGGAGGGCTGAAGGACCTCTCAATCTCGCGCACCAGCTTCAAGTGGGGCATCCCCGTCCCAGGCGACGAGAGCCATGTCATCTACGTCTGGCTCGACGCGCTAGCCAACTACATGACCGCCGTCGGCTACGGCTCCGACAAGCCGGAAGACATCGCGAAGTTCGAACGCTACTGGCCCGCCGACCTCCACCTCGTCGGCAAGGAGATCATCCGCTTCCACTGCGTCTACTGGCCCGCCTTCCTGATGGCGCTGAGGCCCGCAAACTCACCGCTCACCGAGGCTGAGTGGAACGACAAGTGGTTGCCGAAATCGATCGTCGCCAACGGCTGGCTGCTCTTCGAAGAGTCGAAGATGTCGAAGTCGCGCGGCAATGTTGTTCGCACGGAGACCATCCTCGACGCCTTCGGCTCGCTCAAGCCCGACTTGCCTAAAGCGGAACAAGACCTCTTCGCAACGGATGTACTGCGCTACTTCCTTCTCCGCGAAATCCCCTTCGGACAGGACGGCAGCTTCAGCTTCGATGCACTGGTGCAACGATATAACAGCGATTTAGCGAACGGCTACGGGAACCTCGTAAGCCGCACTCTCACTCTTATTCAGACGAGCTTCCCTGAAGGGTTCAGCCAGATCCATTCGGCTCGCTTCTCTTCTGTGACGGTTGCAGACGGGTTACAAAGTGTTCTAACGGATCAATGGTATGTGGGTGAACCAAACGATACCGGAGCAGAAGAAAAACAAGAGACTCTAGAAGCAAGTGTGTCCCGCCGGTTTGCAAATCACGACTATCTTCTAGCAGTTCGTGAGATCTTTTCTTTCATCGGCCAAATCGACGGCCACATGTCGGTCAATGCGCCATGGAAACTGGCAAAGCAGCATGATGAGGCCTCTCGCTCAGCACTTGAATCCGTTCTTTATGCTTCCGAAGAATCTATCCGCATCATCACGGCGCTCCTCTACCCGATCCTGCCCTACGCCACGGCGCAAGTCTGGTCGCAGCTGGGCCTCGGAGACATCGAAGCAGCTGCGCGTAACGGCGAACTCAAAGACCTCAAATGGGGCGGACTGAAGCCCGGCACCAAGCTCGGCCCGCTCGCCCCCATCTTTCCCCGAGCCCCCAAGGAACTCATCCAAGCCATGATCGCCACCGAAGAAAACAACGCCCAGGCCGCAGCTGCCGCCAAGACCCAGACCAGCATCATCGACGAAGCTGCACCCACCGCCGAGGAGAACCATCCCTCCACCCACCCCGGTGCCGGCCCGCGCACGGCGATCTTCTCGAGCGACAATCCGGCCACACACGTTGCTGGAAGCGCCGCGCTCTCCACCGAGCGCCCGGGCACGCCCCCGCACACCGAAGCTCCTGCCTCTGCGCCGTTCGCAAACGCTGCAGCCGCATCGGACATACCCGACACGCCGCAGATAGCAATCGACGACTTCGTGAAGATCGATCTTCGCGTCGCCAAGATCCTCGTCGCCGAGCGCATCCCCAAGGCGGACAAGCTCCTCCGCCTCGAAGTCGATCTCGGCTACGAGAAGCGCCAGATCCTCTCCGGCATCGCAGAGTGGTACACGCCCGAAGACCTGATCGGGCGGAACATCGTCGTCATCGCAAATCTTGCTCCGCGCAAGATGCGTGGGCTGGAGAGCCATGGAATGCTGCTCGCAGCCAGCCATGGGGAGAATGGGAAGCCCGTGCTCGCCACCTTCGGTGAGGACATCGCCCTGGGGTCACGGCTGCGTTAGCGTCTTACGTCCCACCCATCGCGAGAGGCAAAGGCGCGCTGGATGGGGCACCCGGGCGTTCTGCTTCCCACATCTCAGAGGCGAGATGTGGGGCACCCTATAGTTGCCTTTGCTACTGTTTGTTTTTGCCGTCATCCTGAGCGCAGCGAAGGACCTGCCACTCCGCTAGTACACGAACACCGATCCTCCCTTTCAGCCGCATATGCTCATCGACTCCCACTGCCACCTCGACTTCTACACCGACGACCTTGAGCAGATCATCGCCAACGCAGAGACCGCAGGCGTCACCCGCCTCCTCGCCATCGGCATAGGCGATGGCCCATCCACGATGCACCGCGCCCTCGACATCGCCGCAGCGCACCCGAACATCTACGCCAGCGCCGGAATCCATCCGCAGGAAGCACACCAGGCCACTCCAGAAAACCTCGCCAAGCTATCGGCCCTTGTCGAACGGGAAAAGTGCATCGCAGTGGGCGAGATCGGTCTTGACTACTACCACGTTGAGAACCCCGATATCCCCACGCAACAGGCCGCCTTCATCGCGCAGATGAAGATCGCAGTCGCCGCGCGCAAACCCATCCTCATCCACTGCCGGACGAGCGAGCTTGCGACACCTGTTGCGAAGGAGAGATACGGCACAGCGAACGCCGAACAGGATCTGCTCGCGCTGATCGCGGAGCACTGGGCACCGCATGGAATTCCCGGCGTGATGCACTGCTTCTCCGGCGATCTAGACCACGCGAAGCGTTCGCTCGACCTCGGCTTTTATCTCTCGTTCGCGGGAAACCTGACGTATCCGAAGGCGCAGGGCATTCGCGATGCTGCGGCCTTCGCTCCGGCCGACCGCATCCTCGTCGAGACCGACGCGCCGTTCCTCGCGCCCGTTCCGCTGCGCGGGCAGCGCAACGAACCCGCCTTCGTTGCCCACACAGCATCCTTTCTCGCAGAGCTCCGCGGCATCTCCGCGGAGGCCCTCGCCGAACTCACCACAGCGAACTTCAGAACGCTCTTCCCCTCAGTCACATAAAGCACGAAGCCTGCGATAATAGAGATCGACCGCACCACAAGGAAAAAGACATGGCATCCGATAGCAGCTTCGACGTAGTCAGCAAGGTAGAGCTTCAGGAAGTAAAGAACGCAATTGACCAGGCGGTGAAAGAGATCACCTCCCGCTTCGACCTCAAGGACTCGAAGTCGAAGATCGAACTCGAAGGCACCGAGGTCATCCAACTCGCCTCCTCCGACGAATACAAGCTCACCGCCGTTAAAGAGATCCTCTCGCAGAAGCTGGTCAAGCGCGGCGTCTCGCTGAAGAACCTCGAGTTTGAAAAGATCGAGCCCGCCGCCGGGCAGAGCGTTCGCCAGAAGATCAAGCTCGTCCAGGGCATCCCGTCCGATAAGGCGAAGATCATTGTGGCCGCCATCAAGGACTCGAAGAAGAAGGCCCAGGCCAGCATTCAGGGAGACACCGTCCGCGTCGTGAGCAAGGACAAGGACACGCTGCAGGACATCATGTCGATGCTGCGCGCCAAGGACATCGGCGTCGATCTCCAGTTCACCAACTTCCGCTCCAACTAAGAAGCAGATCCTCCGCTTCGCCAAGGATGACAAGCGGTCTGGCGGAGGATATGCATCTCCCACTTCGGTAATACTTTTTTTCGCCCTATTTCCAAACCCGGCGGGAATCTTCACGTCCCCGCTGGTCCACAAAACGAACCGCAACGTAATCGTCACCCTGTTACTCTCAATTATTAGTGAGCACGCTCTCCATCGCGACGGCAAAAGAAGTCTTCGATCTGCTCCGTGACGACCTTGCCGCCATCGAGCGCGAGTTCGCTGAGCAGTCCGCCTCCCCGGTCTCCGTTATCACCGAGATCGCCGAGTACCTCATCGCGGGCGGCGGCAAGCGCATTCGGCCTCTGCTTCTGCTTCTGAGCGCGAAGTCCCTCGGCTGCGAGTCTGAGAGCCGCATCAAGCTCGGCGCCGTCGTTGAGATGCTGCACACGGCCACGCTCGTCCACGACGACATCATCGACGAGGCCGACACGCGCCGCGGCCGCCCCTCCTCGAACACCACCTGGGGCAACTCGAAGTGCGTTCTCGCCGGCGACTGGCTCTACATGCAGGCGTTCCACACGGCCCTTGAAGAGCGCAACTTCCGCGTGCTCGATCTGCTCATCTCGCTCACCCAGCAGATGGTCGAAGGCGAGCTGCTGCAGATGCAGAAGCTCGGTCACCTCATCAACGAGGAAGAGTACTTCGACCTGATCTATCGCAAGACCGCCTGCCTGTTCAAAGTCTCCATGCAGCTCGGCGCGGCCATCACGCACGCCAGCGACCAGGTGGACGGGCAGCTTGGCGAGTACGGCCGCAACCTCGGCCTCGCCTTCCAGATCATCGACGACGTTCTCGACCTTACCGCATCCGAAGAGGTCCTGGGCAAGCCCGTCGCCAGCGACCTTCGCGAAGGAAAAGCGACGCTGGCTGTCATCCATGCGCTTGAGCGCGGCACCGGAGCCGACCGCGAGGCCATCCGCAAGGTTCTCGCCGACCGCAGCTTCGCGAACGTCTCGCACACCCAGATTCTAGAGATCCTCAACCGCCACGGCTCGATCGACTACGCCATGGACACGGCCTGCGCCTACGCTGAGGCAGCAAGGCTTTCCATCGCCGACTTGCCCGATACCGAAGCGAAGAGAGCTCTGCTCTGGGTTCCTGGCTTTGTCACTAGCCGCGACCGATAAGCCCGCGACCGCATGAAACACTGTTCTGCTGCGCCAAAGCAGATTCCCTTCGGGAATGACAAACGAAGGGTGCTGGGACTGAGGGAGAGGGCACGCGCTTGCGGTCGGCGCACTATCGCGATGCCAGCGTCACTCCCTGCGGCTTGTGCTCTTCCTTCATCCTTTGCGTCACCCTTGCCAGTGCGGCCTGAGCTTCTTCGCGATGCGGTTGAACTCCCGGCCTCGCCAAGTAGGCATACAACTTGTCCGAGGCTTCAGCCCAGCGCTTTGCCAGCATCAGGGCGTTGGCCCGCATCAGGATGGCGTCGGTGAAGTCGTGAGGAGCGGCCTCCCACGCCTCAGAGCTCCACTTCAGAGCTTCATCGAGATCGCCAAGCCCGATCGCCGCGCGCGCGTGTTCGTACTTTGCCTGCCAGCATTCCGCCTCTGTGGGATCGAGGCTCAGTATCGTGTCCATCGCATCTTCGTAGCGATGCAGGCTGTTGTACGCGCCCGCAAGGATCAGCCCCGACCACTGAGCATCCGGCTCGCTCTTCCTGGCTGCATCTACATTCGCTATAGCCCCGGTAAAGTCGCGCAGCGCTAGTTGCTGGCTCGCCTGCAGGATGCGAGCGGCAGCGAAGGTTGGCGCAATCGCGAGTGCCTTTCCGCTCTCCTTCTCAGACTCTACCGGGCGATGCTTCACCGCGAGGGACCTGGCTTTCTCGAAGTGTTTCCACGCACTCGGCGGAATTTTCAAGGTTGCGACCGAGATGGTCGCAGGTCCGTGATACGTATAAATGTGGCCCTCACCCGGAGCTACCTGCCCGCACGCCAGCCCATCGGAGGCGATCACAAAGACCGCCGCAAGCAGTCCCACCGACACCGTCCGCTGTGCAACTCCTCCGCTGAGCATGAGAGCCATCCCCGCCTCCATCGCGACCTTCGCGAGATGACGTCATCGGCATCATCGCAGTGCGGGAGTACCGGGTGGGCGGTGAAACTCAGTAACGAAAGTGACCGCGTCCCAATACGGGACGGTCCCGCATCGACTGGCTCCCTCGCTCATCTAATGTTCAGAGAGATGACATCCCTTCACGATCAACGACTTCGCATCGCCGCCATTGACTTTCTGAACCCCGCGCCGCTCATGTGGGACTTCGAGCACGTGCCGCACGCCGCGAATCTTGCGACCCGTTACGCTATACAACGCATGTTGCCGTCGGAGTGCGCTGCCAGCCTCATCGCGGGCACCTCCGATCTTGGCCTCATCCCCATCGCCGCGCTTACGCCTGAGTTAGCCATCGTTCCCGGCTGCACTATCGCATCGCTCGACCGTGTCCGTTCGATCCAACTCATCGTTCGTGGCACACGGCCTCCTAAAGAGATAAAGACCGTCGCGGCGGACACTGCCTCTCGCAGCTCGCTCGCCTACGCCAACATTCTCTTCCGCAAATTCGTAGGCAACTCGCCAACCTTCGTTCCCCACATTGCAGATCCGGTAGCGATGCTGCAGTCGGCAGACGCTGCTCTGCTCATCGGCGATCCAGCCCTGCTTGCGCTTGAAGCCCGCGACTCCATCGAAGAGCAGGTCGGCCCCTGCCAATGGTTCGATATCGCGCACGAGTGGACCACTCGTACCGGCCTGCCCTGGGTCGCCGCTGTCTGGGCCGTCCGCCCCGAAGCAGTCGCTTTACCGGCCCAGCTTATCGATGACCTGAACCAGTCCCGCATCCACGGTCTCGGCCACATCGAAGAGTTGGTCGCCGAGTGGACGCCCCGCTTAGCCGTCCCTCCAGCCACCATCCATTACTACCTCACGCAGAACATCCACTACGCGCTGGACGAACCCTGCATTGAAGCGATTCGCCTCTTCCGCAGCTACGCCGCGGAGATTGATCTTCTGCCCGCGCTACCGCAGTTCAATTTCATCTAGTAGAAGTATCTTGATGCTGCGAGAGACCTGGCCGGTCGCGGCAGCGTCTCAATAACGACTGCACCGCTGCGAGGACCATGACGATCTCCCCCGCCACTCTCGCCCTGATACAAGCTGCAAAGCAGGCCACCCATCCTGGCCATCACACCAACAAGTTGCTCCATCTGTTCCTGCACTTCGGGGTCTTCGGGCTCTTCTTCATCTCGATCGTGGACTCGTCGTTCGTCCCGCTGCCCATACCCGGCGTCACGGACATCATGCTGGTGCTGCTGGCCGCGCAGAAGACCAACTGGATACTGCTCGTTGCGCTCTCCACAGCCGGTTCGGCTGTCGGCGGATTCTTCAGTTACCAGGTAGGCCACGCAGGTGGCATGGCCTTCCTTGAGAAGCACGTCCCCGCGCGCATCTTCAAACGAGTCTGCGGCTGGATGCAGGAACACGCCATCCTCGCCGTTGCGCTGCCCGCGATTCTTCCTCCACCCATGCCGTTGAGCCCGTTCGTGCTCGCCGCCGGCGCACTCAATATGGCGCGGTCGAAGTTCATGTGGACCTTCACCATCAGCCGGGCCATTCGTCACGCCATTGCTGTGTTCCTGGGTATCTACTACGGCCGCCACATCCTTCGCATCTGGAACGCCTTCTCCGAGAAGTGGGCAACCACGATCCTGGTTGTCATATGGAGCATTATCCTGGTCGGGTGTGCGATCGCCTTCTGGAAGCTCTATCAGACATCGCGCTCTGTCGGCACCCGCGCAGCAGAGCCTGAAGCCAGCTAAAGATCGCTAAGCTGTGGCGGCCACCTTCGTTTTCGGCGCGAACTTGCGCTTGTAGTAGATCGTGGTGAGTACGATCGCCGGAACTCCAACAGCAGTCGGCCAAAGCCAGAAGAAAAAACTGTTGCCGAAGAGGCGTGGCAGCGTCACGACGGAGAACGCTGTCCAGGCGGCGATATAGCTTCCGATCATGTTTCCCAGGTGCGAGTACCACCAGAACATCTTCTCCTTCGGCTTGCGCACGAAGCTGACCATTTGCACTGCGGCCAGCCGCATTCCCAGCAGGCCGAAGACAATCGCCACAATGCCCATGTGCTGCACCATCGCCGGAAGGAAGATCGCCAGCAACGCCAGCGCTGCGCTCGAGCAGAACGTGATCCCGCCCGCGATCCAGTCGACCGGCTCCGCGCTTCCGTCTCGGGCAAGCGCCTTCAACTTCGTCACGCGATAGCCGGAGAACGCTGCGTAGAAGCTGAAGACCGCCACCAGCGCCAGAAAGAGTACAGGACGATAAAGCGCCATCGGCAGCGCAGTGGCCGCCACAACGCCCATCGACCACAGATAGACCATCCCCCACAGCCGGTGCGCCTTTCCGCCCTTCGCCGTGGCCAGCGCCACGGGCGCAAGCAGGAAGGACGAGGCACCGGCAGCAATGTGCAATCCTAGAAAAACCCTCATCCACAAAGGATCATGCGTCATCCGAGCACCGCCGCTGAAGCTTTTGCGAAAAGCCTACAGCGTCAGATACGCGCCCCAGCCACCAATGTTCCCACCCTTCCCCAGCACAAGAGAAGAGGGCGAAGCCGCTGGCCTCGCCCTTCTACACCCGGTCCCCTATACGCTACACCCTGCTCCTTACTCCCACCGCAACAGCGTTGCCCCAACCGTATATCCGCCGCCAAACGAAGCCAGCAGCACCGTCATACCCTTCTGCAATCGTCCCTGCTCCAGCGCTGTATGCATCGCCAGTGGGATCGTTCCGCCCGTCGTATTTCCGTACTCGCCGATGTTGATCACGATCTTGTCTTCAGGCATTCCCAGCCGTTCAGCCGTTGCGAGGATGATCCGCTTGTTTGCCTGGTGCGGGATAAAGAGGTCCACATCCGCAGCGGTCAAACCATTGCGCGTCAAGAGGGTCTCGCTCAACTCGGCCATCTTCCGCACGGCTACCTTGAAGACCGCTCCACCCTCCTGGTGCACAAAGTGCATCTTCGCCTGCACCGTCTCCACCGTCGAAGGATGCAGGCTTCCGCCGCCCGGCATGTACAGCGAAGTCGCTCCCGAGCCATCGATTTCGTGGACGAAGTCCACAAATCCAACTTCGCCGGGTTCGCCCGCCTCCATCAATACCGCCCCAGCACCATCGCCGAACAGAATGCAGGTCGAACGATCGGTATAGTCCAGGATCGAGCTCATCACGTCCGCTCCGATCACCATCACCTTCCGGTGCGCTCCCGATTCGATCAACTTTGCGCCCATCTGCAGCGCATACAAAAATCCGGAACAGGCTGCAGAGAGATCGAAACCCCAGGCACCCTTTGCGCCGATCTTTTCCTGCACCAGGCACGCCGTCGCGGGAAACATCATGTCCGGTGTGACCGTCGCAACCAAGATCGCGTCCAATTCGCTCGCGGGAATTCCTCGCTTTGCCAGGCAGTCCCGCGCCGCTTCCGCCGCCAGATCGCTGGTAGCCACGCCCTCGTCGACCAAGTGACGTTGCTTAATTCCCGTTCGCTCGACAATCCAGGCATCGTTGGTCTCGACCATCTTCTCGAGATCCGCGTTTGTCAGCAACCGTGGTGGAACATAAGCCCCAACAGATGTGATCTTTGCAATACCCTGGGCCCGCGCCTGTTCGCGCGGCTTCAAACTCAAACTCAATCCTTCACCTCAAAAATGGTTCTAAGACAGGATACAAAACTACTACAAATGAGTGACGATTCATTTATGGAGTTTGTCGCCTTTTGCCGCGAGCAACGAGGGATTGTCGGCCACAAGACACAGCGCATCCGCATCAGCCGAATCGACCCAGATTGTCAGTGGGGGAAGTTAATAGCACCGGGTGACCTACTGCGCCCGTAATTACCCGTTACCGTTGCTTCCTTCCGGACCTGGCGGGGTTGGCGGGATTACGTCGCGTAGGACCCGGCACTGCTTCATCTTAGCATCGGACGGGGCCAGTTCCAAACCGGCACAATACCTACTGGACGAAGAGCGTGCGCCCCGCTACTCTGTTGCCATCGTGCGCCATTTCATTGCTTCCATCGCCTTAGCGATTGCACTGTTCTCTCCTGCGGCTCGTGCCGACGATTCCTTCAAGACGGGCTTCGTGACGCGCATTGCGGATACCGGCGAGTTCGACGTGAACGGCATGCACGTCCTCATCGGACCCAAGACCGCCATCACCCTGAAGTCCTGGGAGGGTACAGCCGTCGGCGCACGAAGCGTGTCGACCAAAGAGACGAAAGTTCCCGCGCTCTTTCTCGGCGAGCGAGTCGAAGTATACGGCGATGTTTTGAACGGTTCGAGCGAGATCCGGGCAAAACGTATCCTGTTTTCGATGCCTGTGAACCGGGTAAGCGGCGTCGGCATCATCGATTTCGTGCCAGATTCCTCCGCCTCAAGTGAAGGCAGACTCTTCCGCGCCGACGGCTACGTCATGCTAATCCCAGCCGCGATAGGAGCGACCTTCGCCCCGCCACTCAAGTCTCTAGACGATCTCCATACCAACCAGTGGATTCGCTACCACGGCACGCAGCGCCCGGACGGTGTCGTCGTACTTGATAAGGCGGAGTTTTCGCCGAACACCATCAACCATCGCGAAGACGACCTACGTGCGAAGACCGACTACGATCCTGCCGTGATTGACAAGGGCGACGCGCAGAGCGGCGTCTCCAAAGTCTTCCAGGGCAAAGACATCAAGCGACTGCCCGCCTGGCACAATGCCGCGGTTCAGGCACGAGTGGATCGAATCGGCAACAGCCTCGTCCCAGCCTTTCAGAAGGCGCTCCCGGAAGACGACCCGACCCGGATCGACTTCCGCTTCCAACTCATCGACGAGCCCAAGCACGGCGACTCGTGGTCGATGCCAAGTGGCATCATCCTCGTCCCTTACCAACTCGTCACACGACTACCCTATGACTCGCAGTTGGCCGCAGTTTTGGCCGACAGCATTGCGGAAGTCCTGGAAAAGCAGGACCTCCGCACCATTCCCGCAAAGCACAAGATGCTGGCCGCCAACATAGCTGGAGCGGCGGCCGGTGCCTTCATCCCCGGCGTCGAACTCGCCCCGAGCGTAGCGAACTTCACGGTGGGCCAGTCGATGCGGCAGCATGCCCAACAGCAGAGCGCGCGCGTAAGCCTCTGCCTCCTCCACGATGCGGGGTACGATATCACCCAGGCCCCTATGGCCTGGTGGACCCTCGCAGGCGATCCGAAGGGAGGTCCGCCTCCAAAAGAGATGCCCGATCACAGCTCCTTTCTCTACAGCAGTCTCGGCAGCAGTTGGCGGGTTCCAAATCCGGCTCCCGAGAAGAACCTGTACCTCGCGCTCCATCCCTGACCGGCAACTCTTCCAAGGCCGCATCTAACCCAAAGTGCCCGATACGCAGGTCTCCAACTTGACGGCAGATCCGACTCCGCAGAGCCTGGCCGCGCCGCATCCCTACTTCGCCGACCTCTACACCTTCGACTGGTCGAAGGCGTCCTTCGCCATCCCCGCGCTCTGCTGCGTCTCCATTGCGCTCTGTTTAGTTGCGGGTGTGCTTGTCGGACATCCCGCTGCCGGCCTCATCGCTGGTGGCGGAGCCATGACCATCGGCTTCGGCATCAACCAGCGCATCGCCGACTCTCGCCTTGCGCCCATGATCTTCGCCACCTTCGCGATGGCCCTCTCCACCCTCGTCGGCATGACCGTAGGCCACCACGGCTACGAGATCCTGATCGCCGCCGGCGTCTGGAGCTTCGTCTACGGCCTGCTCACCGCGCGCGCCGCGGGCATCGCCTGGGTCGGCCAGCAGGCCGCCGTGACCTTATTCGTCACCTCGGCCTTCCCTGCCGGCCCGCGCGCCGCTGGGGAACGCGCCCTGCTCATCTTCGCTGGGGGAGCGCTCCAGATCCTTATCACCTCCTGCACTCTCCACCTGATTCCAGAGCTGAAGACCCAGCTCTTCGAGTTCCACCGCCTCGCCATTCAGGCCCCATTCGAGCAGACCTCCGACTTGCTCTCCCACTCCGACGCCCGCCGTCGGGCGCTACACACTCTTCGCGAGATCCCACTCTCGTTGCCACAGCTCTCACACACCGCTGGGTTCGCCTATGCCCTCCGCCTCACCGTTACGGTCGTTCTCTCTGCCGAAGCGTATCGCCGCCTCGGGATCGAATCAGGCTACTGGATTCCCATGACCGCCCTCCTCGTACAGAAGCCTGCCTTCTTCGAGACCTTTGTCCGCGCCCTGATGCGCATCGGCGGAACGCTTGCCGGGGCCGTGCTGTCGACCTTCGCCCTGGCCCACCTGCATCCGGATCCGCTCGTGCTGGCGATCCTGGCGACACTGGCTGCCTTCCTTGGTTATGTCACGAATTCCGTCAACTACGCGCTCTTCTCGACCTGCCTGACCTCGTACATCGTCTTCCTGCTCTCGCTGAACGCGCTGCCCGGCCCGGTCATCGCGCACCGCCGGGCTCTCTGCACGATTGCCGGTGGTGTGATCGCCCTGGTCATTCACCTCGACGCGCTTCGCCGCCACCGCGACCAGCCCACAACGACATAAGACCATTTCCATTCCGAAGACAAATTCATCCCCAACTGGCGCAGTTGTTCGTGTACTCTCTGCGTCGGGGAGACAAGAATGCGTTCACTGCGATCCGTTTCGATTCCTCTCGCGCTCGGAGCACTTGGCCTGTCCGTCTCCGTCTGCGCGTCCGGCCAGGCGCAGCAATCAGCCGTATCCAACGTGCCGCGCGACTATGCCGGCGTACAAGTTCGTATCCCGGGCGTCTTCGTAACGCCCGTCCCAGGCGCGCCGTTTGCCGCCAAGGTGGACATCTTCTCCACCCAGCTTCTCGCCAACGGAGAGACCGAAGTACGCACGACGGTCAACCGTATCGCTCGCGACTCCTCCGGCCGAATCCACAACGAACGGCGGCGGCTTGTCCCGCCCGGCCACGTTGGCGACCCCGTATTAAGCGAGACCCACCTCTACGACCCGGCAACCCGCCTCAATGTCTGGATGAATCCCTTCACTCATGTCGCGCGCGAGATGGTTTCGCGCGCTCCCGTAGCAATTCCCCAGGCATCGGCCGCGACGGGCGGGGTGAAGATGGGATCCGGACAGGGAACTTCCGGCGTCACCCAGGAAGACCTTGGCACGAAGTCGCTAAACGGACTGGAGCTGAAGGGATCCAGAAAGTCCCGCACCGTCACGAAAGAGTTGAGTGGGACAGGCAAGCCGGTCGTGGTCGTCGACGAGTACTGGTACTCGCCCGAGCTGTCCATTTACGTTATCGTGCGCCACGAGGACCCGCGCACAGGAGAGCAACGGGTGGTCGTAAGCGAGGTCGACCGTCGCGAACCCAATCCCGATCTCTTCGCGGTCCCCTCCAACTTCAAGATCGCTGATGAGACCCCTGTCGAGTAGAAGCCGTGCAGCCGGGCGTGACTGGGCCGGAAATACCGTATTTTTCCTCCATAAGCTGGTAAACTAAAGAGCTGTGACTTCCCCTGCCAGCCTCGCTATTCAACCCACCGAAACCCCTGCCGCAACTCGCCCCAAAGTAGGCTTCGTCTCCCTCGGCTGTCCCAAGAACCTGGTCGACTCCGAGGTGATGATGGGCATGCTCCACCACAACGGAGCCCAGCTCACGCCCGAGGCTGAAGACGCCGACATCATCGTCGTGAACACGTGCAGCTTCATCGACTCCGCCAAGCAGGAGTCCGTCAATACCATCCTCGAGATGGCGAAGCACAAGCTGGCCGCGGGAGGCAAAGCCCGCCGTCTCATCGTCGCCGGCTGCCTGGTCGAGCGCTACCGCGATGAGATCCAGAAGAACATCCCTGAAGTGGACGCCGTCGTAGGTACTGGCGAACTGGAAGCGATTCTCGCCGCCGCCGGACTGACGCCCACCGGCCATGCGAACAACTCGCCCTTCAATATCCTGCCGCAAAATTCAGAGCTGGTGAGCCGCGCCCCCAGCGCCGTCCACCAGCACTCCCACCCGACGGAGATCGGCGCGCAGCTCATAGCCGAAGGTTCGATTGAGACAGAAGCAGAGGACGCGTCCTCGACCGCTACACCCTACACCCTGTCCCCTACACCCTCCCGCCCCGAAGGCGCCGCCCGCGAACAGTCCGGTCGCTTCTCCCGCGAAGCCTGGGACGGTGCAGTCTCCACGCTCCCCGAGTACCTCTACTCCGACGAGACTCCGCGCATCCTGACGACTCCCCGCGCGTCCGCCTACATCAAGATCGCTGAGGGCTGCGATCACCCCTGCACCTTCTGCATCATCCCGCAGCTAAGGGGGAAGTTCCGGTCGCGCCGCATGGGGTCGATCGTCGCTGAGGCCCAGAACCTCATCGCGCAGGGTGTGCGCGAGATCACCCTCATAGGCCAGGACACCACCTGCTACGGCGAAGACCTTGGCTTGAAGGACGGTCTCGCGCAGCTTCTCGACGCCCTCGCCGTTCTTCCCGGCCTGCGCTGGCTCCGCTTCCTCTACACCTATCCGAACAAGGTCACCACGCGCCTGCTCGAGACCATGGCGAAGCACGACAACATCGCCAAGTATCTCGACGTGCCGCTGCAACACGCCAGCCCTGCTGTTCTGAAGATCATGAAGCGGGGCGGCAACGCCCAGATCTTCCTCGACCTCATTGCGAAGGCCCGGCGCATCGTCCCCGGCATCGTCATCCGCACCTCGTTTATCGTCGGCTTCCCCGGCGAGACCGAGGCTGATTTCGAACTTCTCTGCGACTTCGTCCGCCAAGCCGAGATTGACTGGCTAGGCGTCTTCACCTACTCCGATGAAGAGGGTGCAGCGGCATTTGAGTTAGCGCCAGAGCTGAGGGTCCCGAAGCGCACCATCGAAGCCCGCCGCCGCAAGCTGATGAAGCTTCAGCAAAAGATCAGCACAAAGAGCAAAGCCGCATGGGTAGGCCGCGAGATCGATCTCCTCGTTGAAGGTCCATCGGAGGAGACCGATCTATTATGGCAGGGACGAACGCCGCTCCATGCGCCGGAGATCGACGGCAAGGTGCTCATCAATGACTTTGGGCCGCATGAAGAGCTGGTGCCCGGAACGTTTTATCGTGCGGAGATTACCGAGTCGCATGACTACGATGTGGTCGCCCGCATTCTCGAATAGCGACTACCTTTCGCCTAGCCCACCCATTTCCCTTGTCATCCTTCGCCACAGGCGGAGGATCTGCTTTTGCTTTTGTTCTTGCCGTTGCTGTTGCCCTTCGCCTTTACTCCTTTTGCAAGCGGCGCTACCCTTCCCCATGCCCCACGAGCACGAATACTTCGTATACATCCTGGCCAGCCGCTCGCGGACGCTTTACGTCGGGGTGACCAACAATCAGATTCTTCGCATCTTGCAACATCGACAAGGTAAGGCCGACACCTTCACCGCAAGATATAAGATCACGCGCCTTGTCTACTTCAGCGCTTCGGATACATCGACAGGGCGATTGCACGCGAGAAGTACTTGAAGCACTTCACTCGGCAGGAGAAGATCGCACGGATCGAAGTGGCCAACCCTGCATGGGAAGACTTGGCCGCTGATTTGTTCCCGACCCCGAACGGAAGAGTGCAACAGCAGATCCTCCGCTTCGCGAAGGATGACAAGGGGAGAGTGGGGTGACAGGGACAGAGAAGATGGCCATAAGGACTACCTCTTCCTCCTTGCCAAACCCACCGTTCTAGTCTTTCGACACTCTCGTACCACTTGTCATCCTTCGAGGCAGAAACCACAGTTCCATTGCGATTCGCGGCCTCGGAGGATCTGCTGCTCGCTCTTGTTGTTACTCGTATCGAATCAAGGAAGGACCTCTCATTTACCCTTCTGCGCTGCGATCCACTCGTTCGTCCGCGCATCGAGCAGATCCAGCGGCAAACTCCCGCCATTCAGCATCTCGTCATGGAACGTCCGAATGTCGAACTTCGGACCCAGCTCAGTCTTCGCCCGCTCGCGTAGCTCGCGAAACTTCAACTGCCCCAGCTTGTACGCCAGAGCCTGTCCCGGCCATGCGATGTACCTGTCCGTCTCCGACTGGATCGTCGGCTCATCCACCGAGCCGCTCTTGCGCATGAACTCGACCACCTGATCCCGCGTCCATCCCTTCGAGTGAATCCCGGTATCTACCACCAGCCGCACCGCGCGGAACAGCTCGCTCGAAAGCCGTCCATAGTCGCTCACAGGGTCCTGATAGAAGCCTACCTCCTTGCCTAACTGCTCCGCATAAAGCGCCCATCCCTCCGCATAGCCGGAGTTGCCGTTGTGCAGCCGGAACTTCGGCAGCCCGGTCAACGTCTGCGCTACCGAAAGCTGCATGTGGTGGCCCGGAATTCCCTCGTGATACGCCGTCGCCTCGTCGTCGATCAGAGTGCGCTTCTCATAGTCCGACGTCGCCACGCTCACCCGTCCCGGCCGCTTCCCATCCGGAGTACCGGTCTGGTAGTGCGTCGCCATCGCCGACTGGAACGCAGGGATCGCCTCCACCGTCACCGGAGCTCCAGGAATGAAAGTGAACAGCTCCGGTAGTTTCGGCTGCATCTGCGCGATGTATTTTCTGTAGTCCTCCAGAATCTGCTCGGAGGAGGTGGGCTTGTACTTCGGGTTTGTCTTCAGCGACTCACGAAACGTAGCCAGGTCCGCAAAGCCTTCTTTCTTTGCGATGACCAGCATATCCGCCTCGATGCGATCGATCTCCCGCAGCCCAAGCTGATGGATCGCATCCGGCGTCATCGTGCTGATGGTCGTCCGGCTGCGGATATTGTTGGCATAACGCGCCTCGCCACCCGGCAACGAAGTCACCGACAACGTTGTGCGTCCGTGCGGCGCGTAGTCTTTCGCGATGAATGCCGAGAATTGCTTGTACGCCGGCAGCACCTCGTTATTGACCGCGTCCGTAATCTCTTGGGTCAGCTTCGCCTTGTCGGCATCCGAAAAGCTCGCCGGAAACTTCTTCAGCGGAAGCAGGAACGGGTCGGCCGCAATAATCCCAGAGCACTGCGCCGGCACCTTCTCCAACAGAAACTTCACCGGCATCAGGTTGTCCTTCATCCCCGCTCGCAGCACCTCTTCGGTCTGCGTAAACACTCGCGGTATCTGATGCAGCCGCGCGATGTAATCCTCATAATGCTTTACCGAATCGAGTGGGACCGCGAGCGGAAGGTCGGCTAGCCCGGTGTGGGGGCCATCCATCTGCGAGACCGGCATCTCGTACTCTTTGAAGCTGTAGTTTGCCATCGCCTGTTCCAGCGAGCGCTGCATCAGCTCGTGCGAGAGCACATCCTGCTCTGCGAACCCGTCCGTCGAGATCGCCTTCAGCCGTGCGAGATATGCTTCGTTCTCCTTCTCGCGCCGCGCTACTTCGGCAAGCGAGACATCGTTCAGCTTGTCGTTGTATCGGTAGTCGCCAAACGCCGTAGCTCGTTCCGGGCTCGCCTTCAACCCCGCTTCGTACCACTCCTCAAAGAGAGCGTTCTGAGACGCAAGCCGCGTTGTGGCAGAATTCTGGGCGAAGGACATAGAAGCGGTGGCAAAGGACACACCCAGGACGACGGCAGAGAGGAAGGATCGCATGATGGGATCGTAGCAGCGGTTCTCCTACCGGCGCACCTGTCTTCGCGACGAAGTTCGCTTCAAGAAAGATGGGCGAACGCCAAAGCGCCCGCCCATCTCGCACATCTGCTGCGCGTGGATTTACTTGCCTACAGTCAGGATCGAGAAGCTTCCCGGAACCATTGGCGGTCTTGCCGGCTTCTGCCCCGGCTCAACCGGCGGCGCAGCGCCAAACTCTGCGGAGATGAGATACAGCTTGTTCGTCTTCGCGTCCAGCGTGAGCGTCTTCGCGCGCGGCATCGTTGTCAGGTTCTCTTCGACAGAAAAGCTCGTCGGGCTCTCTTCCTTCACGATCGTCAACGTCCCGTCTCCCTGTGAGCTGAAGACTTCTTTTGTCTCCGGATTGAAGACCGCGCCATCCGTCCCCTTGCCGATGGGCAACGTCGTGATGATCTTGCCATCCTTCGCGCTCAGCACCACCATCGCCTGCGGCTCGCGGCATGCCGCAAAGAGGATCTCGTGCCTTGCGTCGATCGCCAGGCCCGCGCATCCATCGCCCTTGCCCTGCAGGTCAAAGCTGGTCGAGACCGTCATTGTCTTCGCGTCGATGACCGCGACCTTGCCCTTATCCTCAATCGCGACGTAAACATGCCCCTTGCCGTCCGAGACCGCCTGCTCCGGAGCTCCTCCCAGGTCGATCGTTCCCAGCACCGCCCCATCCTTGGAATCGATCACCGTTGCGTTCGGATCGACATGGCTGAAGATGTACACGCGGTCGTTGAACTTGTCTGCGAAGATCCCGTCCGGCCGGCCCTTCACGTCAATCGTCTTGATCGGCGCCAGGGTCTTCGCATCCCACATCGCGACCGGGCTGCTCGACGCAAATCCATGCCCGGAGGCTACGGCAACGCCATGCCCGCTCGTCTTCTCGATCGAACCCGCATACTTCAATGTATCGAGATCGAATACTGCGACGGCTCCGTCTGTCCCTATCCTCGGCACGTAAAGCTTCCGGCTCGCCGAGTCCGCATAGACGTAGTCGAAGCCGCCCTCGCCACCCACCTTCGTCGTCGAAAGCACTTTGTATGGCCACTGCTGCGCAACCCCCTGAACGGCCATCAGCGCAACCGCCGCGCATCCCGCTACGCCAACCAATCGCTTCATCTCATGCTCTCCTTCGCAGGCCATCGAGGACACGCCTGCGTTCCTGAATCCAGTTGCCTGCGGATCTCGCTGCTTGCAGTCAATCTATTCGGCTTTGATTAAGCTCACCTGAATGCGCCCTCTTCTACAATGAGAGGGTCATGTCCACCGCACCCAAAGCTCTCTTCTGCCCCACCTGCCGCAAGGTCGTCCTTGCTACCGACGAAGACTTCCCCTTCTGCTCCGACCGCTGCCGCATCCTCGACCTTGGCAAGTGGGCCTCAGGCGACTACAAGATCAGCTCGCCCATCCAGGACCCCGACCTGCTCGAAGAGCTTGCCCGGTCAAACGCGAACCGTCATCCGCACAGCTCCGAAGACAGCGAATAGTGGCGAACTCGAAGATTCAAATTAGCGAGCCTTCAAAGACCAAGACGCTCTGGGCCTGGGCCATCGGAACCTTCTTCGGAGCTGGACTGCTGAAGCCCGGTCCGGGAACCTACGGTTCCATCGCTGCGATGCTCCTCTGGTTCGGAGCGGCCAACGTCTTCCATCCCACCCCGTTCGCGCTCGCAGTCGGCACCACTGTCGCGGCTCTCATCGCGACGCTCATTGGTATTCCCGCAGCGACCATCGTCGCCCGTGAGTCTGGCCGCGAAGACCCCGGTCATGTCGTCATCGACGAGGTCGCCGGGCAGCTCATCGCACTGCTCTTTCTTCCCGCAGATTGGCCACACGCTATCCTTGGCCTGCTGCTCTTTCGCTTCTTCGACATCCTCAAGCCGCCGCCCGTTCGGCAGCTTGAACGCCTTCCCGCCGGCACCGGCATCATGATGGACGACGTCGCCGCAGGCGTGCTGGCGCTGATCGTCTCACAGATCTTGACCCACCTGATCCGCTGACTTCCCTTCTCCCTTCTCGCTTCTCCCTCTACACTGTCTCTGTGACCTCGCTCCTCGACTTCCTAAAACCCGAATCGCCCGATGCGCCCCATCTGCACCATCTCGTGCCACCTGCGGCCATGCCGGGCGGTGAGATCGAAGTCCACGGCTCCCACCTGGGGCCTCTCCATGCCGACCTTCCCAGCGCCACCATCGGCGACACTCCCGCTCCCGTCGCTCTCTCGCGGCCGACTCGCGCGACAATCCGAATCCCCGAAGGCAGCATCTCCGGCGACCTCGTCCTCCACCGCAACGGAGCTTCGAGCAACGCGCTCTACGCGCGCGTTGCAGTTCCGATGGCCGAGAATCTCCACCCCGTCGCCAACCCCGCTGTCGACGCCGATGGCCGCCTCTTTGCCACCTTCTCCGGCTCGCGGAACCAGCAGGTTCCCGTCTCCATCTTCTCCATCGACCGCGATTTCCAGATCCGACCCTTCGTCCGCGACCTGCTTAATCCCAGCGGCCTTGCCTTCGGCCCCGACGGCCTGCTCTACGCCAGTTCCCGCGCCGAAGGCACTATCTATCGCATCTCCCCAGAAGGAAAGGCGACCCTTTACGCCGAAGGCCTCGGCGTAGCCACAGGCATCGCCTTCGACGCCGAAGGCAACCTCTACGTAGGCGACCGCTCGGGAACGATCTTCAAGATCGCCGCCAAATCCGACCCTCTAGAGCCCGAAGACGCCCCGCGCAGCATCTTCGTCTTCGCCACGCTCGAACCGAGCATGGCCGCCTATCATCTCGCCTTCAATGGAACTGGAACCCTCTTCGTCACCGGTCCCACGACCAGTTCTAACCAATTAATCCACGCTATTGCCCCTGATGGGACGACATCTATGTTCTACCAGGGTCTTGGCCGCGCCCAGGGTATGGCCTTCGATGTCGATGACAATCTTTACGTCGCCGCGTCCCTGCATGGCCAGCGCGGCATCGTCCGCATCACGCCGCGCAAAGAGGCTTCGCTCGCCGTCTCCGGCTCGAATCTCGTCGGACTAGCCTTTCTGGAAGACGGCTGCGCTGCGCTCGCTACCCGCGATGCTCTCTACCACGTAGCCCTTGACATCGAAGGCCGCAGGCTGGCGTAGCTCAGCGCACCTTCAACGCCGTCCCGAAGTTTGGCGTTCCGTCCGCGCTCCAGGTAAACCGTTGTGCACGCGTCGTCCGATGAGCCGCAGTCGGCGCATCGGTGCTCTTGGCCGCGTACAGCAGCCATTCCGATCCGTCCGCCGCGTGCGCGAACGTTCCTCTGCCCGGCCCGTAGACTCCATTTACCGGTGCGGCTGAGAACAGAGGTCGCGGGGTCTTCTTCCAGTTCTTACGGTTCAGCGGATCGCCACCCTGGAACGTCAGCAGCCCGAGGCAATAAAACGGCGAAGCCGTATCCGACCCGGAGAACACCACGAACGTTTTGTCGCCGTGATAGAGCGCGCTCGGCCCTTCGTCCACCGGGTAGTTCTTCGTGCTGCCCGCACCCTTCTCCCAAGGAAACTCCGGCTCCGCGATGAGCACCTTCTCTCCGACCGGCTTGATGGGCTCTGCCAGCCGAACCATAGAGATGTCGTTCTCTTCGAGATCGACGTTTACGAACATCAGGTAGTCGATTCCTCTCACAGTCAGGATCGAAGGGTCGATCGCTGGCCGCCCCAGATCGAGAGCGCCGCGAAAGGTATAGCTTCCCCACTCATCTTTCGTGTCTGACTCCAGCACGTAGATGGCGTGCTCCTTACCTGCGGCCCGAGCGGTGAAGTAGATCCACCATCTGTCGCCCCTTTGCCAGATGGTAGGCGACCAAAGCTCCGTGAGATCGTCTGTTGGAGTAAACAGGACTTTGGACTCGCTCGCTGCGGTCTCGATTGTCGGCCCGCGCCAGAGCGTGATGTTGTGGCCAGTGGTTGCGAGCAGCAAATACTTTCCGTTCACTGTATTCAACGTGATAAATGGGTCGGCGTTAGGGAGAATAGGAATCGCCGCAGGTTCCCGCCCCGCCATCACGGCAGGCAATGCGCACGTAACCAGAAAAACCCAGACAATTCCCTTTACAATCCTGCACATACAAGCACTTCCTCGGCGAGTCTTCGGGCTTTAGCTTGAACAAAATTGACGGGAACCATGATTCCTCGCCCGCATTTCACTTCGCGTCTTCGCTCTTTTTATGTACACTAAGGATTCGAGTTCTTTACAGGAAAGTTGCTATGTCCATACATCCCATCATGCAGAAGCTGGCCGCCAAGTTCGAGCGGACCGATCTCCCCCCATTCGCTCCTGGCGACACCGTCCGCGTTCAGGTCAAGATCAAGGAAGGCGAGAAAGAACGCCTCCAGGCATTCGAGGGCATGGTCATCGCCTCGCGCAAGGGCCCGCACGGCACCTTCACCGTCCGCAAGATGAGCTTCGGCCAGGGCGTCGAGCGTATCTTCCCCTACAACTCCAAGGTCGTCGACACCGTGACCAAGGTTCGCTCCTACGAAGTCCGCCGCTCGAAGCTGTTCTACCTGCGCGGCCTCCGTGGCAAGGCTGCCCGTCTCAAGGAAGTCGCCCGCGCCACCAAGTAGTCTCTTTCGCATCTTCGTAGAGGCCCCGGTCCACAGATCGGGGCCTCTTCTGCGTGTGCAAAATCCAAGGTTGTAGACTGCAAAGTGACCATGCCTGCTGCCCCATCGCAAAAGAAGAGCGTCAAAGCCGCAGCCGCCAAGCAACGCATGTTGAAGCAGCTCATCTGCAGCGACGCCCCGGAGCAGGCACTTCGTTATGCCGGATTCGAACGCATCGCAGGCGTGGATGAAGTAGGCCGCGGAGCCCTCTTCGGCCCGGTCGTCGCCGCTGCCGTCATCCTCCCGGAGCGCATCGCCCATCTCGCAGAGGCTGGGCTGAAAGACTCCAAACAGATGCTCCGCGAAGACCGCGAGGCGATGGACGCAAAGATCCGCAGCATGGCGCTCGCCGTCAGCGTCGCCGAGGTCTCCGCTGAGATCATCGACTCCATCAACATCTACCAGGCGACGCGCCTCGCCATGCGCCTCGCCGTCGAAGGCTTGGCCGTCGACCCCGACCATCTCCTCATCGACGCCATGCGCATCGACCACGTCTGCGCCCAGACCAAGCTGATCTATGGCGACTCCCTCAGTCTCTCAATCGCCGCAGCTTCAGTCATTGCCAAAGTCCATCGCGACGCGCTTATGCGCCAGCTCGATGAGCTTCACCCGCAGTACGGCCTTGCCTCTCACAAGGGCTACGCCACGCCCGAACACCGCCGCGCTCTGAAGGAGCACGGCCCCTGCCCGCTCCATCGCCAGACCTTCGCTCCGGTCGCACTGAGTAGCGGCCGAATGGCGGGAGAAGTCACACAAACGCTCTTCGACGAAGACCCGAACTTCGAAGACGCCATCATCGACGCAACCGACCTAGAGGAGTGTGTAGATTGGGCTTGAAGCTCATGCTCGTAGTGGCTCACCCGGACGACGAATGCTATGCATTTGGCGGCGCGCTCTCGTTGGCCGCCGATCGCGGCATCGAAACGTACGTCGTCTGCCTGACAGATGGTCAAGCAGCTACAAATCGCGGAGACGCCGCCTCAGCCCAGGAGCTTGGTGCCATGCGCCGCGCCGAGTTCGCCGCCTCCTGCAAGGTCCTCGGCGTCACCCACAACGAGCTCCTCGACTACCAGGATGGCCGCCTCGAGTTCGCCAACTTCCCCCAGGCCGCAGGCCGTATCGTCGAGCGCATCCGCCGCTTCAAACCAGATGTCGTTCTCACCTTCGGCAGCGATGGCGGCCCCAACATCCACGCCGACCACATGATGGTCTCCATGTTTACCACCGCCGCCTTCCACTGGGCCGGCCGGCCCAATCGTTATCCAGACCTTGCCCAGCCCTTCCAGCCACGACGTCTCTTCACCGTCACCTCCAGCTTCGAAATTCCCGACCGCCAGCCGCCCATGCCTTCGCCCTGGACGGTCTCGCTCGACATCACCACCGCGCAGGAGCGCAAGGCCGAGGCCTTCCGCCAGCACCTCTCGCAAGCGCCTTTGATGGAGAGCACCAAAGAGCTCTTCGAAAAGTTCGGCCAGCAGGAGTTCTACACCCTCCTCGCTTCGGAGTCCTCTCAGCCCGCCCGCCACATGACGGACCTCTTCGAAGGACTTTGAGGGATTAGCTTTCTTATCGCAGCTGAAACTCCGGCGATCCCAAGACCAGCGCCGTCAGCAGATTCAACGTGTCGACAGGGCTCGTTCCTGCTGGTTGATCGTTCAGCTGCTTGTAGATCAACTGGTTCGTCTTCGCAGACGCCTGGCCGCCGATGATCGTGTCTTCGAGGACACGAAGCGCAACCCCCTGGCCACCCGCACTCGCGACGCCCGGTGGTGACGGATCTTTCCCCTCTTCCGCGAGCAGCGTTGAGGTCAGCTTCGGGCGCGCCGTGGACTTCCCTTCCGTCGAGGACTGCACTGCCGATACCGGTCCAGCCTCCGACATCAGCCCCATAGCCAGCACCCGCGACGAATCGAACTTCTGGTTGTAGAACTTGTTCGTGGTGAGCTGAGAGGCGAAGTTCAGCCGGTCAACCAGAGCTCCCGTGTTCATCCACTTGTCTGCGGTAATGTAGTATCCCGTCGGCGGAAGCGCGTTGTAGAGCGGCATGCCCATCGCGCGGACCGTGTTCACCAGCGCA
Source organism: Granulicella aggregans (assembly GCF_025685565.1). Taxonomy (NCBI): domain Bacteria; kingdom Pseudomonadati; phylum Acidobacteriota; class Terriglobia; order Terriglobales; family Acidobacteriaceae; genus Granulicella; species Granulicella aggregans. The sequence continues at coordinate 447,976 of NZ_JAGSYE010000002.1, forward strand.
CCGGGATTAGCCGGATCGGTCGCCGTCGAGCGGAAGGCGGAGGCAACAAACTCCACTGGCGTCTTTACCTTGTTGCGGAAGTACTTCTTCGAGTTGAACTCCGGCGAGGCAACCAGCGTCCGAAGGACGGCCTTGATATCTCCATCGGTAGAGAGGTACGTCTTCGCCATCTGGTCGACCAGCGCCGGCGGCGGATCGTCAGCAACAAAACGCTGTGCCAGCTTCCAACTGATAAAGTGAGCCGTCTGCGGACTTGCTGCCAGGATCGCGAGTGCCTCCAGCCCCTGCTTCATGCCCGGATCGACGTTCATTCCCTGCACGCTTGGAATCGCTGCCACATTCGCCGATCCCGCAGGACTCACCGTCTTTCCTCCACGAACTATCGGGGCGGCACTGATCTTCGTGGCCACGCCGTTCTCGGCTATGCGATAACCAAACCAGTCCTTCGCCCCCGGCTCATGCCGCTTCGGATCGAAGAGGAACTGGCCCGCCTGTCCCGGATGGTCGACCGTCCATCCCGTCAGAATCGCGGCCAAGGAAGTGACATCGGCCTGTGAGTAGCCGCCATTCACGCCGACCGTGTGCAGCTCCATCACCTCCCGGCCGTAGTTCTCGTTCAGGCCCTTGTTGCCCTTCTTCGAGTTGGGATTCGCAGGGTTCACCCCGTTTGCGATCGAGTTCGGACCTATCGAAAGCTGGTTGTCCAGGTAAACCATCATCGCCGGACTCGTCGCAGTCGCCGCCAGCAGGTCGCCAAACTTGCCCAGAGCATGTTTGCGGATCACGTCGCGCTCATAGGTCGTCGTGTACCACTGATCGGAGTCTTTGTTGATGTAGATGTTGAAGTGGTTGAACCAGAAGTCGGTCATCACCTCGAGCAACTGCCGCTCGGTAAGAATGTCGCGCACCATCCGTGCCTGGGCCAGCTCGTTCCCGATGTTCCCGGCAGCGTTCACGTTCGAGCTCATGCCTTGAAAGATCTCGCGCTCACGCGGGGTGAGGTCGTTTAGCAGCAGGTTTCGCTGATCTCCCGCAAGATAGCTGGTGAACGCGATCCTTTCCGGGACAGACATCTTGATCAGCTCGGCCATCCGCTGGTTCTTCGGCAGCGCGAACAGCTCCCCGGCGATCCTCGCCGCCGTCGCCTGGTCTGCAGCCTTCTGCGCCGCCTTCTCCGCGTCGCTCGGTTCCGGAGGAAAGTTCCCCTTCGCATCCGCGGTCTTCGACACCTTCTGCTGATTGAACTTGTAGATCTGTACTTCGTACATCGACGCCAGCAAAGGGTCCGTCGGATACGGCATTCTGCCATCCGCAACCGCTCCGATCGCGCCCCGGTCAGGGAATAGCAGCAGGGCCTGCTCCGGCTTCATGTTCAAGGTCGGAAAGTCACCAAGCCGTTTGTCCGTGGCAGCATCCGGGATCGACTCCGGCTTGAGCTGCTGCTCAAACCACTTGTCGCCTCCCATGGCCAGGACACGCTCCAACTCGCCCGGTCGCGGCCCGAAGGTGAATCGATCCAGCAATTGCAGCACGCGATCATGCTCGTTCAGCGGCACCAGTGCAGAGCCCTTTGGTGTCGAAGGCACCTTCGACTTCCCTGCAAACATCCTGATCCCGGAAGCCGCCGGCAGTGAGCTGTCCTGACCGGATGCGGCCGAACCGCTCTGAACGCTCAGCGCAAGGTTGAAGATGAGAGGCCAGACCAGCGATTTAAGGCCACATCGGCGCATGAAGTCTCCTCTCTCATAGGAACCTGTTTCAGGCCGCCAAGTTGCGTCTTGCCCTGATCTTCTTCATCGCCCAATAGGACAATCTCGCCAGCAAGAGCACATCCAACACGATCGTCACTCTCAGCGGAGACATCACCCCTGGCTTCACCATCCACCAGAAGTGCGTCACTCCCAGCCATGCTGCCAGGTAGATCGACCAGTGCAGCCGCTGCCAGTTCTTGCCTCCCATAGCCCGCATGATCGCGGAGGGCGAGGTGGCAGCCAGCAGCAGCAGGATCACCCACGCCGCAAACCCCACCTGGATGAATCGCCGCTTCTGGATGTCGTCCCACATCCTCGGCCAGACCAGCTTGAACTGCGTCCACACCTCGGAGAGATGCCCCGACTGCACCCCAGCAAGCGCCGTGGGAATGTCATATCCAGAGAAGAGCAGGATGTACGTTAGCAGGTGCAGCGTCGCGTAGAAGAACGCATAGAGCCCTACCATCCGCCGGAACCGGATCAGAAATCCCAACGAAGTATGCAGCCGTCGCACCGGCGTGATCGCCAGGCAGGCAAGCAGCGTCCACAACGCCCAGTCGCCAGTGAAGTGGGTAATAAAGTTCACCGGATCGGGAAGCAGCCCCAGCGATCCGTTCTGGTAGAGGTGCAGCAGCCAAACGAACGGCGCCAGGCACGCGAGATGAACGACGACTTTCAGCAGAAAGATGACGCGCTTCGGCATGTCTCAGAGTATCCAGCCAGGAGCCTGCTCCGGCAACCTGATTTCAGAGATGACTACTTTGAAAAAGAGGAGGGATCCTCCCCGACCGCCCGCTTGCATCGCAGGGCCGCCGGAGAGGACTTTCGAGGAGAGAATTTGTGGCAGAGTTTTTGCAGATAGGAGTTGCAGCTACTTACTGGAAGAACGGCATAGTGCATCATTCAGATTGCCTTTGGCTAGTAAAATTTTTTCAGGTTCATGCCGTTATAGATACCTGCGACCTGATCCGCATATCCATTGAACGGAAGCGTCGGAATCGTCTTCGGAAAAGGGCTCGAATCGATCCTCCGCTCGTGAGCCTGCGACCATCGCGGATGATCGACCGTCGGATTCACATTCGCGTAAAACCCGTACTCGTCTGGAGCCATATCGTTCCAAAGCGTGTGCGGCTGCTTGTCGGTGAAGTGAAATTTAACAATCGCCTTCCCATTCTTGAATCCATACTTCCATGGAGTCACAATCCGAATCGGGGCTCCATTCTGGTTCGGGAGCACGTTTCCATAGCAGCCAAACGTCAGCAGAGCCAGCGGGTTCATCGCCTCGTCCAGCCGCAGCCCTTCGGAGTACGGAAAGCTGAAGCCGAATGGCAGGTCCGGCATCTGCTTCTTGTTCAGGTCGGTGATGAACTGCACATACTTCGCGCTCGGCAGCGGGTTGCAGAACTTGATGAACTCGCTCAGGGAGTATCCGTCCCACGGGATGACCATCGACCACGCCTCGACGCAGCGGTGGCGATAGACGCGGCTCTCGAGAGGCCGGTACTTCATGATGCTGTCCACATCGAGCGTTAGCGGCTTGGCCACCATGCCGTCCACCTGCACCGTCCATGGCCGCGTCTGCAGCGTGTGCGCGTTACGCGCGGGCGCCGACTTGTCCGTTCCGAACTCGTAGTAGTTGTTGTAAGCCGTGGCCTTCGCCTCGGGAGTCTGTGTCTCGGTGACGTTGTACTGACTCGAAACCGTCTGCAGCTTCTGCGTATCGGCGAAGACCTTCGTCGCCGGATTCAACATCCCGGCGAACCCCGTCGCCGCGAACGCACCTGCCCCAAGCGCTGCCGCCGAGGCCAGAAACTGCCGCCGGTCCTGCGAGTGTTTCTTAAACGCGCCCTCCGGCGTAATCTCGGACGAACGAATATCGGGCTCTTTGCGAAATAACATGGTGATCCTTCCCTGCCCTGCAACAGTTAGATTGCGGACGCAATAGAAGGTTACGCCCCTGTGAAGAGATACGGCCAGCGGTCGCTCGCGGATGCCCGCCGCCTACGCTCGCTGATGGCTCCGCCGGCTTCGCGCCAGGAACAGAACAGCCCCTACGACGACCAACACGCCAGCCAAGAGCAACTCCCGCTCGAAGTTCGCCCGCGAAAACAGAATGTACACAAACCCGCAAACAGCCACCACCGCGGGGACCGGGTAAAGCCACATCCTGAAGGGACGTGCCAGCTCCGGCTGCGTCCTTCGGAGATAGATCACGCCCACATGCTGCATGAGGAACTGCAACAGAATCCGCAGCACCACCAGCGCTGCAATCACATCCTTCAACTGAAAGAAGCAGAAGACGACTGCCGCTGCAGCCAATGTAAGCAAGGACACATAAGGAAACCCGCGCGTCGGATGCAGCTTCGCGAACGGCTTGAAGAACTCCCCATCCCGAGCCGCCGCATACGGTATCCGCGAATATCCTAGCAGCAGCGAAAAGATCCCCGCGAACGCCGTGAACATGATCAGCAGCGCCGCAACCTTGCCGAGCATTGGCCCGACTATTGGCCCATAAGCCATCTCCATGAACAGCGAGATCGTCGCCCGCCGCGCATCCAGATTCTGCTGTGCCAGCATCGTCTGCCACGGAACCACCGCCAGCACCATCACATTCATCGCCAGATAGATCGCGGCCACCAATCCAATGGAGATGAGGATGGCTCGGGGCACCGTCCGCGCCGGGTCCTTCACCTCTCCGCCCAAAAACGTGACGTTGTAGTAGCCCCAGTAGTCGTAGGTAGCAATCAGCATCGCCGACCCCAGCCCCATGAAAAACGCTGGCGTCAGATGAAACGCTCCCGCAGGCAGCGCGAACGCCTGATGCCAGTTCGCATGTAGCACGCCCGTCACCAGGATCCATCCGATCGTCGCCATCACTACCGCCCCCATAGCGATCGAGATCACCTGTATTCGCGCCAGATTCCGATAGAGCAATACAACCGCGAGCACCACCGCTGCGATCGCCACCACCGTCGCCCAGCTCACGGAGACGCCCGCGCTATACGCCCCCACATGCAGAATCCTCGTAACTCCGCCCTTCGCCAGTGCAGGCAAGAGATACGTAGCGTACTGCCCCAGCCCTATCGCTCCCGAGGCCATCGACAATGGCGCGGAGAAACAAAGCTGAAATAGAAACAGAAACGCGAGAAGCCGCCCCAGCCTTCCGGGATAGATCATCCTGAGAAAGTGATACGTCCCGCCAGCTTCCGGCAGCGCTGCACCAAGCTCCGCCCACACCAGCCCATCGCAGAGCGCAAGCAGCGCGCCGAGAACCCACCCGAGCATCGCCTGTGGGCCGCCCATCGCCGCCAGAATCAGCGGCATGGTGATGAATGGGCCAACGCCGATCATGTCCAGCATGTTCAATGCCACCGCGCCACGTAACGTCAGCGTGCGCGCAAGCTGCTGCGAGTTGGCCCCATCGTGCTCGATCTTCTGAGTCTACCGTCTGGCTCTTCTTTGTTCGTCATTCCCGAAGGGAATCTGCGTCTACAGAGTCCACTCCCTGAACCTACCCATTGAGCGGTATACGTTCCCACCCATCGCAAGAGACAACGGCGCAATGGATGGGACACCCTAACATTCTTGCTTCTGCGGCAAGGGGAAGAATCCCCGCATCCCGCCCGGCCATCGAACTTCTACCAACTATGAGAGATTTAACCCAATGACCCTCCGCGCCCTTGCAGCGACTGTCACCTTGTTTGCATCCGCCCTTGCGGCTACCGCTCAGCAGCCCCTGCCGCAGTTCACCGACCCCGCCAACCTGCGCGGCGAGCGCGTGAAGCCCCGCGACGGACGCGAGTTGCCCATCGACCAGGGCGCACGCGGCCTCGAGCAGATGCTGCGTAAGCTCAACACCCGCGCCTCGCTTATGCTCATCGTCGCCCACCCCGACGACGAAGACGGTGGCATGCTCACCTACTACTCCCGCGGGCTCGGCGCACGCGTCGCCATGCTCACCCTCACCCGCGGCGAGGGCGGCCAGAACGCTATGACCGGCGACTTCGAAGACGCCCTGGGCCTGCTCAGAACCCAGGAACTTCTCTCCGCCGACCGCTATATGGGCGTCGATCAGTTCTTCGGCACCGAAGTAGACTTCGGCTTCTCGAAGACCAAAGAAGAGGCCTTCAAGAAGTGGACCCACGAGCGCGTGCTCTACGACGCCGTCCGCGCCATCCGCCTCTATCGCCCGCTAGTTATCGCAGCCGTCTTCATCGGCGGCGTCACCGACGGCCACGGCCAGCACCAGGTCTCCGGCCAGATCGCGCAGGAGGCCTTCAAGGCTGCCGCCGACCCCACCGTCTTCCCCGACATGATCGCCGAAGGCATCCTCCCCTGGCAGGCGCTAAAGGTCTATGCCCGCGTCCCTATGCAGTCGATCTCCGACAAGGGCTTGTTCGACTACGCCACCGGCAAGTACACCGCGCCGCGGTTCGAGAACTACGTCACCGGCGAGGTCACCACCACCACGCCGACGGCAGACGTCATCGTCCACGAAGGAACGCCCGACAAGCTCCTCTCCGACGATCCTGCCGCGCCTCCGAGAACATACGTTCAGTTCGCAAGGATCGGCCTGGGGATGCAGAAGTCCCAGATTGGCGGCGGCATCCGCGTGCCCCCAGCGGGTGCCTTCGACGTGAGCTACCACCGATATGGATCGAAGCTCGCGAAGCAGCCGCAACACGAAACGAGCTTCTTCGACGGGATCGACACCAGCATCGGAGGCATCGGACGATCCATACCAGGCGCGCCAAAGTTTGAGCTCGAACAACTGGAAAGCCTAGAAGCTGAGATGAAACAGCTTTCTGACCGGAACGCCAGCGAAAAGCAGCGCCCGCGACTGCCCGAACTTCTTGCCGGCGCCTTGAAACGAACTGACCTTATCCTCTCAACGCTTGAGTCATCACAGCTCACGGGGCAGGAGAAAGCCGACGCCCTTCACGAACTCCGCATCAAGCGCGTTCAACTGAATGACGCTCTTGCGCTTGCTCTGGGGGCACAAGTCGATGCCGAGGCAGATGGCGCGGATGTTTTGCAAAATGGCTTAGGGCTTGTTCATGTCCAGGTCTCAGAGTCCGCAGATCTTCGACTCAAGTTTCCGGTGAGGCTAAGTGCTTTTGGGACTAAAGCATTCACAGAGTTGCGTCGGGAATTTGGCCCCGACGATCCGCAAAGGTCTATTGAAGCCAAAGTCGATCTGCACTTTCGCCCAGATATGACCTCAGTCATCACAAAACCATATTTCTTCCGTGACAACATCGAGGAGGCTTCCTACCAGATGCATGACGCGGCACTGCGCAATGCTCCGTCAACTCCGCCGGCGTTCGTGGCCAAGGCGCATTACACCTACAACGGCGTGGACTTTGAGATTGACCGCATCGTCCACAATGGCCTCCAGCCAGTAAGCATCGTCCCACATGGAAGTCTCAGCCTCTCCACTCATGCGCAGGTCCTCTCAAACAGCGCTACGTCAACGACCATCCGCGCCTTCCTCACTCCCGCAACAACCCCAGCGATAGCGCCAACGCTTGCGCTTCCAACTGGCTGGAGATCAACTGCAGCCTCGGCCAATGCCGCGACTGCAGATGAGACGCGCTTCACCATTACGCCCCCGCCCACAGCCCGCAGAGCTACCCTCATCAAAGCCAGCGCTGCACTCCCGGACGGAACGATCTCCGTCGGCTACCGGCCCATCGGCTACGGCGATCTCCCCCGGACCAACTACTACACGCCCGCCACCGTCCGCATCGTGCCCGTCGATCTGAACCTGCCATCGAATAAAAAGATCGCCTACCTCCCCGGCACGGGCGACGCCGTCCCCGAAGCTCTCGCCTCCATCAACCTCAAGCCCGAGATCCTCACCGTAGCCGACCTCACCCCGGCCAAGCTCGCGCAGTACGACACGGTCATCCTCGGCGTCCGCACCTACGCCGCCCACCCCGACCTCCACGGCGCACCCACGCAGGCGCTGCTCGGCTACGCCCGCAACGGCGGCAACGTCCTCGTGCAATACCAAACCACCGAGTTCACGGCCGAAGACGCTCCTTACCCTCTGTCGCTCGGCAGCAACGAAAGGGTCGTAGACGAGACCGACCCCGTCCAACTCCTCGACGCCAGTGCCCCATTCCTCACCACGCCAAACAAGATCACCCCCACCGACTTCAATAACTGGGTGGAAGAGCGCGGCCACGGCTTCCTTGGTAGCTGGGATTCGCACTACACGGCGTTGACCGAAACCCACGACCCGGAGGAAGACCCGCAACGCGGCGGCCTCATCACAACAAACCTCGGCAAGGGAAGATGGACCTACTGCGCCTTTGCCCTCTATCGCCAGCTCCCCGAAGCCGTCCCCGGAGCCTTCCGCCTCTTCGTGAATCTCATCACTCCCGCGACCGCAAAGAATTAAGAGACACTACAGCCATGACCACCGGCTCTCTCGAAGCGAAGCACCTCGAAGCGGCAGACCTCCTGCTCAACGCCCGCCGCACCGCTACCCCTATCGCCGACCTCCCGGCCGAGCTTCAGCCCACGTCGCTCGAAGAGGCCTACGCAGTCCAGGACCTCCTCGCCGAAGCCTATGGCCCCATCGGCGGATGGAAGGTTGGCGCGCCCACGCCCGAAGCCACGCCCATCTTCGCCCCCATGCCGCTCGCCTGGATCGCCGCCAGCGGAAGCACGCTCTCCGGCATTACCTCGCGCTATCGCGGGCTCGAGGCAGAGATCGCCTTCCAGCTCGGCGAAGACCTTCCGCCCCGCGCGACCCCGTACACCATGGACGAGATCGTCGCCGCCATCGCCAGTTGCCACCCCGCCATAGAAGTGATCGAGTCGGGCCTCGCCGACCCCGTCGCCGCCACGCGGATGTCGATGCTCGCCGACCTCCAGATGCACGGCGGCTTCCTCTACGGCCCTGCCTTTGCCGACTGGCAAGCCATCGACTTCACCTCCGAGACCGTATCTCTATCCGTCGACGGCGTAGTCCGCATCGAGCGCACCGGCTCCAACACCTCCGGCAATCTCATGCGCCTGCTTCCCTTCCTCGCCAACGAAGGCTCGGCCCGCACCCACGGCCTCAAGCGCGGTCAGTGGATCACCACCGGAAGCTGGACCGGCCTCGTTCAAGCGATGTCCGGGTCGGACGTCAACGTCCACTTCGGCACCGCCGGCCGCGTCGAACTTCTCTTCGCCTAGCCGCGTGCCGCGCCACGAATCTGTGCCCCATGCATCGCAGCCTCATCGCGATGCGTGGGATGAAGCCACAAACGTCTACCGATCAGGATCGAAACTATGACCACCGCAATTCCCGGCGTTGAACTCACCGCCCCGCTCTCCGACCGCTACGCCACCGTCCTCACCCCCGAGGCCCTCGACTTCGTCGTCAAGCTCCAGCGCGCCTTCAACGGCCGCCGCAAGAAGCTCCTCGAAGGCCGCGTTGCTCGCCAGGCCCGCCTCGACGCCGGTGAAAAGCCCGACTTCCTCCCTGATACCGCGGAGATCCGCAACGCCGAATGGCAAGTCGCTCCGCTCCCGCAAGACCTGCTCGACCGCCGCGTCGAGATCACCGGCCCGGTCGACCGCAAGATGATCATCAACGCCCTCAACAGCGGCGCCAAGGTCTTCATGGCGGACTTCGAAGACTCCACCACGCCCACCTGGGACAACCTGCTCGACGGCCAGATCAACCTCCGTGACGCCATCCGCCGGACAATAACTTTCGAAGACCCGAAGACGCAGAAGTCCTATAAGTTAACTGACAACCCCGCCGTCCTCTTCGTCCGCGCTCGAGGCTGGCACCTCGACGAGGCCCACATTCTCGTCGACGGCGAGCCCATGTCCGGCTCGCTCTTCGACTTCGGCCTCTACGTCTTCCACAACGCCGCAGAGCTCCTCGCCCGCCACTCCGGCCCCTACTTCTACCTGCCCAAGCTCGAAAGCCACCTCGAAGCCCGCCTCTGGAACGACGTCTTCGTCCTCGCGCAGACGCTACTCGATATCCCGCAAGGATCGATCAAAGCGACGGTGCTCATAGAGACCATCCTCGCGGCCTTCGAGATGGACGAGATCCTCTACGAGCTCCGCGACCACTCCGCCGGCCTCAACTGCGGCCGCTGGGACTACATCTTCTCCTTCATCAAGAAGTTCGCCGGCGACAAGACGCTCCTCTTCCCCGACCGCGGCCAGGTCACCATGGCGACGCACTTCATGCGCAGCTACTCGAAGCTCGCCATCAAGACCTGCCACCGCCGCGGCGTCAGCGCCATGGGCGGCATGTCCGCCTTCATCCCCATCAAGTCCGACCCCCTCGCCAACGAGCGCGCCCTCGCCCAGGTCCGCATCGACAAGGAGCGCGAAGCCACCGACGGCCACGACGGCACCTGGGTCGCGCACCCCGGCCTCGTCCCGGTCGCGATGGAGGTCTTCGACCGCATCATGCCGCAGCCGAACCAGATCGACAAGCAGCTTAACGACCTGAAGACCACCGCCGCCGACCTGCTCAAGGTCCCCGAAGGCACACTCACCGACGCCGGCCTCCGCCTCAACGTCGCCGTCGGCCTGGGCTACCTCGAAGCCTGGCTGCGCGGCATCGGCTGCGTCCCGCTCTTCAACCTGATGGAGGACGCCGCCACCGCCGAGATCAGCCGCGCCCAGCTATGGCAGTGGGTCCACCACCACGCTCACCTCGAAGACGGCCGCCGCGTCACCGCCGAACTTGTCGATCAGGTCATCACCGAAGAACTGGCCCTCGCCGAAATCCGCGTCGAAGCCACCCGCTTCGAAAGCTACAAACACGCCGCCTTCCTCATGCGCGAGCTGGTGAAAGCCCCACACTTCCAGGACTTCCTCACCGTCCCCGCCTACGCCCGCGTGATAGCCAGCGAGACCTTCACGACCCCATCCATCTGAAACTTTCGTTGTAGAAACGCCCGTTAAACGCTACTGAGCCAGAAAAACTTACTTGGCAATCGTGGAGGTTGCGCTAGACTTCTGTCCATGCTGACTCGCTTCCCAACGATTCATCCGTGCGGCACGGTTTGATCGGGAAACGGCTTGGGCAGATATCTCGAAGCCAGGGATAAACACCACCACGAGCTTTAATCGATGACGTTCAGGCTAAACCGCCGCTTGTGGATATCGACGACCGCAATCCTGCTGGCAATGGCGATAGGTGCGTCGATTGGATACCTCAGCGGCAGAAGATTCGTCGAGACCACCGCCGAAGCCCGCCTGCAGGAGGAGGCTGCGCCGCTCGCGGAGACCATTCACTCCGTCGTAACCGAGTCTCACGACATCCTCGCCAAGGCGAACGCCCTCAATCTCCCGGCCTGCTCCGATGCGGAGATCGCCCAGCTTCGGCAGTTGATCTATCACTCCGCCAACTTCCGTGAGATCGGCCGCATTCACGATGGAAAGATCCTCTGCTCTGCCCTCTTCGGAAGAGACAATCTCCCCAAAGAACAGTTCAAGCCGACGTTTCACTACCAGGACGGGACAACCCTCTTCAGGGATATGGCGCCCTATAGAGTCGCCGGATCTCCCGTCTTCATTCGCCAGCGAGGCGACTTCTTTGCCGTCGAATCCCCAGAGCTGAGTGGCCGGATTCACGAGATGAGGCGGAACCACGAGGTCTTCTCTTCTGGAGCGATCAATACCTTCTTGCCTTCGGCCGTTGGTAAATCGAAGAAGCTCCCTGGCGCGATCATCGATCGGGAGTCGCAGGGACGCATCGGCGACACAATCTACGCTACACACTGCATCGCCAACGCCACCGGCCCCAGCCAGATCGACTGTGCCACATCCTTCGGATCGTTCGCGAGCTATCGAAGGGCGCAACGGGGATTGCTGATCCTCTATGCCATGAGCATCGGCCTCTTCCTGGGCCTCGTCAGCGCGCTTCTACTGCTGCTGCACTCACGCCGGCGCAGCATGCCTCATCAACTGATCAAAGCAATCCGCCAGGATCGGCTGCACTTCGTCTATCAGCCCATCGTCGACCTCTCCAGCGGCCGTATTGTGGCCGCCGAGACGCTCGCCCGCTGGCGAGATGATGACGGCCTTCAGATTGGCCCGGACATCTTCATTCGTCTCGCGGAAGAGAGGGGACTCGCGCTCGAAGTCGCCCGGCTGGCCCTGCGCCATACGTTGCTCGACTTCGCGGACACGCTACGGAGCGACGACACCGAATTCCGCATCCACATCAACCTCACAGCCAGCGATCTCGCGGACCCGGCACTGTTGCCCATGCTCGGACAGTCATTAGCCGCTGCGGGAGTCGCGCCACACAAGCTAGTGCTCGAACTCACGGAGAGCGCGACGGCCCGACACAGCATCGCGATTGAAGCCGTGCACCGGCTCCGCGAGCGCGGCCATAGCGTTCAGATCGACGACTTCGGGACCGGCTACTCAAGCCTCGCCTATCTGAAAGACCTCGACGTGGACGCCATCAAGATCGATAAGGCGTTCACCCAGTCGATCGGCACGGATTCTGTTACCGGAGTGATTCTTCCGCAGATTCTTACGATGGCTTCGGGCCTCGGCCTACTCGTGATCGCCGAAGGTATCGAGATACCGGAGCAGGCAGCGTACTTCGCAGGGTTTGACTTGCCTGTTATGGGCCAGGGATGGCTGTTTGGCAAGCCGCAGGCTCCCGGCGAATTCCTGCTCGCGCTCGCATCCCAGGAAGAACAACGAGTGACTCTGCCGGTTACGAACAACGCCTGATCTCCAGTCAGACTGTGACGCGGGAGAGACACGAACGATCGGAGCGCCCGACCATGTGCCGCAACATCAAAATGCTCTTCAACTTCGACCCACCCGTCACGGACAGCGAAGTCCACGCCGCGTCCCTGCAGTTTGTCCGCAAGATCAGCGGGATTAATAAGCCATCCAAGGTAAACGAAGCGCCCTTTCTTGCCGCGATCGATGCCATCGCTGGAATCTCCACCGAATTCCTGCATTCGCTTGAGACGAATGCACCACCTAAGAACCGCGAAGCAGAAGCGGCAAAGTTGAAGGCGAGAAGCGTGAAACGGTTCGGAAGCTAGGCCAGCTCAGCGGCACCTCTCCACAAGACCTCATTATTTGACAGTGCTACGCGCTGCTCTCTACCCTTTCGTCTCGTAATCTGTTTCCCTGTAGAAATCATCGCGCCGACTCTCGCACCCAGAGGAAACCCCTGCATGCCTTTTAGAGAACCTTTCCTGGTATTCCTCTTTGCCGGCTCCGCGCTCGTCTTGCAGGCGCAGGCACCACCGCCAACGGCAAAGCGCACCTCTGAAGTCGTCACGGGCATTCCCGCCAACTACGATGAGGCGAAGGTCGGCACCTACACCCTGCCTGACGCGCTCACGCTTAACAACGGCAGTCACTTCAACGACCCCCATATCTGGTACCTCCAGCGCCGTCAGGAGATCGTCAAACTCTTTGAGGTCCAGCAATATGGTCAAGCTCCCGGCCGCCCTCCCGGTGAGAACTTCGAGATCGTCGACAAGGGAACACCTGCGCTCAACGGGAAGGCCATCCGCAAACAGGTCACCATCTACCTCAACAAGGAGAAGACCGGTCCAGCGATCGATCTCCTGATCTATCTCCCCGCGAACGCGACCAAGCCAGTGCCGATGTTCTTCAGCATCAACTTCGGTGCCGTTCAGAATGCGGTCGATGATCCCGGCATCATCCCCGAGAAGGTCTGGGACCCCAAGACCAACACGCGCATAGTGCCACCGTCACCACCGCCAGGCCATAACTTCGGCCACATCGACGCAGAAGCCTTGATAGCCGTCGGCTTCGGCGTAGCCACCTACTATTACGGCGACATCGACCCAGACTATCCCGAAGGTTTCTCGAACGGCATTCGCGCCCGCTACCAGAGACCCGGCCAGACAGATCGCGCCCCGGATGACTGGGGTGCGGTCGCAGCCTGGGCATGGGGCATGAGCCGCGTTCAGGACTACTTCGAGACCGACAAGAGCATCGACGCCAAACGCGTCGCCATCCACGGCATCTCCCGCCTGGGCAAGACCGTCATGTGGGCCGGAGCGCATGATCAGCGCTTCGCCGCCGTCATCGCAAGCTGCTCCGGTGAAGGCGGCGCAGCGCTCAGTCATCGGAACTACGGCGAAACCATCGCCAACCTGACGGACCCCACTCGCTTCTCCTACCAATTCGCTCCAAACTATGCGAAGTACGGCGGCTTCCCCGACAAAGCGCCTATGGACGCCAATCTCCTCATCGCATTGATCGCTCCTCGTCCTCTGCTCTTACAGACCGGCAGCACCGACGACTGGTCCGATCCCAAAGGCGAGTTCCTGGCCGAAGTCGCCGCTGGCCCGGTCTACAAGCTGCTCGGAAAAGAAGACCTTGGCACGGACGTCTGGCCCGCTGCCGGTCAGCCGATCCTCCACGACCTCAGCTACTTCATGCACGATGGCGGCCACGGCATGGTCCCCTCGGACTGGGCCATCTACATCGAGTTCCTCAAGAAAAATCTCCATCCGGAAAAGAAAAATCTCCATCCGGAAAAGTGAGCAAAAAGCATCTCTCAAATGCCGCCCCGAATCTCAGTAATCGAGGCCACCTTCATGCTACGTCCCTACTGGTCAGGTCAGATCCAGATCTCTCTCGTCTCCTTCACCGTGAAGTTGTTCGTCGCCACTGAATCCAAAGGCGAGATCCACTTTCACCAGATCAGCCGTAAGACCGGCGAGCGCGTCCGTCACCAGAAGGTCCTCGCCTCTGCGCTCGAACAGTCTCCGGACGAAGCCTCCGACCCCGTCGCCAAGAACGATATCGTCAAGGGCTACGAGTACAGCAAGGGGCAGTATGTCACCATTGAGCCCGAAGAGATCGAACACCTCCGCGTCCCCTCGAAGCACACGGTTGAGGTCACCCAGTTCGTCGACCTGAACGACCTTGCCCCGGAATACCTCGAAAAGCCCTACTTCGTCGTTCCTGAAAACGACCTCCAGACCGAAGCCTTCGCCGTCGTCCGCCGCGCCCTCGAAAAGACAAAGAAAGCCGCCCTCGGCAAGATCGCCTTCGGCGGTCGCGAGCATGTACTCGCCATCACCGCCGCCCCCGACGGAGCAGGCATGATGGCCTACACCATGCGCTACCAGGAAGAACTCCGTGACCCAGCCGAATACTTCCGCGACATCAAGAAAGTGGCGATCAACGAGGACTCGCTCGACCTCGCGGAGACGCTCATCAAGAAGAAGGCCGCGAAGTTCGACCCATCGAAGTTTGTTGATGGCTACGAGGTCGCCCTGAAGGAACTGGTCGAAGCGAAGGTCAACCACGCTCCTATCCCGAAAGATGAAGCTCCCGCGCCCAAGCGCAACAACGTCGTCAACCTCATGGATGCGCTGCGGAAGAGCCTCGACAACAAATCTGCCGACTCCTCCGAGCATGCTCAGAAGAAATCTGCGAAGACGGCGAAGAAAGGCATTGCTTTGGTCAAGGCAACAGAGTCCGTCACGAAGACCGCGGCAAAGCGCAAGTCCGCGTAGCTTTTCACCTGCGGCCGCCGCTCTCCAATCTTGTCATCCTTCGCATGGCCTGTTCACAGCTTCATCGTGAAAAGGCCATGCGGAGGATCTGCTTCACTCCTTACCGCTGCCTGCTCTGAGATACCCGATGACGACAGCAAAGAAAGCCGCCGCTAAAAAGTCCGCAAGGAAAGCGACACCCGCCACCGCCTCTAACGCCGTCGACGAGCAACTGGCGCGCTACCGCTCCATGCGCGACTTCGGCATCACCGCCGAGCCCTCCGGCGGCCCGCAAAAGAAGCAGGCGGCTCTCCCCTTCTGCATTCAGAAACACGCCGCCAGCCATCTCCACTACGACTTCCGCTTGGGCTGGAACGGCGTCCTCAAAAGCTGGGCCGTCGCCAAAGGCCCCAGCTACGTCGTCGCCGACAGACGTCTCGCCGTGCAGGTTGAAGACCACCCCATAGAATACGGCGGCTTCGAAGGCATCATCCCCGCCGGTCAATACGGGGGAGGCACGGTCATGCTCTGGGACCAGGGCACCTGGGAGCCACAAGAAGGACATGATGATGTGGATGCGGGCCTCCGCGACGGCTCACTCAAGTTCATCCTCAAGGGCACCAAGATGCACGGCAAGTGGGCGCTCGTCCGCATGGGCGGCAAGGCCGCGACCGAGCGAAAACCAAACTGGCTCCTCATCAAAGAGCACGATGACTTCGAGCGGCCGCCCGATGCTCCAGCGATCACCGAAGAAGAACCGAACTCCGTCGTCACCAAACGGTCCCTCGAACAGATCGCCGCGCAGGAAGACCACGTTTGGAACTCCAAAGACACGGCCAAAGGCAAAGCCTGGTACCGCCAGGAGAAGAAGTCTTCATCTGCCCGACCGAAGGCCAAGCAAGCCGCGGACAATACAACTTCACAGCTGGTCCGTCGGCTGAACTTCGATCCGATCCTCAAGCACCTCACTCCCGAATCGCAGCCTTTGTTCATCAAGCCCCAGCTAGCTCTCCAGGCCGAAGCCGCGCCCAAAGGACCCGGCTGGCTTCACGAGCTCAAACTCGACGGCTACCGCATCCAGGCCCGCAAGGATGGCGACAGGGTCCAGATGCTCACCCGCAGTGGTCTTGATTGGACCCACCGTATCCCTTCGATCGCAGACGCGGTCCGTACTCTGCCGGCTGAGAAGGCAACCCTCGATGGTGAAGTCGTCGTCCTCTCCGAGAACGGCACCACCAACTTTGCTCAACTCCAGGCCGCCTTCCAGGACGGAGCGAACAATCCCCTCACCTACTTCTGCTTCGACCTTCTCCATCTGAACGGCCACAGCACCCGCGACCGCCATTTAGTCGATCGCAAAGCTCTGTTGGCAGATCTTCTTGATGGCTTAGATACCGAGCTAATCCGCCTCAGCGAGCACATCGAGACCAGCGGCCAGGAGATGTTTCAGCACGCCTGCGCCCTGCACGCCGAAGGCATCATCTCCAAGCGTTCGCAGTCGCAGTATGTCTCGAGCCGCAACGGCGACTGGCTCAAGCTGAAATGCCTGCACGAACAGGAGTTCGTCATCGGCGGCTACACGCTACCCTCGAACGGCATCCACGGCGTCGGCGCTCTGCTCCTCGGCTACTACGAGGATGACAAACTGATCTACGCCGGGCGCACCGGCACCGGCTTCAACCAGAAGACGCACCGCAGCACTCGCGATAAGCTTGACGCTCTCGCAGCATCGCAATCGCCCTTCGCAGAGATCCCATCCGCCGCCCGCAAAGGCGCGAAGTGGGTCAAGCCGAAGCTCGTCGCGCAGGTCCGCTTCGCCACATGGACCGCAGACCTGCAACTACGTCAGGCCGCCTTCCTCGGTCTGCGCGAAGACAAGCCCGCGAAGGAGGTAGTCCGCGAAGAAGCCGCTCCGACACCAAAGCGTTCACGCACGCAACCTGCGAAGGCCGCCACTCACCGCCTCGCTCCCAAAGCCGCCGCGAAGGTCTCACCCGCTAAAGAAGAAGAAAAGGCACCGGTCCGCCTCACCCACCCCGACAAGGTCCTCGACCCCGAATCCGGCCTCACTAAGCAGGCCCTCGCTGATTATTACTGGGCCATAGCCGAAGCCATGCTGCCCCACATTGCCGGCCGCCCGCTCAGCCTCGTGCGCTGCCCCGAAGGCGCAGCCTCCGAGTGCTTCTACCAGAAGCACGTCACCTCGATGCTCCCCAAAGACATCGCGACGGTCATGGTCACAGATAAAAAGTCCGGCAAGCCCGAGCCCTACATCACCTTAGATACCCGCGAGACCCTCGCCGGGCTTGCCCAAATGAGCGTCCTCGAGATCCATCCCTGGGGCTCAAAGAACGATGACCTCGAGCACCCGGACCGCATCGTCATCGACCTCGATCCGGACACCTCGATCGCATGGTCTGTCCTCGCCGAAGCCGCCTCCAACGTCCGCAAACGCCTGAAGCAGCTTGGCCTCGAAAGCTTCCTGAAGACCACCGGTGGCAAAGGCCTCCACATCGTCGCTCCCATCGAGCCCGAACAAGATTGGAAGACCATCAAGGTCTTCGCCCGCAGCCTCGCACTCGCGATGGAGAAAGCCTCTCCTTCGCTTTATCTCTCGAAGATGACGAAGTCCGCTCGCGTGGGAAAGATCTATATCGACTACCTCCGCAACGAACGCGGAGCCACCGCCGTCGCCCCCTACTCACCTCGTGCACGCGCCGGGGTCAACGTGTCCATGCCACTCTCCTGGAAAGAACTTGAAGCGGACGCGCTTCCAAAGTTCAGCGTCACGAATCTTATAGAGTGGAAGCCCCGCCTCAAGAAAGATCCCTGGAAGGGCATCCTCACGCTCCGCCAGAAGCTAACCGCCCAGGCGATCGAATCACTTCGCCCGGCGAAGTAACTCCTCGCCAGAGCCGTCATTCTGAGGCGAAGCCGAAGAATCCCCGCATTTCGCCCGTGCCGCCACCAGACTCCTGGGCCCAAAGAACGAAACGCGGGGATCTTCACTACGTTCAGAATGACGGCCACGATGGTGTGATCTGCCTCGTCTACGTCAGACGCGGCGCATCCAACGCCTTACCCAATTTCATCACCAGGCATTTCGCCGCCCCGCCAGCCCGCAGAAACTCGCTCAACTCCACTTGAACTACCTCAAAATCAAGCGAACTCAGGCGAGCCAATAACTCCTCGCTGATCCGGTTCAAGATAATGGTCGAACCAATATTCACCGCATTGCAGGCAAACCGCACCGCATCCGCCTCCTCCACCACGATCCGACTGTCCTCCGGGTAGAACGCCTCAATCTCCCGCAACGAATCCGCGCCAAACGCCGCAGGATAGTACATCACGTACCCTCCCACCAACGGGGCGAAGCACGTATCCAGGTGATAGAACCGCGGGTCAATCAACTCCAGCCCGACAACCTCCACGCCCCACGCCGCTCGCAGCAAATCGTGGCTCGACTCCAGCGTCCTCGTCCCATACCCCACCCAAAGCCGCGTCCCATCTTCGCTGAAGAGCGCATCGCCTTCGCCTTCAAACGGTGTCTCACGCGCAACGTCCAAGACCTTGTATCCCTGCTCCGCAAACCAGCGTCTAAAGTGCGGCTCCTCTCCCTGCCGCTCCGGATGGAAGAAGCTGCTGATCGCCACCTCGCCGTTATAGAGAAGCCCGGCGTTCGCCGTAAACACCATATCGGGAGAGCCCGGCTGTGGTTCGACCAATAACACGTCGGCCACCTCCGAGACAGCAGCGTATAGGTTCTGCCACTGCTTCATCGCCAGGTCGCGCGACGCGTTATGAACGTTGCCCGTCATCCACGGATTGATCACGTAGTCCACGTCGTAGAGGTGCGGCGCGCACATCAAAAGCTGAGGTCTCGCACTCGAAAGGATGGAAACTGCGTTTATGGCATTGGGGTTCAGGTTGGTTACAGACGTACTCATCTCACATGGCCTCGACCTTGAGCTTGGCAGCCGCCAAATGCCGCGTCAACATGAATGATTATTCGGAAAAAGATGAATATACATGCTTGAAAATCCCATCAAATCGACCAGTTTGTTTCACAACGGCAATGCCCAAAAAGGCACAGCCAATACAGGAAGCCGATAAGTAAACTACTTCAGCTTTGCTTATCCTGCGTTACCAGAGTTATACTCGCGCCACTGAGGGCATGCCCCCGTAGTCGCTCAACCCAGCCGACTCCAGCCCTTCACAACGCAACAAATCGCTGACCGGGCTAACCGCCCTTGGCCCACCTCGCAAGTCTGGTGACCTGCAACTCCTCTTCAAGGAGCTCTTATGTCAACTCACGAAAGCTCAGTGCCGAAGCCTCATCAATCCGGCAGCTGGAACGTCATACGATCCAAGTCGGTGCCTTCCGGGGTAAGCGGATCGCACTCTGTCGCAAAGCCAGACGCTCTCAAAGCGACCGATGAGAGCGTTCTCAACAAAGAAGAGCAGGCTGCTTCAAACACACGCAAGCAGCTCAGGGTGTTTCCGTCGCTCGACCCTGCACTTCTCAAACACTAATCTCCGCACACTAAAAGAAGGCGCCCGCTTGATCTACAAGCGGGCGCTTTCTTTTTGCCTTCAGACACTGTCCTACGGAGTTACAGTCGACGGCGGCAGTTCGTTCCCGTTCTCCTTCTTCTTACCCTTCGAGAACATTCCCAGGAAGGTCTTCAGCAGAACGTATAGCACCGGGATAAACACCAGGTTCAGGATCGTCGACAGGATCATTCCGCCAACGATCGCCGTACCTACCGAGTGCCTTCCATAAGCGCCCGCACCCGTCGCGAAGTAGAGCGGCAACACGCCCAGGATGAACGCGATCGAGGTCATCAGAATCGGCCTCAAGCGAAGCTCCGCCGCCACGATCGCCGCCTCGATGATGCTCTTGCCATGCTCCAGTTGCTGCTCGGCAAACTCGACGATAAGAATCGAGTTCTTCGCCGAGAGACCAATCAGCATGACGAGACCGATCTGCACGTAGACGTCATCTACCAGCCCGCGGAAGGAGACCAGCGACAGCGCTCCAAGGATCGCCATCGGCACCGCCAACAGGATGATGAACGGCAGCGCGAAGCTCTCGTATTGCGCCGCCAACGCAAGGTACACAACCAGCAGACCGAGGCCAAAGATGATGATCGCCTTACCGGAAGACTCGATCTCTTCGAGAGCGATACCGGTCCACGAGTAGCTCATGCCCTGCAGCTTGAACTTGTTGAACAGGGTCACCATGTTCTCAAGCCCCTGCCCGGAGCTAAGCCCCGGAGCCGGCGAACCATCAATCTCCGCCGAACGGAAGAGGTTGTAGTGGTTGATGACCTGCGGACCAGAGGTCTCCGTCACCATCACGAGGTTCTCGAGCGGCACCATCTGATTCGTATTCGACCTGACGTAGTACCCCTTCAGGTCGTTCGCGCTGCGCCGGAACATCTGGTCAGCCTGCACGTACACGCGATACGAACGATTGTTGAAGTCAAAGTCGTTCACATAGCTCGAGCCCATGAAGGTCGACATCGCCGCCGTAATCTGATCGAGCGGCACGCCCATCGTCTTGGCCTTCTCGCGATCAAACGTCACCTGAAGCTGCGGATCGTTCGCGGTGAAGGTCGTGTTGAGCGCGGTCAGCCCTGACCCAGGCGCACGCGACGCGCCGACGATCTGGTGCGCCACGCGATCGATATCGGTGAACGTGTTGCGGCCAGCATCCTGCAGCATGAACTGGAATCCGCCCACAGTTCCGAGACCAGCGATCGCCGGAGGTTCCGCAGCGAACAGGATGCCGCCCGGCACCATGAAGAGCTTCGGCCCGATCCGCGCTACGATCTCTTTCGCGGAGTGTCCAGCGCCCTTCTTCGTGCGCTCGTCGATCGGCTTCAACGGCGCGAAGATCAATCCAGCGTTCGGCGAACTTCCGCCGGCCAGCGAGAAGCCCATGACCGAAAAAGTTCCGAAGACGTCATCGTCCTGCCGCACGAGGTCCGCGCCACGAGCGGCAAACTCCGACGTATACGAGAGCGAAGCTCCCGGAGGCGTCTGCACGATGATCAGGAAATAGCTCTGGTCTTCGGCCGGGATGAACGCCGTTGGCACATGGTTGTACATGTATCCCGTCAGCCCCAGCGACAGGAGGAAGAGCACCAGCACCGCCCAGCGCCACGCAACAACCCACTCTGCAATCTTCGCGTAGACCTTGATCGTCTTCCGGATCAGGGCTTCAATCGGATTCAGAATCAGCCCCAGCAGGCCCGTCGGACGTGACTGCGGTCGAAGCAGAATCGCCGCCAACGCCGGCGACAGCGTAAGCGCGTTGAACGCGGAGATCGCAATCGCGAAGGCAATCGTCAGCGAGAACTGCTTGTACAGAATGCCTGTGGTACCGGGGAAGAAGCTGACCGGCACAAACACGGAGATCAATACCAGCGACGTAGCAATAACGGCACTAGTAACCTCGGCCATCGCGACGCTGGTTGCATGGTGCGCATCGCGGCTCTCGCTGATCTCGCCTCGCTCCACCTCTTCTTCAAGATGTCGCTGGACATTCTCGATGACCACGATCGCGTCGTCAACGACTAGCCCCGTAGCGAGCGTGATTCCGAAGAGCGTCAGCGAGTTGATGGAGAAGCCGAAGATCTTGATGAACGCGAACGTTCCCACGAGCGACACAGGAATCGTCACCGCGGGAATGATAGTTGCGCGCCAGTCCTGGAGGAACAGGAAGATCACGACGATGACGATGATGATTGCCTCAGCCAGCGTCGTCTCAACCTCTTTGATCGAGTCCGACACAACCAGCGTCGAGTCAACCGCAACGACATAGTCCATGCCCGGAGGGAACGACTTCTTCAGCTCCGCGAGGACCGCTTCGCACTGCTGCTTCACCGAAAGGGCATTTGCAGTCGAGAGCTGCTGCACGCCGAGTCCGACTGCGTCGCCGCCCGAGAACTTCAGGTCCGTGTTGTAGTTCTCAGCACCAATCTCTGCGCGCCCCACGTCCTTCAGCAACACGATGCCGTTCGCCGTCGTGCTGTTCTTGATCACGATGTTCTCGAACTGCTTGGCGTCGGCCAAACGCCCCGCAACCCTCACCGCGATCTGGAAGC
Source organism: Granulicella aggregans (assembly GCF_025685565.1). NCBI lineage: Bacteria > Pseudomonadati > Acidobacteriota > Terriglobia > Terriglobales > Acidobacteriaceae > Granulicella > Granulicella aggregans. The sequence goes on from NZ_JAGSYE010000002.1 coordinate 470,323, forward strand.
TCTGCTTTGGGTCGGACGGCGGAATGCCCAACTGTCCGGCGGGAACTTCGATGTTCTGTTCAGCCAGTGCATTCGTCACGTCAAGCGCTGTCAACTGCCGCGCCGCAAGCTTCGCGGGATCGAGCCAGAGACGCATCGCGTACTTACGTTCGCCGAAGATGACCACTGCGCCGACGCCCTTCACGCGCTTGAGAGCATCCGCAACGTACACGTCGAGGTAGTTCGAAATGAAAAGAGGTGAAAGCGAGTGGTCCGGTGAGATGAATCCGATCGCCAGCACGAAGTTTGCATTCGCCTTGGTGATCGAGATGCCGGTGTTATTGACTGCCGCAGGCAGACGGCCCGAGACGGACGACACACGGTTCTGAACGTCTACAGCGGCGATATCCAGATCGTAGCCGGTATCGAATGTCGCGGTAATGGTCGAGGTTCCATCGTTCGAACTCGTTGAGCTGATGTACCGCATCCCCTCGACGCCATTGATCGACTGCTCGAGAATCGTGGTTACGGCCGACTCGACGTCCTTCGAGTTGGCGCCGATGTAGTTGCAGCTCACCACGACCTGCGGAGGCGCAAGGTCCGGATACAGAGAGATAGGCAGCGTCGGGATGCACACCGCTCCGGCCAGCACAATAAGCAGCGCGCAGACCGTAGCGAAGATCGGGCGGCGAATGAAAAAATCTACCAAGTCAAACCTCTAAGTGCGCGTTGTACGTTATTCGTCGTTCGTTGTTCGTAAAATCAGGCCGCGGTGTCCGTATCCAACAAACGAACAACGTGCAACGTAGAACGAACAACGGCCTTCGCTTATCCCAGCGGCTGTACCGGTGCGCCCTCTTGCAGGAACTGGAGACCCGACAGAATCACCTTGTCCCCGGGCTTCAGACCGCTCAGCACCGGATAGGTATTGCCCACCGTATCTCCAAGCGTCACCGCAACCTGATGGGCAGCAAAGCCGCCCTTGCCGCCCGGCGCGGGAGCAGCCACGAAGACGAACGGCTGTCCACCCACGCGAACCACGGCCAGTACCGGCACCGTCGGAGCGGGAGCTGTGCTCCAGGTCACCTTCGCATTCACAAGTTGCTCGTTCCGCAGCGTCTGTGCGGTCCGCGGTATCGGAGCCTTCGCGAGAATGCTCTGCAGACCGTTGTCCACCTGCGGCGAAAGGAAGTTAATCGCAGACTTCACCAGCACCGAACCGTCGTTTCCGAGAATCTCCACCGGCAGACCCATACGCACCTGGCTCGTGCGCTCGGTTGGCAGGTAGATATACGCCTCCAGATCGGCGTTCTCATCCACGGTCGTCAGTACAGTGGTAGGCGATACGTAATCCCCAAGGTGTACCGGGATGTCACCCACGACTCCCGCAAACGGCGCGCGAATCTGGTAGTACTTCAGTTGTTCTTTTTGTGTGCCGGTCAGCGCAACGGAGGACTCGTAGTCGGCCTTCGCATTTTCAAATGCCTGTACCTCCTGGTCGTACGACTGCTTGGACGTCACTCCGGCCTCGTAGAGCTTCTTCTGCCTCTCCACCTCCACCTGGTTGTACAGGTAGAGCGCCTTCTTCTGCGCTTCGGTGCCCTGCTGGCTCTGTACCGTCGCAACCTGCTTCAACGGGTCGATCTGCATGAGCACCTGACCAGCCTTTACGGCCTCGCCGGAGTGTACAAAGATCCTCGTCAGGTTTCCGTCCACCTGCGGCTGCATCGTCGAAGAGCGCCGGCTCTTAATCGTCGCCACGTAGGTGTCGGAGTTCGGGACAGGGTTCAGCGTAACCGGCGCGACCTGCACCGGCGTCGCCTGCATCGCCGGGGGAGCCGCCGGAGCGGGCTTCTTGCAGCCGCTCAGAGTCAGCGCGACGAGCCCCACGCCCAGCGTTACGCCCAGCCTAGCGCCGCGCGCTATTGTTCGGAGAGCTTCGGATGCCTGTGACAATTGCAACTCCTTCATCGTTCTTCTATCCACAAATTCCACGGATTCAGGTCCGTTCAAGGCAATACCCACTCCGATCACAGCCTTGCCCTCGCCGCCGGACATAGCGGCAGGAGATCAGAACCACAAACGTTGCAGGATAAATTTAGACTACGGTCGTTAGATGAGCGTGTCTCTGCGGGGGATGCGTAAATTCTATCCAGTTCAAAACAGAAGGCTTGCGCAGAATTTCAGGCCGTTTATGAAGACGGCGTTTCCGTCGTCGCGAACCGGAACGGATTGAAGTCCTTGTCCCGGTCGAAGACGTCCGCGCCCTCCGCCCGCTTCAGCCAGTTGATCACGAGGTATGTCACCGGCGTCGCAATCACCTCATACGCCACCTTCAACAGATAGCCCGTGTAGATGATCTTGATCAGCGTGGGAATGCTGTACGTCCCGGCAAAGGTTAGGATGATCACGAGCGTCGTATCCACCGCCTGCCCCACCACCGTCGACCCGATCGTCCGCGTCCACAGCTTCCTTCCATTGGTGAGCAGCTTCAACCGCGCCATCGTGTAGGAGTTCGCGAACTCTCCCGCCCAAAACGAGATCAAACTCGCTACAAGAATGCGCGGGATGATCCCGAAGACCGTCGCAAATGCCTTCTGGTTCGGCCACTCCGGAGCCGCCGGCAGCGCGATCACGATGGACGCCACTCCATATAGCAGCGCCGTCCCAAAGAACCCCAGCCAGATCGCCCGCCGCGATGCCGCAAATCCATACACCTCGGTGAAGACGTCGCCGAAGATGTACGTAATCGGGAACAGAATGATCGCGCCGGAGATGTCGAACGGTCCCACCACGCAGACCTTCTGCGCCACCAGGTTCGACACCAGCAGGATCACCACGAACGCCGTCGTAAGCGCGTCGAGATACTTGTAGCTTCGCAGAGAAGTGGCCATGGGGTCTGGCTGCAGGATACTATGCCGCACCTTATCAACACACCCGAGGCTTTGACACAGCCCGCCCGCGTTGATAGCGTGAACCAAGTCACACCCACGCGTCCCCGTCGTCTAGCCGGCCCAGGACACCGCCTTCTCAAGGCGACAACACAAGTTCAAATCTTGTCGGGGACGCCAAATAGAATCAACAGCTTACAAGAACAACCTAATGTAGGATTGGGGTCCTGAAAGGGCACTTTCGAAAAATAGCGTCGACTGACGCTCTGACGCAACTCAAAAGGAAGCCCCTCTCGATCTATCCGAGAGGGGCTTCTTTACGCAGATCTACGCCTACACCTACGCTGACTTCGTGTCGGGCACGACGAACAGGCTGGAGAACTTCTTCAACGCCTCACGCTTCGCCGACTGGTCGGCCTGCTGGTAAATGTCCTGGGTGATGCGACTGGAGGCGTGTCTCAAGAGCTCCTGAACGACCTTCACGTTCTCGCCGGATTGGCTCAGGAAACTTGTAGTTGGTGTCGATGCGCCGATCCTCTGCGGACTTCTCTGCGTTACGACGATGTAACGTGCAACGTTCCAGGGCAGGGTCACGCGCAGGACAAACCGGGACACCTGTGCATGGGTGATGATGTTGATCGGGTAGGTGCCGCTTTCCAGCCACTTGACTACCATGCGGAGGACGATGTTGTTCCCCAAGTCAAGGCTGATGGTGATCCTGTCCGCAAGGCGCATGAACTCGTTAGTCTACTTCGACAGCGCCGCCGCGAACGCCTTGCGCTCATGAGTGAACCGGTCACCTGGCACCGACACCGGCTCAGTGTCTTCCACCGGCTCGTCCTCGTCGTCGAAATCGAAGATCGGCGGAGGGGCTTGGCCACGAGAGGAAGTCAGGGTTGGGCTTTCGTCCTCAGACTCATCCTTACCGCCGCCTTCGTCATCATCGTCGTCGTCCTGCGACCAACCATCATCATCACCCCCATTGTCGTCATCACCGCCCTCGTCGTCAGTGGACGGGCCTGGGTCGTTGTCCGACTCAGGGACGAACTCATCCCAGAGCTCGTTTACGTACCGAAGTAGCCCGAAGTCCACTCCCAAGTTCTTGATCGTGCCATTCATTAGCTTCCCGTAGACCTCGTTGCGGCGCTGCTCCAACCACCACAGAAAGTCGCTCGCATATTGAATGTTGCCCAGATCGATCGCCTTCCGCGCCAGCTCAACGCAGGCCTTGTTCATCGACCGGAGGCCGTTCTTTTCGGACTGGCTGGTCAGAGTAGGATGACCGGCGAAGTAGTGCTGGATGAACCTGAACACTTCGTCCGCATCCTGCTTCGTGACGTTGGTGCCGATAGACTCGCGGGTCGATCGGGAAAAATCGGCGTCATCGGCGAGGACTCGTTCAACTTCGGCCATAGCCTCGGCGGACACCGTCGCCGCTGACGCGGCTTCGCGCGAGTCGAACATGATGCCGTCCCAGACGGAGGGAACAAGGTGCTACACGCAGTGCTTCCAATCATCGTTGGTGCTCCCGTCCTTTCGGGGTGCACCTATGGACCGGCGCTGATAGTTGTTCTTCTCGGGGCAGACGAGGGATAGACCGCGAGCACGACGGCGTCGGCCCTCCCTAGTCAACTCGGTGCGGCGATCCCGGTCGTACGTCTTGGTGATGAAGCCAGCTTCGATCAGGCGACCGAGAGCGTTGCCGATTGCTTTGCGCTCCAGAAGAGACTCGGTCTCCAGAGTCTCCAGCGACGCTCGGCATCCATTCTCAATCCCTCCTGTCGCGATGCTAACCTTTTGCCCATCTTTCGGGCCAGCACCATCAGCAACAAGAGCTCAATATGGCCAAGGCCAGCTTCCCGGACAAAGTCGCGCAGTCAATGGGCCTGCTTTACCCGCCCCATGTTGAAGTCACCGTCCATGTAGATCGCTTCCCTGATGGCCCCAAACGGGGAGATTTAGGGGCCGGTTGCGATCGAAATGACGCCCAGCGCAACCGGCCCTTAGGGGTCTAATATCCAGGCGCTGGGTGATTACCCGGTTATTCTTATTTTTTTACTTTCTGATTTGCAGCAAAAGCACTTGTGCTCAGGGCATATGTACCTGTACTGAGAGCCTATGTACTTGTGCCCAGAGTCCCACTAAGTAGTAGGAGTGTCTATCGACACGTTAAGGTTATTAAGGTTAGACGCAAGAGCAACGACAACAGCAAGAACAAGAACGCTCAGGATCTCCACGCGGCCATCGCTGGCTTCCGCACCATATCCGCAGATCAGACCTCTCCCTGGAGCGTCGTCTCGCGATACCTCGTCGCCCGCACCCTCATTCGCGAGACCGCACAGGACGCTCACCTTGCCATCGTCTCGACCACGGCCCCGGGAGCTCCGGCCCCACGAAATCCGCCTCGGTCCTGGCCGCGCGGCTAACTGAGCACGACAGCGTTGGAGACCATAGGCAAGATGACTGCAGGTGCAAGGCGGCCGGTCCAGTTGAAGAGCAGGGTGTTGGCGATGCGTACTAGCCCGATTGGAACCCACAACAAAGGGTTGTGGTAGATGGCTAAGAAGGCGTCGCTGCCCAGGACAGCCTGCCAGCCTCCCCACTCGTTCGTCAAACAACACAAAGTCTCCCGATCACAACCATCCCTTCGCCCGCGCCATTCGGGCTGCCTCAGTACGATTGTGCGCCCCCAGCTTCGAGATCGCCTCCGAGAGGTAATTCCTCACCGTCCCGTCCGACAGCCGGAGGGACCGTGCCAGATCTGCCGTGCTCTCGCCTTCACCCGCCCGCCGCAATATCTCGCGCTCGCGATCGCTCAGCGGATCTACCTCCCCGCTCCACGCTTCAGCTGCCAGTTCAGGGTCCACCACACGGAGTCCGCGATATACGCGCCGAACTGCATCAGCCAACTCAGTTGATGGCCTGTCCTTCAACAAATACCCCAGCGCTCCCGCGTCTAGGGCCCGCCTCAGATACCCCGGTCTCGCGAAGGTCGTCAGGATCAGCACCCGCGTCGCCGGATAAAGTTCCCGCACTCGTCCGGCAAGCTCTAGCCCGGTCAGCTTTGGCATCTCGATGTCCGTGACCAGAACCCCCGGCCGGTGCCTCCCAATCGCTCGCAGCGCCTCTTCGCCATCGTTCGCCGCAGCAACTACTTCGATATCGGGTTCGATCCCCAGCAGCACGGCCAGCGCTCCCTGCACCATCCCCTGGTCCTCGGCTAAGACCACCTGGATCTCCTTAGCAGGCTTTCCCTGAGCGGCATTCATGCTTGCACCGGTCCTTCGGACACCGCACCGAAGGCGGCGTCGTCTCGCTCCACTCGCGGCCTCGCCGCATCCGCCGACACTCCGGATACCACGCGCAACGTCGCCACCAGCCGAGTGCCTCCGCTGACCGCCCGCTCCCGCAGCAAACTTCCTCCTAACACTGTCAACCGTTCGCGCATCCCCCGCAGACCGTTTCCCTCAGCCTTCAACTCCCCCGATCCATCGTCCTCAATGCTCATCGTCACCACATCGCCCTCGCGGCGCACTTCTAAGCGGCATGTGGTTGCTCCCGCATGACGGATCGCGTTGGTCACCGCCTCCCTCAACACAAGGCATAGCGTGTTTGTCGCCGGCTCCGGAAGCACCATGAACTCCATCTCCGTCCTCAATTCCACCCCCGCGCTCGTCAGCGATCGCCGCGCCCGCGCCACCTCCGCCGCCAGCCCTTCCGCGCGATATCCCGTCACCGCCTCGCGAATCTCAGCTAGCGCTTTGCGAGCCGTATCCTGCACCTCGGCAATCTCGCGGTGCGCCAGCTCCGGCTCAATGTCGAACAGCCGGTTCGCTACATCGCTCTTCAGCGCGATCACAGTCAGCGTGTGTCCCAGCAGGTCGTGCAGATCACGTGCGATCCGCTCCCGCTCGGCTACCTGGGTCAGATGCTCGATCTCAAGGTTCGCTCGCTCCAATTGCTCGCTCGCCATCACATGCCGCGCGTAGGCGAAGTTACTAAGCCCGATCGCTACTGTGTAAAAGATGACGCTCTCAGCAATCGCAATATCGCGATGGAGCAACGCGGTCTCGACCAAAACTCCAATCGCCTGCGCCGCCGCAATCACTCCAAATCTCCAGAGTGCCGCAAACATTCTTGTCTGGCACAGAAAGAAGACGCTCATCACCACAGGAAAAACAAACTCACCCGCTGCACTCCGGTTGAACGGGTAATTCAGATAACCCAGCGCGAACATCACCGCAAGCCACTCGAGACGCGGCGGCTCGTTGTCCCGGAACATCTTGTAGTAGGCCAGGAGGAACGTCGCATAGAATAGGGCAAACCCGCACCATCCCAGCACTGTGTGCCGGTACCATGGCGAGATAAACCAGAACACCGTGTAGAGCAGCGGGGGCCACCGGAACATCCATTGGTGTTGCGCCGAGATAGATGCCCGCAGGGTCCGGCCGCTCAGTTCTCCGAGTTCCACCGCGTCAGTAGCGCCTTGGCGATCCATAATGACTTTCATCATCTCGCGAATACAGCCGATCCAGAAACTCCCACCCATCATTCCAGACGTATGACACTTGTCATATGACACGTGTCACACAACCATCCTGATACTCCGCACTTAGTTTCGCCGCCGATCTCCCGCAACATAGCTCCTGTAACCCACAGGAGCTCCCGATGCCAACCCGGAACTTCATCGCCGCCGCTATCCTGGTCTCCGGTGTTCTCTCGCTGGGGACCGCCGCCGCTCAGTCCGCATGCCGCGAGCACTTCAGCATCGCCACCGGCCAGGTCATGGACAGCACCGGTGCGCTCATCGCCGACGCGACCCTCAAAATCAACGGAAGCGTTGAGATTCTCCACACAACGCGCGACGGCCGCTTCACCACCGCCTGCCTTCCCGACGGCACCTACAGCGTCACCATCGACGCCGACGGCTTCGAGACCGCTACCCATAGTCTTGAGGTGGGCCCAGGTGCTCGCGCGTTCTCCGTCCGCCTCAAGGTTCTCACCGTCAACACCGAGGTCGACGCCGCCCCCGACAGCTCCGGTGTCTCGAGCGAAGACATCGCCGGTTCCCGCACCCTCAAGACTGTTGACATCTCCCAGCTCGCCGACGATCCAGACGAGTTCAGCCGCCAGCTCCAGGTTCTCGCCGCAGCCGCTGGTGGCGCTCCCGGCGCGGCTATTGTTACTGTCGATGGCTTCCAGAACGGGGGCCAGATTCCCCCCAAGTCAGCAATCGCCTTCATCCGCGTCAACCCTGACCTCTTCTCCGCCGAGTACGCCCGCCCCCCATACCGAGGCGGGCGCGTCGAGATCTATACCAAACCCGGCCAGTCGAAGTTCCACGGCGCTCTGTTCACCACCCAGTCCGCCGGCTTCATGAACGCCGAAGACCCGTTCTCGCCCAGCCGTGCCGCCATCGGCAAGCAGCGCTACGGCTTCGAACTGAGCGGCCCCATCGCGAAGAACCGCAGCGACTTTGCTCTCGCCCTCGAACATCGCCAGATCAGCCAGTTCGCCGTCGTCGACGCCGTTACCCTCAACTCGTCGGGCACTGAAACTCCCGTCTCCGCCAACGTCGCCGCCCCGCGCTCGCTCTGGGAGGCCAGCGCTCGCTTCGGCTATCTCCTAAGCCCCAAGAACAACCTCACGGCAACCTACACCGCCAACGTCAACGGACTCTCGAACCAGGGCGTGGGCGGCAACGTCCTCGCCGAGGCCGGCTACAACACCAATCAATCCGAACAGGTCTTCCAGGTCTCTAACCTCCAAACTCTCTCAGCCACTCTCGTCCACGAGACCCGCGTCGGCTACACCTGGCGCTATCGCACCGACACGCCCATCTCCACGGCTCCATCGTTACAGGTCGGCGGCGCGTTCATCGGCGGCGGCGTCACCACGGGCTACCTCCGCTCCCACGAGCGCGACCTCGAAGTCGACGACGACATCATGTGCACCTATGGCAAACACAGCCTCAAGGCCGGCCTCGAACTGCTCGACACCTCGCTCAACGACACCCAGCCCGCCGGCTTCAACGGCACCTACATCTTCGGCGGCGGCGCCGCTCCCGCGCTCGATGGCTCCGGCACCTCCACCATTACCGGCCTCGAACAGTACCGCCGCACCCTGCTCAACCTTCCCGGCGGCACACCCACTCAGTTCAACATCACCACGGGAACACCCGCTGTCTCGCTGAACCAGCTTCAGGCCGTCCTATACGCTCAGGACCAGTGGAAGCTTCGCCCCCGCCTTCAGCTCTCACTTGGCCTGCGCTGGGCCATGCAGAACAACCCCACCACCATCGGGAACGCAGGGCCGCGTCTCGGCCTCGCCTGGTCGCCTGACCGCAAGCAGAAGACCGTCTTTCACCTCCGCTCCGGCCTCTTCTACGGTGTCGTCGATCCCCAGACTGTCCTCGCCGACCGCCAGCTCAACGGCACCATCCAGACCCAGTTCCAGATCAACAATCCCGCCTATGGCTCCCCTCTCAACACCGGCACTTCAACCATTACCACCCTCCGCGCTCCACTGCCCGGCCTTACCCAGGTTCCGTCCCTGCAATCTCATCTCGGCGTCGAGCACGACTTCCCCCGCCACTGGCACGTTCAGAGCAACCTGTACCTCGTCCACGCCTGGGACATCACGCGTTCCCGCAACATCAACCCACCGCTAGGCGACTCACCCACTGGCACGCGCCCCATTCAGCCCAACCTGAACCTCTTCCAGTTCCAGCAGACCGGCCGCCTCGGCGGCAACGTCCTCTTCGTCGGCGTCGACCAGCACAGCCTCAAGAAGCTCCAGATCTTCGCCGGCTACGTCCGCATGGATCTTCGCGGCAACGCCGACTCCGACACCTTCTTCCCCCAGAACGGTCTCTCCGGCAGCGGCGAACTCGCCCGCCCCTCATGGGAGGCCACGCACCAGCTCATCGCCTTCACCAACTACGTCCTCCCTCGCGGCGCGAACCTCTCCTTCCAGTTCAACGCCGCCTCCGGCCTTCCCTACAACGTCACCACCGGCTTCGACAACAACGGCGATGGTGTGTTCAACGACCGCCCCGTCTACGCCGTAGCATCGAGCGCCACCGTCTACAACACCGCCTTCGGCTCCCTCTCACCCACTGGCACCGGCGCCTTCCTCGGCCGCAATGCCGGCACGCTTCCTTGGAACGTCCATCTCGACACCAACCTCAGCCGCACCTTCAAGCTCCCTCACTCAACCGGCAAAGAAGGCCAGTCGCTCGCAATCAATCTGCGCTCGACGAACCTGCTCAACCACAACAACGTCCTCGCCGTCGGCGGTGTCCTCGGCTCTCCTCTCTTCGGCCAGGCCTATCAATCCGACCCCGGTCGCCGCGTCGAAGCCGGCCTCCGCTGGAGCTTCTAAAGCGCCGTCTCAAAGCGCTAAGAAACCACACGAGCGACCCATTTCAACACTCAACCGCACTCCAAACGAAGACCAAGGAGCCCACCATGAAACGCCTCGCCGCCACCCTCGCCACCGCGTCCCTCGTTCTCGCCTCCACCACCCCTATCGACGCTCTTCAAGCCCAAGCACCCGCGCCCGAAGCCTCAACAGCCCCGATCGCTCCGCCCATGCTCCCTATCATGACCAGCTACCGCTATTGGCCCGTGCAGTTCGTGCAGTTCGTCGGCCCCGAACTTCCGTATTCCATGATCGAGCTCGACGTCGACCCTGCCAACGCTAAGCACCCACTGCTCTATGTCACCCTCACCGACCGTGCGACGAGCAAGCGCATCCATTACGCCAGCGACGAAGGGCTTATCGCCTCCGCCACCGCACAGGGGGAAGAAGCCCACAAGACCGCGCTCGCCTTCGAGCAGGCCGATACCGAGAACGTCGGCAGCATCTCCACCCTGCGCTTCGCCATGGCCGACGGCAAGCCCCTGGAGTGGCGCTTCGTCCAGGGCTCCGACATCTCAGAACAAGGCAGCGGCCTCACTGCCCTCGCCGAGTCTAAGATCCCCATCTTCGCCTACCGCGAACTCGGCGCCCTTGCCGGGGAAGGCACCGCACTCCAGGTCGGCACCACAGTTAGCGTCGCCTCTGTCTGGAGCGAGTACAGCCACCCGCCCTACTTCATCCCTTACCACGGTGCCGAGACCGAGAGCGCTCACACCCTCGTCTTCATCCCAGGCCAGCAGACCTGGACAACCATCTCCGCCCCCGCCGCACTGACGGCCGGCGCAACCTGGGAGCTCGACGACGAGCACGGCAATCATCGCTCCATCCACATCGACAAGGTTGACGGGCCAAACCTCACAGTCACCTCTACTGACCGCTTCTCTCCCTCGGTCCACTGCACGCTCGACGTTACCCGTACCGGCGACATCTGGGCGATCAACCGCGTCCACTTCTCACCCATCCGCGACGGCGAAAAGCATGCCCTCACCCTTCAATTCACCACCCCGCTCACGCCGACAGCCGACCACGTCGAAGTCTCACTCCTGGTCGGCAAGAAGAAGACCATCGCCACCGGCCTCATCACCGCAGCCGACACCCCCGACCACGCCCCGGCTCTTACCTTCTCCACGCCCACATGGCTCGCCGGAAAGAAGATGACCGAAGTCAGCACCGCCAGCAGCGGCACGGTGACACTTACCTCCCATCCGTTATAGTCGCGGTGTGTGAATAGTCCCCTTATAGAGGGGCGTGGCATCACAAATTGAACCCGAAATTGAGAAAGTAGAAAAGAAAAGGAACTTCTTGCAGAGAGAGGACTGCGAGTGGCGCAGAGTCGACGCAAGTAGTGTCCGGAGGTCATCGCTATTCCACCCAGCACGAACGCCATCACGATGTTTGCTGTTTCTCCTGTCCAGTGTGTGACGCTGCCGTCAAGAAGAAGGCCGCGCCCCTCTTGCTCTCAACATAATCGAGAGTTCTTAGGACTGGACACTGGGTGTCACACTCCGACAGTTCGAGTGACGGCAATCAGGCTGATGTCGTCTTCCTGGCCGAAACTTTGTGCGGCATCTGCAAGTGCCTTTACCGCACCGTTGTTCCGGAGTAGTTCAGCGACGCGCTCGAAACCGAACAACTCTCCCTTCTCGTTCGTCGCTTCGAGGATGCCGTCGGAGACCATGACCAGCTTGTCGTCGTCGGCGAGAGTGAAGTGCATGACGGAGAACTCCGCTCCGTCGATCATGCCGAGCGGGAGAGCGCCTTCCATGTCGAGCGGCTTGCCGTTGAGATAAGGCGGCAGATGACCGGCGTTGGCGAGGGTGCACGTTCCGTCGGCGGCAATGCTGAGTGCAAGGCAGGTCGCCTGCGAGGCGTCGCGTCCGATGAGGCGTCGGTTGAGAGCTTCGAGGACGACGAGTGGACCGGAGTTCAGTTCCGCCGTGCTCCGGATGGCGCCGATGAGCAGGGCGACGGTCATGCCGGCCTGGAGGCCTTTGCCGGTGACGTCTCCGGCGACGATGAGGGTGCTTCCGGCCCCGTCGCTTCCGTCCGCAGGGTGCGGGATGATCTGGAAGAAGTCGCCGCCAATCTGGCGGGCGGCGCGGTACTCGGTTTCGATCAGCAGGCCGGGGTAGACGGTGCGGGACTCTGGAAGGATGACCTGCTGGACCTCGGCGGCCTGCTGGATGTCGAGCGCCTGCTGGCGCTGCAGGCGCAGCGAGACGAACAGGCGCCGGAGCAGGAGGAAGAAGAGAGCGAGAACCAGCAGAAGTTGCGCCGCCGCGCCAAGGGTAAACTGCATCCCGAAGGGAAACCAGGCGTGCCGGATATGAAGGCCACCTAGTTCAGCCTGGAACGTTGCAACGTCGAGCACGAGGACGGCAGGAAGGGCGACCCATCCCTCGCGTCCCTGTTGGCGCACTCCGAGAACGACGACCAGCACCAGCAAGGCGAGAAAGCCCAGCCTGGCAGCCACCGAGAGCAGATGGAACTTGACCGCTAACGGGTGCGGGACGAGGCCAACGACGATTTCTTCGCCGAGAAAGTCGCCGGCCATGTAGAGCAGCGTCAGCAGAACCACAGCCTTCGGCAGCCAGACCGGCCGCTTCAACTGGAACCAGACCCACCAGACCATTAACCAGATGGCGAGGAGGAGCGGGAAGAAGAGACCGTTCACCAATAGGTTCAACGTCACCTGGTTGATGAACTGGCTGAGGGTGCCGACTGTCTGAATGCTCATGTTACAGGCCGAGATCGCATAAACTATCGCGATCCAGTAGTAGACCTTGTCGGAGCGGTCGAAGATGGAGAGGCTGATGGATAGCACCATCAGCAGGCAGTAGAAAAGAACCTCGATGATGCTTATCGCCTGGAAGCGAACCTGTTCCAGCCAGCGGACCTGATAGCCGGCGGAGACCGCGCCTGCGTGGCCCAGGAGCGGAGCGGCATGGAAGCCGCCCGCGGCCGGTGCATATATGAGCGTGGCTGGTTCCATCCAGAGGCGGAAGGCGAGCACCTCGGTGCCATCGGCATTAGAAGCTCTATCTGAGGATGGGAGGGGGAAGAGCGTCGGCTGGCTGTAATAGACGCTGGGATGGCTGGTGGAGAAGTCACCGAAGCTACCCAGCAGGGTTCCGTTGGCGAAGACTTGGAAGCCGTCGTCCACATCGCTCGGCCCGGCGAGGGCGAGCTTTGTGCCGGCAAGGCTCTCTACCTTAACCCGGATACGGTACCAGGCATAGCCGGAGTAGCCTGGATGGCCGTGGGCTGTCCATCCAGGGACATAGCCTGAGAAGCCTACGACGGGGTCGAAGGAGCCGTTGGGCGGGGTGAGGTCGACGGTCTCCCAGTGGGAGTCGTCGAAGCCGGGCTTGGCCCATAGCGGTTGGTGCGTGGCGGGGTCGAGCGGCGAGTCGCCGATGCTGAACTTGTACGCCCCGTTCAGCGGAAAGATGGATTGGCCGAGGGTGATGTGGTCGACGCCGTCCGATGGCTCAGCGGGCTTGGGCGCGGGCGATTGCGCGAGGGTGGTGAGGCAGAGGAGAGACAGAAAAAGAACAGAGAGTTGCTTCAGTGTGGGACGGGCGAACTCGTTCAAGGGGCTTGATCCTCATCCGTACTATAACCATTTATGGAAGAAGGACAGTAGTTTGATCCTGAGAGGCGCACGTGCCGTATTCCATACGCACGAACGGGCCAAAGTTTATCCCGGTCTGCCAAACTGCGGCGGCGGTGATCCACGAGTAGGCGATGCCCATCACGGCGACGTGCCACTGCTGGGTGGAGACGCCGATCGAGAAGGTCAACATGCCGAGCTGGACGGCCCAGCGGCGGCGGCGGCCGCTCGGGATCTTCTGAAACTCGCCGGAGTCGGCGGCTAGGCACTGTTCGTAACTAGGGTCTATCAACCCTGGAATAACTCCATTAAATACAGAGAAATAGTGCATGAAGAGGGTCAGACACGGGGTAAAACGTGGGCGGGAGCGACTCCTGTGCTCCGCACTTGCTGCGTCGGCTCCGTCGCGCTGGTCGCTCCCGGCCACGTTTCACCAGACGCAACAGCGGGTACCGAAGCAGTACAAACGAAGGACAAAGAATGGCCGTATCGGAGGCCCAAGGGGGAACAACCATGAGCAGACCTAAGATGCTGGCGGCCTCGACCCAGGCCGGGCGTTCGCGTAGCAGAAATGGCCTTCTTGAAGGATTCCGTTCCGCGAGGAGAGGGATCATGAACTGTCAGGTCAAGAGGCGTTTGGTTAAACTTAGAAGAACAAAACACCAGGCCACACGCTTGCTGCGCAGGGCGTCCGGGGCGAGATGCCGGAGCGATCCGTCCTAACGTCCGAGCTCTGGCACTAAGGTCGTTTCGATGAGTTGGTGGATCTCCTCGCAGCACTAGAGGATACTAAAAGGTGGATCACACGCTCCTCACCGCCGCCCTCGGCGGACCATTGCGACCGCTTGGATTGCCCGGCTTGAAATGTGCCAGAGGAGAAGAGAGACACTGGACAAGGAGAGCATATGGGACGAGGCAAGAAGTACCAACCTGAGCAGGTGGTAAATCTGTTGCGGCAGATCGAGGTGGCGGATCGCGAACGGGAAGACGACAGCACTGGCGTGTAAAGAAGCGGAAATCGTGGAGCAGACGTACTTCCGTTGGCGCAAGGAGTATGGCGGCTTGCAGGTGGAGCAGGCGAAGCGGCTGAAGGAGTTGGAGCAAGAGAACTCAACGCTGAAGCGCCTGGTCGCGAACCTGAGCCTGGACAACCTTGTGTTGAAGGACTTCGCCTCGGGAAATGTATGGTCCGCTCCGCTTTTGCAAGCGCAGGTTTGCTTCTGACACATAGCGGTTTGCATAAGTGTATCCGGCCTCTCGCGAGTATGCCGCTCTTGGCAACCAGGCCATGATGAGATCCGCGCATGCCGTTCCCAATAACTTGGTTCGTTCTTGAAGAAGACCGGTTTCCCGAGCGGGTTTACAGCAAGCCGATCGACCGTTGTGTCATCCGTTTTCTGCACGGCAAAATTAGGAAGAGCTTTTGTCAGGCATCAGCCCCGCGATAGATCGGGCACTCCACAAAGCGCGTCGCCAATGTCATGATTGACGCTCTACTCTCTGGGCTACCGCCCCTTTTCCACGCGGGGAGATCCCGTTGGTATGGTTTCGCAGGATCCCTGCATACGGGCATACGTCATCAGTTGGCTCTTGTCCGTTTTTAGTGCTGCGTCTATCTTCGATCCTCGGCGGGAAAATGGCAGCGCCGCAAACATCTCATCCGCCAGTTCGTCGCTGGTCCGAAGTTTACCGTCGGATTGGACCCATCCAAGCAGCGCTTTCAATTCGTCGCTCGTGTATTCCGCTATAGAAGCTCGTACCGGAATGGGAGCAGTGACGGAACTTCGACGACTCGGCTCCGTGGATGGAGCGCTTGGGCTTGGGGCCATGGTGTCTTATGGTTGCGGCAACCTAGGCGGTCTCGGTAGGTCACTCGCCACCACAGCCTTTTGAAAGGCCTGAACGGCACGCTCCACTTCCTCGTGCCGTCGCATGAAACAATCCGTCGACCAGATACGGTGGAAGGTCCAGCCGAGGTTTTCGAGCTGCTGCTGGCGAAGCCGGTCTCGATCACGAGCCGTGTAGCGGGAATGGTAGGTCGCTCCATCGCATCGATCGCCAAGACGAACTTGCCGGGTTGGGTCGGGTGAGACGCCGCCAAGTCAATTCGAAACTTCGAGCACCCGACCTGCGGGACGATCGTCATTCCTTTTGCAGAGAGGGCCTCGTAAACGTCGGCCTCGAAGTCATTCATGGGTTCGCTGGTCATCTCACCGTGGGACAAGAGTGCGCCGCCCGAACTTGCATATTGGAGGTAGTTCTTCAAGAACTCAAGCCCCGTACCAGGTCGAACCTGAGTGCTGTTGATGTCGCTATAAACGAAGGAAGACACCACGATGACCTGTTCCTTGGCACGCGTGGCGGCAACGTTAAGGCGTCGGCGGCCCCCGGCTGACAGAATGGGCCCGAAGCGCAGCGGAAGATTCCCGGCCCTGTCTTTCCCATAACCGACGGTGAGAATGATGACGTCCCGCTCGTCTCCCTGCACTCTCTCCAAGTTCTTCACGAAAAACCGTTCCGGTCGATCTGTATCGAAGAAGCTCGCCAGTGTGGGGTGACGAGCAACCTCGCGATCAAGCAGAGCTTGAATCCGGTTTGCATGCTTGATGCCCATTGTTATGACGCCCAACGTACGACCGGGTTGGGTGCGTGCGTGATGGAGGACGAGTTCCACAACCTTCTGGACTTCGCCGCCCGAGCTGTCTTCCTGCCCGTCCGAACTCGGGATGGTATCGACGAAAACGTGAGACATCGCGGCGCTTCCGCCCGGTCCAGGAAACGTGACCAGTCGGTCGTCGTACATATGGTGATTGAAGAACGAGATGAGTGATTCGTCGCGACTTCGATAGTGCCAGTTGAGATGGAAGCCCTTAACGAACGGGATCATCATGTCGAGCAGGCTCTCGTATGCGGTCGCGTCACCGTCCTCGTCCTCATCCTCGTCTTCGTCGGACGCAGCAAAGAACGCGGTAGGCGGCAGTTGCTTGTTGTCTCCAGCGACAATGACGCGCTGGGTTCTTGTGCAGGAGGTAGCCGAGTTCTGTTGCAGGCTGATGGTTGGTCGAAATCGTAAGGAGCATCGACCTCAGTTTAGTAGACGTAGCGGAGGGAGGCCCTTCGACTGCTGGATGCACCGTTAGCCGCCACGAGAGACCGGGCACAGCCCAGTTATTCCGCCACCCGCCTCGCTCAAATTCCGTTAGCCAGTCCCTAGCAGAATCCGAAGCTGCTCAAAACGATTTTGCGGAAGTGTCGATGAAACTTTGGCTCTTCAATGAGTGCATGGGCGATTTGGCGTCCACTAACCTTTGTGAGCAATAGCCTAACGAGTGGATCGCGATTGAATCGACGGCATAAGGTCGCCCGGCATAAGGATCTCCAGTTATCGCTCTGCAATTGAGTTCACGAATGTTGTTATCGCGTTAGCCAGCGCGACCGGTTGATCCACTGGAATCAAGTGGCCGCAATCGGGGACTACCTCGAGACTTGCACCCTCGATCAAGGGCAACACTTCCCGCCGTTGCAGTTCCTCAGGATCCTGTCGATCCTGGTCCCCCACAAGAAGCAGAGTCGGTACTGCAATCTTCTTCACTTGGCTAGAAATATCTTCATACGCTGCGCTTGTCGGCCATGCCAGCTTAGCGCCCTGAGATCCTCCAAGGCTGTCCTGCAGGAGCTGTTCGACCGTTGCGGCGTCTGGTCGGCGCACTGTGAGGAAGTCGATCGCTGCTAGTGCGGTCGCGCGATGGTCGTATGCGTGCAACTGAGCTTGCATGGCCTCTTCCGGGATATGTTGCGGGAAAGGAGATGCAGGAGCCACAAGGATCAACGCCTCAAGCCCCGACGGACGCTGAGAGGCTAACAGTTGTGCAGCCTTGCCTCCCATGGAGTGACCTACGAGAACAAATCGCTTCAACCCCAGTGTGCGAATCAGCATGGATGCATCATGCGCCAAGTCGTGCAGGCTATAGGCATCCGTTGGGGCATCGGACGAGCCCCAACCACGCTGGTCATAAGCGATGCATCGGAAGCTAGGCTCCAGTGCACGCGTGACGGCCGTCCAAGTCCTCGCTGAACCGCCCCAATAGTGAAGAAAGATTAGCGTCGGGTCTCCGTTACCGGTATCCACTACGTTGAGATTGAGATTATCGATGCAAACTTTCATGATCCGGTCTTCCTTCCTCTTGATTCTTGCGGGTTCCCTGAATTGGTGCAACGAGCCTCTCCGCATGCCGACGCACCTCTATTGCATCCAGTGGTCCGCCATGTCCGAGATGAAAACGCTTAACACCGCCTCCAACAAGTCGCAGGAGCTCTCTGGCTGTGGCCTGGGTATCTTCCTCGAACGGCGGTTGGATCGCGTGGTGGATTCGCACGATGCCGCCGATGAGGATGCCCGAGGCTACAAGATCTCCCACCATAGCCTCGTCGTTTGCGAGGGTTACGGAAAGGGATCCCGCTGTATGCCCAGGCGTATGTCTGATAACGCCCGCGACGCCAAACCTGGAGATATCGAGAGTGTCGCCACCGGCGAGCAAAATGTCGGGTTCAAAAGCCTTGTAGCTCTGATGGGGTAGAGGCGTTCTAAGGAAATAGCGTCCTACCTTCCCTGTGGGGCAAAAGTTCATTGGTTTCTCTCGTTTGTAATACGGCAGATCGGCTTCATGCGCAAGGATCGGAGCTCGCGTTTTCTCCCGGAGTTCTGATGCACCGCCTGCGTGGTCCACGTGGGCGTGTGTGATGACAATGGCCTTGACATCCTCAAAGGTCAAGCCGAGCTTCAGAAGCACCCTTTCCACTCTCACGGCGGAGCCGGGTAGCCCAGCGTCGACTAGAACGCATCCGCTGTTACCTCTAATCAGATGCGCATTGACGATCTTGAGAGGCAGGATGGGTATACGGACAATTCTCGAGACGCTTGATTCCATAGAGGCAGATCCCTTGAGCTTGGCTATACACCGGGCGGTGTTGAAGGTAGCGGAGGAGCGATGGGACAACCGTCATGGAGCAATTGTGCAGCGCTCACGGTGTTCTCACGTAAGCGAGGATGCGTACGGTCTTTCCCGTAACTCTTGAGTCGTGTGTAGCGGAGAACGAATTCATAGCCGGGCTGCTGAATGACCTCCCCAACGGCTGCGGCACCATCCTGCTCGACGATTGCACTTACCATGGCGCTGCTGATGGAGTAGACGATTCCTCTACCCCAGAAATCGACGCTGTACACGACCTTATAAGGCACAGGTACAGGCGCCTGCAGGCTGGCAATGGAGAGTTCGAGAAGGTTGGCGCTATCGGAGAGATGCTCTCTGCCGTAGAGCGCTTCCGCGTACAGACGCTGCCCGGTCGGCCCTTTCGCGTCCTTCAGGATGTCGTCGGACCCAACAAACTTTGCGGTACCCTCATTTCGCATGTCCATGAAGAGCTCGGCTGTGTTGGAACAAAATTGGCCGCGAACGAGATCAGCAGGCAGCGTTCGCTCTTTGGCCCAGTGCGCGGTGTCTTCTTGATAGACGGCACCTTGTGCGCCATGAAACGCCTCGTGAATCATGACCTGCTTTGCCATGACGATGTCGTCGTTAAGTGCAATGTTGAGATAGAAATCGGAGCCGCCAAACGCGTACCCGCCGCCGTCGCCGCCCGCAACGACAAAGCCCCGCACGGAAACACTGTCAGGCTTGCCAATGTATGGGCGAATGCGATCGCGGATCCCTGTGTCGAAGCCTGACTCGATCTGGTCAAGAAGAGCCGAGATCGAAGCCGTCGAAGCCTTCACAGCCGAGAACATGTAGCTGGCTTCCGCGGGACTGCCGGCAGGCAATCCATGTGCGGCCGCCACGAGGGCGTGCGCGAACTGTTCTGCAGTGTCGGCTTCGCCAAGGTCTTGCATCTCCCTGATCATCCCCTGGTTGCCCTCAAGCTTCGCGACCGCCATGGCCTGATCGTTGGTCAACGTGGGGTCCTGGATCGCCTTAAGAACAGCACGCGCTGAGGTAGTGTCGATCTTCACTTGTTGAGACAGCGCGGGAGTCGTGAGCACTAGCGCACAAACGAAGAAGAGGCCAAATGTAAATCGGCGTGCCGGTATTCTTGCGGTGGTTATGTTCAGCTTCGGCATAGCAAGCTCCATTCCTCGCCTTCGCGGCTAGCTGCGTGTGCTCTCGAACAGAAACCACGAACGACGTTGAGATTGGTCAATCCAGTTCTCAAGAAGGCTCGCAGTGGCGATATCTCCGGTCTGATCGCAGAGCTCGTGAGCGCCATGCATTCTGGCTGAGTCATTCAGCTCTGGCTCTTTCGTCATCTGACGGATACTTTCCAGGTTTGCCGGGGCTCGGTTCCGCTTGCTCCGGAGAGTAGCGGAACCGCATCCAAGGGCTTCATACGCGTTAGGTGAGTGAGTCTGCGGCTGAAGCGATGATGTCTGCGACCGCCTCGGGATGAGAGACAAAGGGGCAATGGCTGGAGGCAACAGAGCTGACGGTAGCGTTCATACGCTTCGCGAAGAACTGCTGGGCAGGGGGAGGGATCATCTGATCGTCGGTGCAGACTAGGTACCACGATGGAGTCGTCTTCCAGGCAGGCGCACCCTGCTTGTCAGCAAACGCGACCACACTCAGCGGCTTCTGAACCGCAGCCATGACCGCTGCCTCGTCAGCAGTCGCGCCTCCTGCAAATACCTCGTGGAACTTCTCCCGGTTGATCCAAAGGAATCCGGAGGCGTCCGGCTGAACTGCAGCCGAACCCGCTGGGGGAGGACCCTGCTTTGCCACAGACTCCAGGCTCTCATCCTCGTCCAGGCCGAAAGCCGTGACGTAAACGAGCGCTTTCACGTTCTGAGCCAAGCTAGCGGCCCCGGTGATCACCGCACCACCGTAAGAGTGGCCAACCAGGACCGTAGGACCGGGCAGATTCGCCAGCAATCGGCGAGTGACTTCGATGTCGTCTGCAAGCGAAGTCAGCGGTATCTGCGCCGCGGTGACGCTGTAACCCTTTGCCTGCAGCAAAAGGATGACCTTGCTCCAGCACGAGCCATCAGCCCAGGCTCCGTGCACCAATGCGATGTTTCCGTTCTTACTCATAGACCCTCCAGATACCTTGCGTTCCCCAGGCGCCGGACACAACCTGTGCGGGTCCGGCTTCACCTTGTTGAGACTGAAGGTATGCCTCACCACCGAACTTCGGGAGACTCCTTGCAGCCAAAGAAAGGTAGCTCTTTCGACCTATGACTGTGTGAAAGAACGATCATTCCAAGGGCGGCAGAATGCGCCTGAGGCCAAAGCGCTTCGCATCGATGGAAAACGCTCCGGGACCAAGCAGTGCCACGCTAATGACTATCCCCATCTGGAGCGCTTCTTGCACAAGTTCGGAACTTTCGCCTGCTTTGAAGAAGCTCGCTTCCAGCGCGAGACAAAGTATGCATGCTACTTGAGAAAGAGCCCCTGTGTATAAACCAATCGACGCAACGACAATCGCCAACACTTTCCAGAAGTGATCGTCCCAGGGCGCCGCGAGCAAGAGGTGGGTTGCAACGCAACATCGGAGAATAAGCAGACCTAAGCCAGCGGCTTTCCCCGGAAACATGGAATAGAGTCTCTGCACTTACTAACGTTAGGGAGCGGTATCCGCATTCTGAAAGCCCCTTGCGAGGCTGTCTTCAGTAGCCCTTTAGAGTCGGGCAGTCGGAGAGTAGGTCCGCTAAAATGAGGAGAGATTGGAAGGCCGACCGATTCAGCTGGAGCTTAGTAGGAGCACACATGAGCGAACGTGGCATGATCAGGGTTCTGATTGTTGACGATCACCCGTTGATGGTGGCGGGGCTCTCCGGTGAAATCAATGCGCAGAGGGACATGTGTGTCGTTGCGGAAGCGGGCGGAGGAGAGGAAGCCCTCCTGCAATTCCGGGTGCATCGGCCTGATGTGACGCTCATGGATATCAGGATGCCCGGCGTGAACGGCATCGATGCCATCACGACGATCCGCGCTGAATATCCGCGAGCCAGAATAGTGGTCCTTTCCTCTTCGGCTGGCGATATCCAGGTGCTCAAGTCGTTCAAAGCCGGCGCCGTCGGATACTTGCTCAAGAATCTGTTGCGAACAGAACTGATCGAAACGATCCGTACCGTTCACGCGGGTCATCGAAGGATTCCGCCCGAGATTGCCCAGCAACTTGCCGCACATGCGGCAGAGGATGCTCTAACGGCAAGGGAGCTTGAAGTCCTGCGTGGAGTTGTCAAAGGGCAATCCAACAAGATGATCGGTTCGGAGCTGCACATCGCGGAGCATACCGTGAAGAACCACGTAAAGAGCATCCTGTCCAAGCTCGATGCCGACGATCGGACGGGCGCGGCCGTGATGGCATTGCGCCGAGGCTATATCGACCTCTAGATAAGGCTGGAGTCTTCGGATAAGCCCTGAAGGGCTACCGCATAACGCCTCCATTGGAACTATTCGTGCCAGGAACGCAAGGTTAGCTTCATCACAGGTCGCTTCGACTTCAGCAAGAGTTGAAAGCGAGCCGGACCCCAAGGAGCCTGACATGCAAAGATCGATTCGGTCCTGGATGCTCGTTCGAACTGCTTTCGCGCTGAGCCTCATACCTCTTCCTTCATTCGCACAATCTGCGACGCAACCGATCCACAACATCGTGCTCGTGCACGGCGCCTGGGCTGACGGTTCGAGCTGGGCGAAGGTCATCCCACTGCTGGAGCAGAAGGGTTACCACGTCACGGCTGTTCAAAACCCGTTGACTTCGTTTGCCGATGACGTTGCCGCCACCAAACGAGTGGTCGATGCTCAGGACGGACCGGTCCTTCTCGTCGGCCACTCTTATGGGGGTGCGATCATCACGGAAGTCGGCAACAACCCCAAGGTCGCAGGGCTCGTCTACGTAGCCGCCTTTGCTCCCGATACCGGCGAATCCGCGGGAGGTCTGGCCAAGCCGTATGGCCCGACGCCGGGCGTGACTGAGCTTCGCCCACTCGCGGATGGCTTCCTCGTCCTTTCAGACAAGGGCGTTCAGGAAGACTTTGCACAGGACGTTCCTGATTCCGTGCGCAAGCTGCTGATCGCCACGCAGGTTCCTACACAAGGGGCTGTGCTGGGGGCAACCATCAGTGCCGCCGCGTGGCGGACCAAGCCGAGCTGGTTTGTGATTGCCGCGAACGACCGGATGATTGCACCCGAACAGGAGCGTGCCTCGGCCAAACGGATGAATGCTCGGACCTTGACCCTCTCATCAAGCCATGTGCCCATGATTTCCAAGCCCGCTGAGGTCGCCGCGTTCCTCGACGATGCGGCGCGCGGAACCAATAACCCCAAGGCATCCGGAAACTAACCTGCAAGCCGGCGCGTGAGCGTCGGCTTCTTCTTTCATCTGAGAGGTGGCGGAGCCTAGTCGTCTGAAATGGGTCTGAGCCGCCGCCCCAAACGGCTCAACCAACCGGGAAATATCGAAGGAACCTCCTTCAGGTAGGCGATCCTCGCAGGGACTGAAGCCTCGATCTCTGTCCCGCTTCCGGGTCTGCTCCAGAGTTCAAGCTTTGCACCCAGCTTCTCCGCACGCTCATACATGCCGGGCAGCCCTAAGTGCCCTGGCCGTTTCCGATCGCGCAGTATGTCCTCTTCCATTCCCTTGCCATCGTCTCTAACTCTCAAAACGAGGCTGGCCTCGAGATAGTGCAGTTCCAACTCCACATGTTCGGCATCCGCATGGCGAAACGCGTTATAGAGTGCCTCTCTGCCCAGCCTGTATAGATCTCCTGCCGCGACCGGGTGCAGCGCCCGCGATTGGCCGGAGACGGAAAGGGCGAACGTCGCCTTGTGCAACGACGCGAACTCCTCGCCGGTGCTCGCAAGAACTTGCCCTAAGTCTGATGTCTCCGTAGGAGCCCGAAGGTCGAGCACCAGCTCGCGCCCCTCAAGCATCACCTGGTCGGATTGCTCGAGTGCCGCGACAAAGATCCGCCGGGCGGGCTCCTCGGGAGGCAGTTGTGCGGTGCCGGTATTGAACCGCAGCAGCAGCCCCTGAATGCCCTGAAAGAAAGTGTCATGGAGATCACGGGCAATCCGTTCGCGTTCCGCAAGACGTTCATACAACTTCGCTCGGGCGTTGGCCACCGCGCTGTTCAGACGTGCCAGGTAGAAGAGCCAAAGGCCACTCAGGGCGAGCAGAATGCACAGAATCTTGAAAGGCCAGCTCTGCAGGAACGTGGGCGGCAGGGTGATGTTCAGAGACGACGTTTCCTTGCCCCAGACACCATCGTTATTGCACGCAATCACGCTGAAAGAATAGTGGCCAGGAGGCAGATGGGAGTAAAAGGCCTGTCGACGAGCGCCTGCATCCAGCCAATCCTTGTCAAAGCCTTCGAGCCTGTATCGAAACCGAACGCGCCGCGGAATGAGCAGGCTGTTCGCCGTGTAATCGATCTGTAGATTCTGCGCTCCCTTGGAGAGGACAATCGGTCCACCAGTCTCAAAGCGCTTGCCATCCACCAACACCGAATCAATTGTTGTGGACGGCGCGATGGTATTTTCCTCAAGAGAATCCGGGTCAACCCAAGCCAGTAGACCCTTCGACGAAAAGTAAATTCTGCCGTCCGGTGTCTCGGCGGCGGCTGGAACCGGTCTCACAAGAGCGGGAGCACCTTGCGTTCCATCGAGATGCGTGTAGAGCCGCCCTCGCACGGTGTGGCTGTCGCTTACCTCAGCCTTCTGCAGATCGGCAGCGGCAATTTTCATGACGCCTTCCGGCATATTGAGCCACAAATCGCCGTTCGCTCTCTCGATGATTCCCGCAACATTCGCGAAGGGAGCGCCAGATTCCTGGAGGAGCGAATGCAGCTTTCCTTGAACGCTGTAAGCAAGCCCAGCCGTGCCACCAATCCAAACTCTGTTCCGATGCTCGTAAAGAGTAATGATGGTCCCAACGTCTAGACCATCCTTGTCACGAATAGCTGTGCGCCTTCCGTCAGGGCTCACGATCGTCATGCGGTTGCGAGAATATCCCAGCCACACGTTTCCGTCATGGTCCGTCAGCAGGCTCAGGGGAAATGGCTGGCGTCCCGTTTGGGTCTCAATATAAGGCGACCAGGCGCCGTCCTTCAGCCGAAACACCAAAGGCCCGGCGGGGGCGACGATAGCCGCCCACAGAGTGCCCGCGTGGTCCATGGTGAGCGACTGCACATCCGACGTCGGCGTCGTCTCGCCCGGAGGCAGAGGCACGGCGGTAAATTGCCCGTCACGGTATCTCCACAGTTTGCCCGTTGCTCCAACCCACACCGTCCCATCCGGAGCAGTGTAGAGACACGAGACGGTCGCCGGGCTCCCCGTCATGGTGGTGACGACTGTCCCATCGATGCGCTTCATCGTATCGGTTGCGTTGAAAGTTCCAACGAGCAGTGAGTTCCCGGCAACCGTGATTGCTGTGAGCGCCGTCTGGTTCTCCAGGTCGACAGACTTGAGAGTACTGGGCCGAAATTGATCGAGCCCGTTCGCTGAAAGAACCCATATGCTTCCTTCTCGATCTTCCAGAAGACCGAGAAGAAACACAGGCTTCTTGTCGATCGCTAATGACACAGGGTGCAGGTCGTCTTCGGCATGCTTGCTTCCAATCGACAAGAGGGAAGGGCTCACCTCGGCAAGGCCGGCATCGACGCCGAACACAAGGTCTCCCTTGTCCGTCACGATGGCCGCACCGATGTGCTGCAAACCAGTCTGATGTTCTTGCCACTGGCCCGTATCAGAGCGAACAATCTCCGGAAAGTCTTCGCGTCCCCGAACCCAATTCCGAGTGCTCTTATCGAAGTGCTTTGCGATGCTGACGCCTCGAATTCCGGTCGACTCAAAGCGCCTGCCTCCTCGCGGAAGGACGTACAGAACGTTGCCGTCCGATACCCACAGATTGCCCGCACCGTCTATCGTTGGAGGTTCACTGCGTTTCGCCGTGTAGTTCCAGTCGGCGCCAATCGGCTTCCACGTATCACCTTCTCGACGAATCAGCGAAAAGCCGTTGCTGGCCCACAAGTTCCCGTCAAAGTCCAGCGCAAAGCCCTGGATGCTGCCGTGACCGGTGCTATTTAGGTCGTTGCTGATGACGACAGAGCCGTCTCGGATCAACGAAGCTCCGCCGAACTGGTAGCTGACCCACATACCCCCGTCTGGTAAAGCAAGGATGCACTCCATCGATTGAGAGAGAAGCTGTTTCCCGGCTTTCGGTGAGAATCTCGTAAAGCTGACGCCATCGAATCGATAGAGACCATTGCCGCTCGTGATCCAGAGATAACCGTCCGATCCCTGAACGATATGAGAGACATCATCTGGAAGCCCCTCCTGCTCAGACCAGTGCGCATGAAATTGGCTGTTCAGGCTGGCTGTAGCGCTGGGTAAAGCTTGCGGTTGCGCGGTAAACGCGATCATCAGCCATCCGAGAGCGAGAAGACCTTGAAATGTGTTGAAGGACCGAACTCGATGATCCGTACGCATGTGTTCTCCACTCAGCTTGAATGTTCTTTATGTTAAAGGAAGCAAGTTCCTTGGCCTGGCTCGAAAGGGCCAAAGCGCGGATCAACCTCATTGTCTTGTTGGTGAGAATAGGCCGAGTCACTCTTCGAGTTCGGGGTCGTTCGCGAAAAACGACGTTAGCGGAAATCGAATCAATCTACGTCTGCCGCCGACGTTGTCTTCCCTACCCGAATTTCCAGGGATAATCATTGATAATTTTCGGGCCAAGCAGCCCCAATTTAGCGCGTCCAATGGCTCACGCCGGGTACAGCCCTGAGTTTGGAGACGACTTCGCTGGGCTATGGCTTGGTCAGGCCGGAAGCAAACAGGTAGACGAGACCTTCGGTGAGGGTGGGATGGGTGACAATCAGGTCGCGGAGAGCGGTATAGGGCAGATTGGCGGACATGGCGAGCTGGACCGGCGCAAGGAGCTCGCCTGTGCCAATGCCTACAGCCGTGAAGCCCAGGATAGTGTCGTCGGGTGCGATGAGGGCCTTCAGAAAACCTTCAGTCTCGCCCATGGTGCGAGTACGGAGGACGCCGATCATAGGCAGTCTGGCGAGACGATAGGAAATGCCCCGGCGCTTTGCGTCTGACTCGCTGAGGCCGATGCGAGCGAACTCGGGGTCGGTGAAAAGACAGAAGGGAACTTGGCGGGCTGTGGTGCTGCGGTATTTGCCTTGGGTGAGTTGGTCGCGAACGATACGATAGTCGTCGAAAGCAATGTGGGTGAAGTGAGGGCTACCAGCGCAGTCGCCCACAGCGAAGATGTTCTTAGCCGAGGTACGGAGAAGCTCGTCGACCTGGATGTGACCGGAGGGCTTGAGATCGACGCCGAGAAGGTCCAGGCCTATGTCCTGGGTGTTGGGTGTGCGACCGGCAGCTACGAGCAGGTGAGAGCCGGTAAGCATAACAAGATTCTTGGACTGGCTTTCGGAATGGTTAACGTAGATGGTAACTTTTGTGCCGGAGGTGCCGGAGACGCTATCAACGTTGGCGTTCGTGAGGAAATTAACGCCCTCACGCTCAAGCAGAGTCGTGAGGAGGGCTGAGACGTCTTCGTCTTCGCGGTGGAGAACACGAGGATTGCGCTCGACGACGGTGACAGCGGAGCCGAGACGGCGCATCGCCTGAGCGAACTCTAGGCCGATGTATCCGCCTCCTAGGATGATGAGGTGGCTAGGGACCTGGCCACTCTCGAGCATCTCGATGTGGGTAAGAGGGGCAGCTTCGCCGAGACCGGGAATAGGGTCGATGGTGGCACGCGAGCCGGTGCTGAGGACGATGGTGTCGGCGGTAAGAATGCGGGTCATGCCGTCAGCACAGTCGACATGTAGAGTCTTCGGCGCTGTGAAGCGGCCCTCGCCCAGAATGAGTTGGGCTCCCGTTTGAGCGAAGCGGCCCTGGTGCATCTCGATGAGACCCTCGACCATGGCACGTTTTCGGCCCCGAACGACCTCCATGTCAATTGGGCCAGAAGCGACAGGAAGGCCGAAGGCGGCGGCCTGAGAGGCATAGTGCGCCACCTTGGCCGAATGAACAAAGTTCTTGCTGGGCAGACACGCAATGTTCGGGCAGGACCCCCCGATATAGCGACGTTCGACGACGGCCGTTTTCTTACCGGCGTTGGCCATACTCCAGGCGATATATTTTCCGCCTTCGCCGCTGCCGAGGACCAGAATGTCGAAGTGGTCGGATGAGCTTGGCATGCTGGTCCACCTCCTGATCTGGGAACGATTAAGGCATACCACAGAAAGTATGTGCCGTGAAGGATGCGAGCGACCGCGAAGTAATGTCGCAGGGCTTGAAAACAGCATTGGCAAGTTTTGGCGGCGAGCAATCGATACGAAGTTGCCGACGACAACGACTTGGCGGGAGGAAGCAAATTACTTGAGCCGCAGAACGAGTCATGACTGCTCCGCGCTCTCAACTAGCGTGGGAAACTCGTCACCAAGAGCGACCGCCGTCTGTCTGTACTCTATGCGGTTGAATACGAACGGGCCGAAGTCATCGTAAATCCACTCCTTCCGGAAGGGCTGCCGAAAACGGCTCCAAGTAACTGTCTCCCCAGAAGTTTAGATATGCGCCAACAGCGGCCAGCATCCAACCTCTCCGCAGCCGCGGCCGCAACGGCAACCGCAACCGCAACCGCAACCGCAACCGAGCAGGTATACGCCTTCCAACTCGACGAAATAGCTGTCTGGTTCAACTTCACCCAAGAAATATCTGTCGAGGGGGCCACAGTTGAACCACTCGGGGATCAACGGCCCATATCTGCCAGCTGGACTTAAGCCTCGCTCGTGTTCAAACGCAGAAACTATCTCAATCAGCGACTTCCCCGTCTACGAATGGCGTTACAGAAAGGGCACCTTCAAAGGGCTGGATTGAGAACGAGAGTGTCATAAGGCGGCTCATATGCGATGGCTAAAGCAAGCATAAACTGGCGTGCCCCGAAAACGACATTATCCCCCACTTCGTTCCGCTTCGGGACTGAAAACTTCGCGATTGCCGGACACGTCGAATTTCGAGGGACTTGCAAACTACAGCGGGCCGCCGGGGCTGGGCCCTCCAGAACACAAGCCGGACAATTGGCGTGCGAGTCGGTGATCACGTCTTCCGATATGGTCAATCCGATCACGGGTATCAGCCCCAACTCCACGTTGCCGAAACGCAGACGTTCCGAGAAGCCTAACTGAGCGGGTGAACCAGCAACTTGCTACGCTAGGAGAATGTCTACGCGGTTGATGGTTGGCGATCGAGTCAGTCTGAGCGGGGGATACGATATAGAGCCACGCTGGTTGCAAGGCAGATCGGCGTACACGGGCACCGTTTGCAGCTTCATTCCGGGCCAGAACGCTGCGCTCGCAGCGGTGGTCGAACTAGAACACATGATTGAGGTGGATGCCGCTGTAGGGCAGATCACGGTTCTCGATCTTCGTTACTCAGACGCCGAATGGACAGAAGCGAACGTTGTCCAGATCGAGCTGTGCGACTTCATTCCCGAAGCAAAGCCTTGGCAGTCTCGCCGTCAGGGGAAATGGATCGAGTCCAATGCAATATGCTCCCGAGTTCCTGTTGACGACGTGACCTCACGGTAGATGACGTTATAGGTAACGGACCCCGTTTGGTTCATCATTGCCGACAGCAACGACTTTGCAGGACTTCCACTTCCGCGCTAAACCTTATCTCAGAGCTGGTCAGCAGAAGGTGCGTGCTTCTTGCAAGTGCAGTCGAGGCAGCCGTGTTCCGCGCAGCTCGCACAGGTCTGAATCAACCGCTTTCGCAGGGCTGTACGCGCACGGTGAAGACGCACACCTGCATTTGAAGCAGAAAGATTGTGCTGCTTTGCGAAGTCCTGTACACGCTGCTCTCCCAGATCCACCGCCAGGAGCGCTTCGGAGTATTCGGGCTTGAGATCCTTGATGATGTCATGAAGACAGGCGCATGCTTCGGTGTGGAGCTCCGGAGATCGCTGGGCCGATGTTTCAAGCTCGCGAGCCAACAGCTCGAGCGCCTTTTCCTGAGACTTGTTCCGGCGGTATCGGTCGATTACAGCATTGCGGAGCAGGCGGTAGAACCACGCAATTGCCGATTCATCCTGCTCGAATTCCCCCTGGTGCTCGAAGGCGCGAAGATAGCAGTTCTGAAGAATGTCTTCAGCCAGCGCAGCGTCGGAGACCCGTCGTCTGACAAAGGCAAGGAAGAGCTTTCGTTGAGTCAGAAGTTCGTTTAGCGGCGTGTTGATCATAAGAATGATGGGGCAGGAGGAACAATCCTCCTGCCTGGTTTGATGGGCAGACTAGTTGCGTGACTTGCAGACGCAAAGCACGCATTCACAGTTGTTACCACAGGGGCAATTTTCACACTTCATGATTGTTCTCCTCAGCGACGTCATCAACGTCTGCTCTGGTAAACGCACCATGTACATCTTTATTACACTTGCGCGTTCTAACGAGGCGGAATGACGGAATCGCTCCGCATAAAGAACAGTAGAAGCCTTGCCGCAAAAAGGGTGTTGACCAACTTGGCCCGATCCGGGGTCCGAACCTCGTTCTTTCCCATCTTGCCGTCAAAGCTGCACCAAACTTCCGCCTCCTGAAAGCTACTATCCATCGATGATCCCCCTCTTGATCGCGATGATTACCGCGTGAGTTCGGTCGTTTGCATCGAGCTTTGAGAGGATATTCTTCATATGACCTTTTACCGTCGCTTCTGAGACGTTAAGGCCATTCGCGATGATCTTGTTTGAGTTCCCCATGGCTACACTCTTCAAGACTTCGACCTCTCTTTCGGTCAAGACATCATCCGCCACATGACTGGCGAGCTCAGACGCAATCTCTGGCGGGATGTACCGCCGCCCCGCGTGGACCGCCCGGATCGTATCCAGCAGATCCTTTCGCAGCATACTTTTCAAAAGATATCCGGAGGCTCCGGCCTTTAATGCCCGCAAGGCCTGCACGTCGCCCTGATAAGTCGTCAGGATGATGAAGCGCGAGATAGGGTATTCGCGGCGTATCGCGGTGATGGCATCGATGCCGTTCATGCCCGGCATCTGTAGGTCCATGAGCGTGACATCCGGTCGATGTACACGATACTGTTCGACTGCTTCTACGCCGCTCGATGCCTCCGAGACAAGGACCATGTCCGGCTCGCCCTCGAGGACCGAGGCAATTCCCTCTCGCAGGAGCTGATGATCGTCAACCGCCAGGACCTTTATTGGATTCATAAAGAGCGCAACTCCTTGCGCGGGTATACGAAGAGAATACGCTAGCCCGCGATAGAGATTCCCTTCGAAAGAAGGGCGTAAATGTACCACTTTCGAGATTGCTCCCGGACTACCTGGCAGATAGCATTTCCGCTGTGCAAAGACTGTTTTCCATCTTTCCTTCCGGGACGGCGGGCACTGCGCTCTTTCTCCTGCGCGTGCTGGTAGCCATCCTGATCCTTGTGGATGGGAGCGCACGCTGGACACTTGTAACTTCGTTCTGGATTGGAGCGGTCTTCGTTCTGACGGCGGCGTTCCTGTGCACGGGATTGCTAACCCCATATGCTGCATCATCCGGTCTTTTGATATTTACCTGGGTTCTTATCTTCAGCCCAAACGGCGCTTCGTTTCATCTCGGCTGCGCGATCCTTACTTGCGCGATTCTGGCCTTGCTAGGCCCGGGCGCTTACTCCTTTGACGCGCGACTCTTCGGCCGGCGGGTGCTCACTGTGTCATCTCACAAATGAACATGGGTTCACGTTCAGTTTAGCTGGAATGCCGCCGCGCGATGAATCTCGGTCTGCATCTGCCCTCCCAATGGTGGTATCTCCAAAGCAACCGAAATGAGGGCAGGATATCGGCCCCGTTGGGGCTGTTCGTGCAGAGCACATTGTCAGAGACTGACTACAAAAGCAATGATCTTCAAGCTTCTCAAGGTGACCTTCATGCAAGCTGCGTATGTTGAACCTTCGAACTCTCCAATCCCTTATTGCGACCAGATCTTCAGCCGCCTAGTAGCGGACAAATTCACGCACCGCGAACCAGCGGAAGAGACTGCCTATCTGATTAGCGAAGATGAGCAATTCCACCGCGAGTCGGCAGAGGCTCTCGAAGATCTTGGGATCAGAGTGGTCAGCCTCTTCTCGGAAGCGGAGTATCTCTCCATCCCGCGTAGCGATGGAGCAGCTTGCCTGATCCTCGACATGCAGTTCCGCGGCAACTCGGGTCTGGAGGTTCAACGCCGGCTGACGACGGGCCTGCATCCTCCCGTAGTCTTCGTGAGCGACCCCTGCGATATCCGAACGACGGTGGCCGCGATGAAGTGGGGTGCTATCGACTTCCTGACCAGGCCGGTTGATCCGCGGGCGTTATTCGCCGCGATCAAGACGGCATTCGAACAGGACAAACGGAGACGGCAGAAGAAGGCAGAGCTGGATAGCCTGCAACAGCGCTTGTCGCTGCTGACGCCCCGAGAACGCGAGGTACTTCCTCTGGTCGTGGGCGGGTTGCTCAACAAGCAGTCGGCTTCTCTCCTGGATATCTCCGAGGTCACGCTTCAGATTCATCGCAGCCAGATCATGAAGAAGATGGCGGCGGACTCTCTCGCGGACCTTGTCAGGATGGCGCTGAAACTCCGCATCGCGCACTGGCGGGCAAGAGCAGCTTCATAAAAGGAACAGCGTCATAGCAATAGGCCTAGAACGTCGTCAGCTCATGAAGTCGCCAACAGTCTGGTACGGAATCACAATCCTTTTGAATCCTGCTTGCGGAAGAGAGGAAACCGGCGGCGGCGTGGCGATTGCTGGTAGACAAGTCTGCCGGGCAGCGTAACTTCGACCTCGGTCCCCGCTCCCTCTTTACTCCATACCTGCAACTGCGCCTGAATCTGCTGAGCACGCTCCTGCATCCCCGGAATACCCCAGTGCCCGGGCCGTCCGCCCCGCTTCAGGGTCTGAGCATCAATGCCGATTCCATCGTCGCGAAATCGCAGTCGAAGGTGAGATTCGCTATAGCTGATCTCTGCTTCGATCCGGTGAGGCTGAGCGTGAAGTAGCGAGTTTCTCAGGGCTTCACGTCCTATGCGGCAGATCTCTTCACTTATCAGGCTGGAGATCTCCCTTGGCTCGCCTTCGACAACCAGGGACAACGTCACCGGGATCGATTCGTCGTCGCGGCACTCTTCGTTCAGATCGACCATGATCTGGTTGAGAGCCAGCGCCAGATCATGCGTCTCATGCGCGGAGGAGCGAAGGCTCCGGATCGCATTGCGGCTTTCGACCAGAGCCTCATCGGCCCGGTTGAGAGCGCCGTCGAGAGCCGCCTTCGCCTCAAGTGGACGCGCGGGCAGCATCCGGTCCACCGCGTGGAAGCGAAGCATCAGGCCCTGGAAGCTTTGCAGGAGCGTGTCGTGCAGTTCACGTGCGATGCGCGTCCGTTCCGCAAGCCGCTCCTGAAAGCTGAGGTTAAGTTGCCGAGTCAGCCGGTTCATATGCAGGCGATAGAGCAAGAGCGACCCAAACACGATGGCCGCAAAGCACACTGTCCGAAACCACCATGTCTGCCAGAAAGCCGCCTCGACAGTAAATAGATAACTGTCCTCGACCCCATTCCATAGGCCCTGGCCGCTTGAGGCCATGACATGGAAACGATAGGTGCCGGGACCGAGGTTCCTGTAAACGACCTGCCGCAAGGTGGCGACGTCGCTCCACCCCTGGTCGTATCCATCGAGCTTGTAACGAAACTCCAGTGCTTGTGGAGCGGAGAGGCCCGCGGCATCGTATTTGAGAGTGATACTGCGCGGCCCCGGAGCAAGGCTCAGCAACCCGTGCATGTCTTGTTCCATGCCATCCACCGTTATCCCGGAGATCCGAACGCCGACGGGAGTAAAACGAGAGAGAAATGACTCCGGGTCCGCAACCGCCAGTCCAGAGCTCAGGGCGAGCCAAATGTGCCCGGAAGAGTCGGTAACAATCGAACGGTCGCGGCGAACTTCACTGATTCCCAGCAGCCCATCGCTCGCGTCGTAGAGTTGAGAGCCCGATCTCCCAATCAAGCCGGAAGCTAACCCATCGCGGTTTACCTGGACGACGTGGTCCGGAGTAGCGAACCATAGAGACCCGTGACTGTCTTCTGTGATGCCCAGGATCTCCTCGCGAAGCGCTTCCGGCAGTACAGGAGGTTGGTGAAGATGTCCGGAGGAGATGTAGGCAAGTCCTTCGGAGGTAGCAATCCAGAGCGTCTTCCTGGAATCCTCAAAGAGCGAATCGACCTCGGAGGAAGGCAGCCCCTCTCGCGCTGTCCAGGACGTCCAATGGCCTCCTGCCAGAGAGTCGAGGCCGCCAGCGGTAGCGAACCACATCGTTCCATCCTGCCCTTCGACGATCGAGTTAACCTGATTAGACGAAAGCCCCTCTGTGGTCGAGAAGTTGCGGATCTGCGAGCCCTTTACTTCGCTAACGCCCTTGCTCGCTGTACCTGCCCATATGGTTCCATCGCGACTGCAGTGCACCGAAAAGACACTGTCCTCAGCCAGTCCATCTCGCGCCGTAAGGCTGCGAGCAGTGACAGCCGTCCCGGCCATCTTCAGAGCAGTAAGCCCGCCTCGCTGCCGTCCAACCCAGATCTCCCCATTGCAACCGCTAATGGAATTGATGATGTCCTCTTTCAGGCCGTCTGCTGTCACCCGACCGACGTGACCTTGCTTCAGCCAGTACAGGCCTCCCGTGAGCGGAGCAAACCAGGTGCGGCCATCGCTATCGACGTAGACGGGCCCCGTGCCCGCTGGTGGAAGCCCTTCGGAGCTGGTGTACGTGGTGAAGGTTCCATCGCGCAATCGCTCCATGCCGCGCGAGCCTCCGTACCAAAGAACGCCCTCGCGATCTAAATGGACTGCCGTGACGGCGTCCTCCTGCTGCCGATTGATGAAGTCGGACGATACTGCCCTGGAGGGGGAAACCCTGAGAAGGCCCCGGTTCGTCCCTATCCAGGTATTGCCCTGCTGATCCACCGTGAGGGCCAGAGCCCGCAGACCGGCGGTCTGAGCTGAGAAATTATTCTTCAGAGCTCCGTCAGACTCGAGTTGGAGGATGCCGTTCTCGGTAACCGCCCACAGCCAGCCATTGTTCGATGGCAGTAACTCGCTGATCTTCCTCCCAGCAACAACTTTTGAAACATCGGTGATGCTTCCTCCGTTCGTGCGATATAGCCCGCCCTCTGCAGTGGCCATCCAGACCGCGCCATCAAGCGTTGATGCAAGCGAGACCACGGTGCCCGGAATCTTCTCGGCACCCACAACGCTCTCTACCTTGCCATCGCGGTAGAGGAAGAGACCCTCGCCGGTCGCGGAGAAGAGAACCCCGCCTCTATGCTCGGCGGCCATGGAAGAGAGCGTGAGCGTTTTGAGAGAGAGGCGGCTCGCCACGTCCTCGAATCTTCCATCTCGGTAACGCATCAGTTGAGGCCCATCGGCTCTGATCCAGAGACTTCCCTCGCCGTCCGAGACCAGATCGCGAACCGGCCCGAGAGAGCCGGAGGTTGCGATGGGCCGTTGGATCAGCGTCAGGCTGGACCCGTCGTAGCGAAGGAGCCCACGCTCAGTTCCGATCCAGAGGTAGCCGTCGTTCGATTCGCCGATCGCATAGACATGACCGCCAAGGAATCCACGATCGGCTCCCCACCGGTCGTGGACGTATTGCGACATGGTCTTGTTTTCATCCAGGGCGTGAGCACTGCCTGCGATGAACAACGCGACCAGCAGAACCTGAACCGGCCTCCACGACCTCCGCGAATTCTGACGGGACTTGTAATCATCAGGGCTGGTAATCGAACTTTTCAATCACCACCTCGGTCGGTAGCTTGGCCGTATGCCTCGAATGCAGGAAATCAAGTAAGTCGATGTAGATCTTATGGTTCGCTGGAACTGGAACGCCTTCTGTGAAGACCTTTTCGCTGACGATCTTCTGCCCCGGAGTATCTACTGCGCCTTGCACCGTCCTGAACGAGACCTTCCCAGGGTCCCAGCGAAACGTGTGAGTGAGCTCCCCCGCAGGCGCTTCGAACTTCGCGACATTCTTCGGAACATAGTACGGCTGAAGTACATAACGCGCATTATTTCCTGCAGGGTCGTCCCAGCGGCTTAGTTCGATGTCGAACTCGTCGTTGCGGCTCTCGTTGGCAAGCAGGAGGTCGTAGGCAAAGATCCGGAAGGTGGCGGAAGAGTCGAGATGGCCGGTGTCCTGGACGACAAATCGATACGTGCCATACCCCAGGCTCCGCATCGTGTGGATCTCGGCGCAGTACCAGTGGCCATCCCGCTCGTTCATACGCAGATGCAGGTATCCCTTCTCATCCACCCAGGCATTGTTGGGATCGTAAGACTGTGTTTCGCCGGCGGTATCGTTATCCGCGCCCTGCGCGGTCCAGTCGTAGCCGCTAAAATGGATCCTCTTCGGCACAATCGTAGCGCCGCTGCCTTTCACGATGGCGGTCGCCAGCACGCCGTTACCTATCGATGGAATCGACCCGAGTTTGAGCGCAGGCCGATATCCGGGTTCAACTAGTAGGGCGGCGTAGTCGGTGCCCAGATGGGTAGAGTTCCTCCAGCTCGAATCTGGCTGGATGTTGGTCAGGCCAGCGTTCCTGAACGGCTGTATCCACCAGACTTCGCTGAAGGCGTAGAGCACCACTTGGTCTCCGGCTTGTGTGCCGCTCACCTTGCCCTCCATGTAGTCCATTACCCTGGGCCCACCTAGGCTTGCGGCAGGCACGCGTGTGATCTGAATAGCCGGCTTGAGATTCCGTTGCGCGGTGTGACAACCGAGAAACACGAACGGAAGCGTGGCCAGAAGCACGCTGGAGATCTTCTGCCATCGTCCGGTGCCCAGGCGAATTATGCGGAGAGTGAGCGCCATAGATCTCCGGTTCGTCCAGACCCTTTTAGACCGGAGCGCGGAGGAATGCAACCACCTTCTCACGATGCGACGAACTCAGATCTCCAGCGCCGTTGATCTTCTTCGTTATGAGCTTGAGCCATCTGGCTCTCGCATCGATACGGAATGCGGAGTTTCACAGCCATTCGGACCAGGTCTGCCACGGATTCCGCAACCATCTTGCGCATGACCTGGCTCCGGTGGATCTGCAGGGTCACCTTGCTGATGCCCAGGAGCACCGCCGCCCGCTGGTTGAGTACGCCGCCGACGACGAGGGGAAGCACTTCGCGCTCACGTGGAGTCAGCAGCAAAAGGCGCCCCTTCAGTCTCGCCAGTTCTTCTTCCTTCTGCCGTATCTTCCGGTGCTGCACAAATGCCAGCCGGACAGCGGGCAATAAAGAGTCTGGATCCAGCGGCTTCTCGAAGAACTCCATCGCTCCTGCTCTCATAGCGGAGACGGCATTCGGAACGTCCGGGGAGCCGCTGAGAAATATGACCGGTGGTCCGGCCTGCTCCTTTAGTTGGCGGAGCAGTTCGAGGCTGCAGATGTCTCGCAAGTGGAAGTCGACAATCAGGCACGCGGAGCCATCATGCCTGCCGTGTCTCAGGTACTCACAAGCGGACCCAAAGCCGACCGCTTCAAATCCATGAAAACGGAGAAGTGCAATCAGTGACTCGCGAAAGTCTAACGCCTCGTCAATCACGTAGACCACTTCCTGGGCTTCTCTGGAAGGCAACTGCTTTGGGCTGGGGAACTTTGCGAACGCCGCGAGGGCAACAGGCTCCAAACGGGACTTGAGTGCAATGGGCTGCATGGAGAGACCGTCCTTTTGAGAGATTCGAGTGTGCAGGGCGGACGCTCTGTAGGTACCACCACCCGCTTCCGGTACGTTGCTTGCTACTCTGCGGTAAGACCGAAGGGACCGCATCACGAGATGCAGTATTTTTTCGTTACCACTCTGGGCTTGGCGGTGCATACTTCTTTCGAGGTAGGCAGCGCTCCAAACGCCACTGTCGCCAATTGCGCCATTCTGCCAGCGGTTGCTCTTTGCCTCGGCTGAAGATATACAGGATGCTCAAACAAACATCGGAGAACTCAGGTGGCGGGTGCAACGAATACCAACACGCGACGTTCCTGTCTTCCGCCTAAGCGTTCCACAAGCGCGACAGGGACCCTGATGCTCGCTCTGCTTCTAGGGGCGTGTCGGCAGTCTGCACCCGAACCCGTCACGCTGAGTTATTTCCGCCTCGGATGGTCGCAACCCGATGAGCTGCCGACCGCGGAACCGCTATCCCAGCGCTTCACTCGGGAGACCGGCATCCGCCTCAAGAATCTTCCGGTTCCGGAGAATACGCTCGATCAGCTCGACCTCTCGCGCAGGCTACTGGAAGGTGATGGATCAGGCCCCGACGTTGTAAACGTAGATATGATCTGGTCCGGCGTGCTCGAAAAAGATCTTGTCGACCTTAAGCCGTACTCTTCAGCCGAGATCGCCTCGATCGCGCCGTCGCTGGTGTCAAGCTACCGGGTGGATCAAAAGCTGGTGGCGATTCCCTACCAGGTCCAGGTGGGGACCTTGGAGTATCGCGCCGATCTCCTCCGCGAATATGGATACACCCACCCTCCCGCAACCTGGGACGAACTCGAGCAGATGGCGGAACGAATCCAGCGCGGCGAACGAGCCAAAGGCAATAAAGACTTCTGGGGATACGTGTGGCAGGGAGCGGACGCCGAAGCGCTAACCTGCAACGCTCTGGAGTGGCAGGCATCTGAAGGCGGCGGTCGCATCATCGAGGACGACCGGACGATCAGCGTCAACAATCCGGCGGCAATTCGATCCTGGCAGCGGGCGAGGCGTTGGATCGGGCGCATCTCGCCGCCAAGCGTGGTCGCATTTCGAGAACTCGACTCAATCAACGCTTTCGACTCAGGAAAGGCGGCGTTCAACCGCGTCTGGGGAGGAACCACTATCACGCGTGGGGGCCAGCATCGCCAGTTCCACGGCAGGCCCTCGCCGTTCGAGACGAAGAACGCTTATGCCGTCATGCCGGGAGGAGCGGCGGGGTCGGCAGGCACGCTAGGGGGCTCGGGGCTTGCGGTCTCGCAATATTCGGCCCATGTTCCGGAGGCGATCAGGTTTGTCCAGTTTCTGATCCGGGCACAGATCGAGTCGAACCTGGCGGAAGACCGCGCTTTCGTCGACACACCGCAGGTTCAGGTGGATAGTCGGTCGTCCGGTTCCGGAAAGTCGGCCCAAAATGCGAGTGGAGTTGTGAATCGCCCGTCGAGTGTCGTCGGCAACAAGTACGAGGACATCAGCCGGGCTTACATCTCCGCCGTACACTCCGTGCTGACTGGAGACAAAGCCGCGCCTGAAGCGGCCGCCGACCTGGAGAAGGAACTGGTCAGGATGACAGGTTTCAGAACTGGACCTCCGAAGGCAACGGACTAGCAAAGTCGTAAGCGGTGTAGCCGCTTTTCCAGCGAGATCGAATGAAATCAACAGACCTCAATCGCTTCATCGTCGGTCCCCGGCTCGCGCTCACCTTTGCCGTGCTGATTGCGTTGATCGTGGGCGGCAACGGTCTGCTGCTATGGCAGTTCCACATAGCTCGTGAACAGACCGATCGCCTGAACGCCGTAAGCCAGCAAGTCATTTCGGTTCTGCGACTGCAGGATAGTCTGCGGTCGTTTCATCAGCAACTGGATGAGATTGCGAAGACCCAGAACGCCCGGCGTCTTACCGTCGAGATCGCGCCCTTGCGCAAGAGTCTCCTCATCGAGACGCAGCAAACCAGGGACGTGGTCACAAGCTTTCCACCGGACATCAAGGTCGATCCGGCCTTTCTCCCCACTCTGGAGGCGATTGATGTCACGCTTCCCTCGCAACTCGATGCGATCACCGCTCTGGCTACGAAGGGCGATTGGGAAGCGGTTCGCCGGCGGTTGGCGAATGAGTTGAAGCCGCTCGAGACACAAACCTCCGTCCTGATCAAGAGCATGGACCAGGAGGTGAGCGCCGAGTTGGCGCAAGCGGTTGCGAGGATGAACGGGGTACAGCGCAGGATTCTCTTCATCGTGCCGGCCACCGCCATCGTGACGTTGTCCATCGCTGGCTTTCTGGGTTGGGCCATTACGCGCAGGATCATCCTGCTGCGTCTGGAAGAGCGGATCGAGGAACGTACCCGGATAGCCCGCGAGCTGCACGACACGCTGCTGCAGGGAGTGATTAGCGCGTCGATGCAGCTTCATATTGCGGTGGACAGTCTGCCGGTAGATTCTCCCTCTCGGCCGGCGTTTGCCCGAATCCTGCAGCTTACCGGGCAGGTGATCGACGACGGACGGAACGCCGTGCGAGGCTTCCGCGCGACGGACATAGAGTCCCATGAGCTGGCCGGGGCGCTTTCGAGGGTTCCGCAAGAGCTGAATTTTCAAGACGAGACCGACTTCCGAGTGATTATCGAAGGCCACCCGCAGCCATTGCATCCGGTGATCCGCGACGAGGTATACGCGATCAGTCGAGAGGCGCTGGTCAACGCTCTCCGTCATTCCAAGGCAGCCCACATCAGAATTGACCTGGAATACTCAACCGGCCAGTTGCGCGTGCTGGTGCGCGACGATGGCTGCGGGATCGATACGGCGGTGCAAGCGACAGGCCGCGACGGGCACTGGGGACTCTCTGGCATGCGCGAGCGGGCACATCGAATCGGGGGTAAACTCAAGGTTCTCAGCCGGGTCGGAGCAGGCACCGAGGTAGAACTTAGAGTGCCCGGGGAGATCGCCTTCGAGTCGCACTCCACCTCGGCATCAAGATGGCTTGGTGGAATCTACCGGCGCTTTGCAGCCACAACAGTAAATCCAGACAACCGTTGAGCAGGATCGATGCCTTTGCCTGAGCCAATTCGTATCTTCTGCGTGGACGATCATCCTTTGATGCGTGAAGGAATCGCAGCCGTCATTCGGAGCCA
Source organism: Granulicella aggregans (assembly GCF_025685565.1). Lineage (NCBI taxonomy): Bacteria > Pseudomonadati > Acidobacteriota > Terriglobia > Terriglobales > Acidobacteriaceae > Granulicella > Granulicella aggregans. Next base: position 511,107 of record NZ_JAGSYE010000002.1, read on the forward strand.
GCCAGACATGCATCTTGTGGGGGAAGCCTCCAGCGGCCGCGAGTCGATTCAGCGGTTTTCAGAGGCGTCACCCAATGTGACGCTGATGGATCTGCGTTTACCGGACATGAGCGGTATCGACGCAATGATCGCAATCCGCTCCGAGTTTCCGGGAGCCTACGTCATCATCCTCACCACATTTGACGGCGACGTTGAAATCAGGCGTGCTCTTCGGGCTGGGGCTCGCGCTTATTTGCTCAAGAGCATGAATCCCAGCGAGATGGTGGAGATCATTCGGCAGGTTCACCAAGGCAAGAAGCGAATCGTTTCAGAGATTGCTGAACAACTTGCACAATATTATGCAGACGAGGTCCTGACGCCGCGCGAGGTTGAGGTGCTGAGTCAGCTTGCGGGCGGCAATCGCAACCGCGACATCGCTGAAAAGCTCTTCATCACCGAGGAGACGGTCAAGGTACACGTCAAACACATCATGGAAAAACTTGGAGCTTCAGACCGGACCCAGGCCGTCGCGATCGGTCTCCGCAGAGGGATGATTCAGCTGTGAGACGCATCCGCACGAACGGATCTGATACCTGAATAGTGGTACATGAAGACTCCGATTCCTGGGGATTCGCTTTCGAGCTGGAGCGCTTAGTCTTCTGCTAAGCGTGGGTGGTCGCTTCTCTTACATGTTCTCCGCATATCCTGACGGTTGGCCCGGGTTAGGGCTTCTTCTCCTCCGAGCGGCGGCCGGGAGTGTGCTGGTGGTTCAAGGGATCACGTTCTACCGGGAGGAGCATAGACTTGGGATCTCGATCCTGACAGTGATTGTGGTCACGGTAGTCGTCGGGGTTCTTCTATGCGTCGGACTCCTCACGCGCTTCGCAACGGCGGTGGCGGCATCGGGGACGATTGGCTCGATGTTTGGCTGGCTGCCTGCCCCTAGGGCAGGAGTGTTCGAGACTCGCTCCACTCTGATTCTGGGACTTGTGATCGCAGCAGCAGTTGCTTCAGTTGGCCCGGGAGCCTTCTCCGTCGATGCGAGGCTCTTCGGGCGAAGAGAGGTCATCATTCCGAAGAGCCACGATGACACCCGAGTTTAGGCCGAGCGCTACCCTGGACTTCGCTTACCCGACTTCGTGGCGACGGATGGGCAGGTCGGGGACGAGATCAGACTTGCGCAGGCCACCGTCGACGAACAATCCAATTCCATTGATGTAGGAGCTGTCATCCGAAGCCAGAAACACCGCGACGCTCGCGATTTCTTCCGCATCTCCTACCCTTCCTAGAGGGATATCTCTTGCGAAGCCGTCAAGCAGCGACTGCTCTTGACCCGCTGGAGCAAGACCGAGTAGGCCTGGAGTCTTCGTGGCACCCGGACTCAGTACGTTCAAGCGAATCTTCCTGCCACGCAGATCCAAGATCCAGGAGCGGACGAAGTTGCGGATCGCCGCCTTCGTTGCACTGTAAACGCTGAAGGCTGGTGTCCGGGTGACCGACGTCTTAGAACCTGTGAGGATGATGAAGCCGCCCTCTCCCATGAGCGGAAGAGCCTTCTGTACTGTAAAGAGAACTCCCTTCACATTGGCAGCAAACGTCTTGTCGAAGTGCTCTTCAGAGATTTCGCCGAGCGGACTGAACTCGCCTCCGCCCGCATTCGCAAAGACGATATCACCGCGCCCAGCCTCATCTTTGACCAGCTTATAGAGCCGATCAAGATCCGCCACTATACTGACGTCGCCTTCAAATGCAGTGACTTGATCACCTATATCGCGCACCGCTCGCTCCAGATCGTTCTGTTGCCGCCTGTAACTACTGCGATCTTGCCATCTAGTTTTCCCATGCTCTTCTCCTTGCTCGTGTTGATACGGAGTGGCTATGCAACGGTCAAACCTGGACTGTCGCTCCTCGTCAAGCTTTTAGCTGCTGCTCTTCATCGACTGGCAGGGCTTCCGATTAAGGCTCTGACTTCGTCGGGGGAGAAGGGACCGTGAACCTGACCGTCTCACTGGTGATGACCCTGTGAGTTGGATCAGCGAGTTCAACCAGAACCTTATGGGGGCCGGGGTTGAGCCCAACGAGGATGATCGTCTCTCCACTCGCATCGACGAAGTGCCACGGCGCATCGTCCACCGTGATGTGAATATGCCCAATGCGCGGCGACACCGAGAGCGCACCTTTGCCAAAGACCGGTACCACCCGCAGGTTCTCCGTTCTGTATTGGATAAAGACTCGTCCGGCAGCCAGCGGCTCGGCCAGCGGTGGATCGACGATCAGCCGGGGCGGCGCTTCATTCTCAAGGGCGACAAGAGGAGACGCGCCGCGAACCTCTCGCGCACTCTGAGCATAAGTACTACCGGGGGCGACGGTGCAAATAGCCGCACCGGCCATAAGTGCGATTTGAGCTTGAGTATTCACGACACAACCTTTCGAATAAGAGATCTCTTTCGAAACAAACTAGACTCCCCTGTAGACCAGCCAGGTAAAGAGATCCGGCGAGATAAACCCATTGCCCCACTTCGAGTCGAATGAGGCCGATGGTTTACTCGCGATGACCTCCTTCGCGGAAGCCCCGGAACCTTTTAGCGCAGCGACTTTCCCACGCACCTCTGCCAGCATCTGCTCGAACGCGAGGACATCAGCGCGGCCACCGGCAGGACCGTGGCCTCCGACGACGATCGTGGAAGGACCTATGAGCGCCAGCGTCTCTCGACAAGCCTCGATCATCCCGTCGATGTTCCCGCCGCTGTTGTAGTCGATGAAGGGATAGAACCTGCTGAAGAAGCTGTCGCCAGCGTGCAGCACATCCGCATCGCGAAGGAAGACGGATATATCTGTGTCCGTATGGGCGGGGGTGTAACGTGTGAGGGTGATCTCTTGCCCGTTGGCCTGCAACGTCCTGGTGTGATCAAACGTAATCGTCGGCAACGCACCCGAAGGGCTCGGCGGATAGACACCCTCGAACTCCGGGATGAACTGCCTGTGCCGCATCCGGTAGAGTGTCTTCTCGTGGGCGAAGATGGTCGCGCCAGCCTCATGCATCCACGCGTTGCCGTCCGTATGGTCGAAGTGCCAGTGAGTATTGATGAGATACCGCAGCGGCCCGGAAGAGATCGACTGAAGTGCTCTCGACATCTGCGCCTTCGATGTCGCAAGACCATTGTCGATCACAAGCGTTCCATCAGATCCTGGCAGCACGAGAACGTTTCCTCCGGAGCCTGAGACAAGCGAAACGTTGTTGCGGAGAGGCTCAATCGTCAGCTTCGCCAGCCTGCCAGCCGCACGCATCTGCGCGGTGGTGATACTCGCTTCCTGAGCGGACGCCTCATGGTTGCCAGCGAACACAAATGTAGCCGTAGTTCCGAGGGATGAAGCGATAAACCTGCGTCGCGTTTGCATAGGGCTTGTCCTCTCTAGCTAGCCTGAACTCTTGAGCTGGGGCTATGTACGACTACAGCGCCTCACAATCATGTCTCGCCATGATGGGAGGCCTCGAAGCACGGAAGACATCTCACCTGTCGCTCGCGCTCTGGCGGCGCAATGCGGTCTTGGCGGAGTCGGCGAGCGTAACCACCGCGGCGGCCAGCATAATGACGTCCTTGATAATCAAGCGGCCAGCACCTGAGAGATAGGGGAAGCCGTGATTGGCATCGCCGAGAGCTGGCACCCAAGCTTCAGGGGTGGTGATCAGAAACGACAGCGTGGTACACGCCATCAGGATGAGCAGCCCGCTGCCCAATGCCGAGATCTCGGGCCAAAGGGGATAGAGAGCGATCAACAGGCCGATGCTAATGATGACGGCTCCGAGGCCATGCGAAAACGTGTAAGTACCGTTTTCCTTATGCCATTCGCGATGCTGAAGGTTCAGCTCGCCTTCCCTGTTCATGTGGGTTCGATACTCCGCAGGTTGGTGATAGAGAAAGCTCATCGCTGGGCTGTTCGCCACGAGGGGAACGATGCTGTCAGCTTCGTAGTCCACGAACTTAAGGCCACCAATCCAGACAAGCACGATGACCAAAGCGACTCGCAACATGGCCATGGCCACGCGGTCAAGCCTGGAGGCGACGGACAGAGCCGCCCAGGTCCACTTGCGAAGCATCGATCGGTTGTCATACTGCAACGTGTCATTCACGGAACTCTCCTCCGAGGTGAAAGGGTTGTCGCTCGTCTTACGATTTGAGGAACGCGAGAAGGTCTGCGTTGACCTCGTCGGCATGGGTAACGCTCATCCCGTGCGGAGCGCCGGTGTACACCTTCAGCGTGGCATTCTTGATGGTCTTCGAACTCAGGAGGGCGGAGTCAGCGATTGGCACGATCTGGTCCTGATCGCCATGAAGGATCAGCGTCGGAACTTCGATCTTCTTCAGGTCTTCCGTCAGGTCCGTCTCGGAGAAAGCCTTTATGCACTCGTATGTTCCAATCACGGAAGCCTGCATCGATTGCAACCAGAAGAAGTCGCGAACTCCCTGCGAGACCTTCGCGTCGGGCCTGTTGTATCCGTAGAAGGGCAGGCTGAGTTCCTTCATGAACTGCGAACGATCCGCAACGACACCGGCGCGAATTTCGTCGAAGACAGTGATGGGTAAGCCGCCCGGATTCTTCTCTGACTTGAGCATCACCGGTGGTATGGCGCCTATCAATACGAGCTTCGAGAGCCGCTTGTTGCCATGGCGGCCCACATATCGCGTTACTTCACCACCGCCCGTGGAGTGCCCGACGAGCATGACCCCTCTAAGATCGAGTGCTTCGATCAGCTCCGCAAGATCATCGGCGTAGGTGTCGAGGTTGTTGCCGCCCCACGACTGCCCCGAGCGTCCATGACCGCGGCGATCGTGGGCGATCACGCGGTATCCCTGCTGCCCCAGGTAAAGCATCTGTGCATCCCAGGCATCCGCACTGAGCGGCCATCCGTGTGAGAAGACGACTGGCTTGCCCGTCCCCCAGTCCTTGAAGTAAATCTTTGTTCCGTCCTTCGTCGTGATCGTATCCATCTTCGTTCCTCCTTGTTTGTGTGCGAACTTCCTGATCGCAGGTTGTGGTTGAGAAAAAGTTCTGAAAGCAGGAGGCGCGAAGACAATCCTGTGGCACAGGATGTCTAGGCCTCTTTCGAGTGGGAGTATCTCGTTTAGCATTTCAATGCCTTTGAATACCTTCGCTGCGTTTGCGCGAATACCCACAAAAAGCCCAGCTTGACCGCCGTTACGAATAAGAGAGTGAGAAAAAGGTTGATCATGATTGACCTGCCCTTCCTTCTCTTGTGGCGGATCGTCCCGTAGGGCCGCCGCAGAGATGGGTCATAGTCGCCGTTCGATTCCGTGCGCTAAGAATTTGGTTTGTGGACGAGTAGCCCGCCGTCATCGCGAGCACGATAAGAGCCCCTGGAATCGCCGATGGGCTGCCAACCGGCACCTGGAAGTATCGGCAACCTACTCCAACAGCGAAGCTAATGAGAAGGCCGATCGTGAGTTTCATGCGCTGTCTCCGAATACAAGACAAACACTAACTGGCCATCGCACGCGTCGCTATCATGTCTTTGCATGGTGTCTTCAGAAGGTCGCTAAGACCGCTGCGAGCCGTTAGCCCGCCACACCTTCAAAGGTCGAGCTCGATCTTCGACGCCGGTGTCGCGCAACAGATGAGAACGTCACCCTCTCCCGGCCGATCGAGTGGCTCCGGATCATACTTCACGCTGCCACTGATCGTCCCGGTCTGGCAGTTGTGGCAGACGCCCACGCGGCAGGACCATCGCACTGGAACATCGCAGGCTTCGGCGAACTCGAGCAGGCTTCCGAATTGAGCGCTCCACGGAACCGTAAGACCACTTCGAGTGAACGACACTGCCGGCCCTGAACCGGGCTCTCCTTCGGGCGGGTGTGGCGTCTTCGTTGGAGCATCTGCAATCCCCGGTGTCATCGCGGGCCCTGAACCAAAGGCCTCGGAGTGGATATGGCTGCCGGGAACCTCCCACGCCTCTAGGGCGGCGAACATATCTTCAAGAAACCCCGCAGGCCCGCAGAGATAGAAATCTGCCACCTGAGGTACACCAAGCTTCCGCAAGGAAGAGAGCGTCAGATGTCCGGCTGCGTCATAGTCCACGCCGAGCTTGTCCCGCTCTTCCGGCGCACTATAGGCAACGAACGATCGGCTCTTTGGATGGTGCTTCAGAGCATCCCGCACCTCGTCGGCAAAGGGGTGTTCTCGGCCATTGCGAGCGCCATAGCACCACCAGATCTCACGCTCGGAATCATCGCTCCTCACAAGTTCATGCAGCATGGAGAGCACCGGCGTCGCTCCGATCCCCGCGCTGAGCAGCACGACGGGACGGTCGCTCTCAGCCAGCGTGAAGCTGCCTCGCGGGGCGCTGACCTGCAGTGAATCGCCATAGTTGACGCTGTCGTGGAAGTACTGACTTCCCGGCCCGCTATCGCGTTTCACGCTGATGCGGTAAGTCCCAGCGCCCGGAGCGCCGGACATCGAATAGCTCCGTACTATCGGCGAGGGATAGCTCTGCGGCTGAATGCTGAAGACAAGGAACTGGCCAGCCAGAGCGGTCGGCAACGGGCTGCGGTCCTCTGCCTCCAGCACAAAGGACCGCACGTGGTCACTCTCACTTCGCACCTCCGCAACGCGCAGCGCTCGAAAGCCGCTCCACGCAGGACGCGGTGTCACGGCAGCAAGTCCAGCATTGCCAACCTGATCGCCGGCCTCAAGCAAAGCGCTTAGAGACCCCTTCCAACCCTCGCTCAGAGAAGGAACTCGTAAGGCTCGTTCTAGTTGATCGCGAGGATGGCTGGGCAGGTAAAGCAGCGCATCCATCTCGGCTACTGTGACATGCTCCGGCCCATCAGCAACCTTGACGATCCCGTCTCCTGCGCCAATCTCGCCTTCCTCGAGGACGCGGCAATAAAATCCCGGTCTCCCATGTGAGACCAGCAACGCCGGCATCCGTGGGTCATTCATCCTGATACCGACGCGGTAGCAGGTCACTCTTGGCTGCGTCACTTCGAAGAGAGCCGCGCCAATTCGATAGCGATCTCCGATGCAGACTTCACTATCCGCTAGGCCGTCGACGGTAAGGTTTTCTCCGAACTGCCCGTATTCAAAGTCGTCCCGGTGAAGGTGTTCTTCCCAGTGACGGTAAGAGTCAACCTGGTAGACCATCACAGCGCGGTGCTCACCGCCATGGCCCGCGAGATCCCCTTGGCCGTCACCATCGAGATTGAGTCGCCGCGCCATGACCCGTCCTGGCACAGATCGCTTCCACACCGCGGTACGGACTACCTTCCCTTGCCACAGGACATCCTGCGGAAGTCCGACGTTCACTGAGACGAGCGAGCCCATACCTAGCCTCCCGTCCATGAAGATACATCGATGCCCCCGTAGCGCCAGTCATGCCTTTCTATGAATTTTTGACCGACGCAAGTAATGGAAGAACATAATACCGGCCGCGGCCCTTCAGAACTAGGATCGGTTTGTCGATGCGAGCTACCCATGGACAAGGGAGCTCCGAACATCAACAAACTCATCTTCAGGAGCGGTACGATGACCGACGATATACCAAATACTTCACGGCGCCGCTTTCTCACTGTCGCCAGTGCCTCGACCGCCGCGGCGCTCTTCGCAACCCCTAAGCTCGTTGCTGAAGAAACTGATGGGATGTTGGTCGACACTCCAGCAATCGCGCCGACATCCTTGCGACTGAGTCCCAGCGACACAGCCGCGGTCTTTATCGATCCGCAGAACGATGTGTTGAGCGAAACCGGCAAGGCATGGGAGGCGGTCCGCGAAAGCCTCAAGGAAAACAACACCATCTCGAACATGGAACGCATCTTCAAAGCAGCGAAGGCTCATGGGTTCGAGGTCTTCATATCCCCTCACTACTTCTTTCCGGAAGACAAGGGCTGGAAGTTCAACGGCCCGCTCGAAGCCGACGAAGCCAGGACAGACCTGTTCGCTCGCAAAGGTCGCCTGACGCTTGCTGAGTTCAAGAACTCCGGCGCAGATTGGCTCGATCGCTTCAAACCCTATATCGAGGACGGCAAGACAATCGTGGTTTCTCCACATCGAGTGTGGGGTCCGCAGACGAACGACCTTGTCCTGCAACTACGCAAGCGCAGGATCAGCAAGATCATCCTCGGTGGCATGCTGGCCAATATGTGCGTCGAGTCGCACCTGAGAGAGTTCCTGGAGCAGGGCTTCGAAGTCGCGGTCGTGAAAGATGCAACGGCCGGCCCACGACACCCCACCTGGGGAAATGGCTATACAGCCGCAATGATCAACTATGCGTTTCTCGCCCATGCGGTTCTGACTACCGACGAGACGGTCAGGGCCATGGAACGTGGCTGACATTGGCGGAGGACGAAGGAATAAGGTTCGCGTATGAAGATGCTGCTCTATCTGGCTGGAATGTTTATCGACACCTTCGGCATCACTCATCCTTCAGAGGAAGCACGGTATCGAGCTGCACGCTACATAGCGTTCCTGCTGCTTCTTACATTCCTGTTGCTTTGCACGGTGATCGCCGTCGCGGTGCATCTCCTGCACGAATAGAGCCCGCAACGCATGAGGTCGACTTACGCAATCGTTGTTCTGTCTTCCCTGGAGGTTTCGAAATGAGAATCGCAATAGCTGCTGACCACGCTGGTTTCGCTCTGAAGGAACAGGTCCGTGGACTCGTTGCGGGCCTCGGACACGACGTTCGTGATCTTGGGGCACATGACGAGAAGCCGTCCGACTATCCGGACTTCGCAGAGCTGGTTGGGGCTCAACTCATGAGAGGTGCCGTTGATCGTGGCATTCTCATCTGCGGATCGGGGATTGGCGTCTGTATTGCGGCGAACAAGATGCCTGGCATCCGGGCAGGGATCTGTCACGACACCTATTCCGCGCACCAGGGTGTCGAGCATGACGATATGAATGTGCTCGTCATGGGTTCAAGAATTATTGGATCTGCACTTGCATCGGACATCGTAAGGGCTTACCTCGCAGCGAGCTTCGACGCATCTCAGGAACGCTTTGCCCGGCGGCTGAACAAAGTTAAGGCCATCGAACAAACCTACATGTCGGTGGCACTGAAATAACACTCGGCTACAGATCGATGGAATTCGCTCGACCGTTAGCCCCTCATACAAAGACCCTATCGGCAGCGGGTAAAGCGGTAGTTACGTTCAGTGTTCAAGTAAGAAAAGTTCCATTTCCTATATCCATCCACAAATCAATCGAAGGAGCATGACATGGCTACATTGATAGAGGAACTCAAAGAGCAGGGCGCCACGACCACCATCAACCCATCGACCACGCCTGTGGTTCGATACAACACGATTCACATCCGCGATGTCGACGTGTTTTACCGCGACGCTGGTCCGAAAGACGCGCCCGTGCTGCTTCTCCTACACGGCTTCCCTACTTCGTCGAATATGTTTCGCAACCTGATCCCCCGGCTCGCAAAGTCATTCCGCGTTATCGCTCCGGACTACCCCGGCTACGGCTTCAGCAGCGCCCCTGATCACAAGGCCTTCGCATACACCTTCGAAAACATGACCAACCTCGTCGAGGAGCTCACGGAGAAGCTCGAGCTGAACAAGTACACCCTGTACGTCATGGACTACGGCGCTCCCATCGGTTACCGGCTTGCACTTCGCCACCCTGAGAAGGTCTCAGGCCTGATCGTGCAGAACGGCAACGCCTATGAAGAGGGCCTGCTCGAGTTCTGGAACCCTATCAAGAAATACTGGCAAGAGGCGACCGCAGAGAACCGCGCCGCATTGGCTTTCCTGGTCAAGCCCGAAGCAACGAAATGGCAATACGAAAACGGGGTAAGCGATCTGAGCCTGCTGGACCCCACAACATGGACACTGGATCAGGCGTTGCTTGATCGCCCGGGCAACGGCGACATCCAGCTTGACATGCTCTTCGACTATCGAACGAATGTCCCTCTATACCCAGAATTCCAGGCCTTCTTTCGCCAATATAAGCCACCGACCCTGATCGTCTGGGGAAAGAATGACTTCATCTTTCCGTCGGAGGGCGCACTTCCCTACAGGCGGGATCTACCAGACGTCGAGACCCACCTGCTGGATACCGGTCACTTTGCTTTAGAGACCCACGGAGAAGAGATCGCCCTCCGGATCGAGGGATTCTTCGCCCCGCGACGCTATCCCTCGTGATGCTCTCGGGCAGCGAAGAAGTTCAGCTGACAGGTGGACGGATGTTGACCCGTCCACCTGTCACTGTCGCAACGATGAAGTGACCTGCCGCCCAAGGCAAGATACGCGATGCAGCGAGCCAAGATGTAAGCCGACCACACAAAGTGGCACGAATCATTTCCGGCTACCAATCGAACAGTGATTCGACGTCTGCCTGATTCGAACTCCTTATCTGAGCATTCGAGTCTCTGGTGGTGGAGAACTTATTGTTCGAGTGGCCCACTATCCGGCCGTCGTGGTCCCGTGCGACGGTGTCGCCATTCGCAAAGCCGGTTGTTTTGCTACCGACGATCTGGTTCTTTCCATCGCGCACGTACTCGATTTTCAACATTTCAATTCCTCCTCAGGCATGGTTCTCCTTGTTTCGTTTTTACGAGTGGATTTTAGAGGAGTCAGCCGAAGCGATGTTATGCCCTGGCCGACATGAGCATCAGCATCGGTGCCACCGCCGGAGCACCGTACAGTCCGAGCGCGGCGACGTTGACGAAGGTCGTGCTGTCAGTCTGTACGATTCCTGGTGTGCCATGTGCGTGCCCAAAGACATCCAGCTTGGGACGGACACGGCGCACGGTCTCCATCAACTCAGGGCATCCTGAGTTGATGTTTGAAGACCGCGCTCTGTCGGGGATGCCGAACGGTGGCACGTGCGTTATCAAGATGTCGATACCGGGCTCGATTTGGTCGTAAAGCCACCTGCGATCGTTCGCGGAGCTCAAGCCAAATGCTCCGCCGTACAGAGGAGTGACGGGTGATCCCCAGATCCGCAACCCTTCTACCTCAGTCTCTTCGTCACGAGAATGATCGCGTTCGTCAGCAAGGATCGCTTCTTTGGGTCGGCCTCAAGGAAGAACTCGTGGTTGCCCGGCACCACTATTTTGTGACGGTGCGGCAGTTCTCCCAGCCATTGATTGAAGTCGCCGACGGCCTTTATGCTCCGCGAGAACATAGTGAAGTTCCCGCAGTGAATGAGGATATCTGCGTCCGGCACGTCGAGCTCGCGGTGCAGCTCGTGGGTGTCGCTCATAAGAGCCAGCTTCACTAAGCGCTTGGTTCGCCTTGAGCGATTGTTGGTTGAATCAGTTGTCATATCCTCAACCTTACGGGTCAAGGATGATTTGTGGACTCAAGTCGAAATTCTTTCCGCGCAACGCGGCTCCGCATCAACTGAACGTGGTAGCAGCAGATCCGATGAAGCTCTTGGACGCCGACGTCATAAAGGCTGACCGGGTTGCTTGCAGGTCGTCGACACCGGTGTGAGGTCGCCGGTAGCCAAGCATCGTACGGCGGATCGCAGTGGTAAGTTTCTGGGGTGTCTGTTGCGGGTACATGGCACGGCGTTACTTGCCATCGAGTCTCCGCCCGATGAGCCCCCGGATTGCGACCGGCTGCGAAGCTGCGGTGCCCTCCCCGGATATCCTTGGGTCTCAAATGAAATTGGGGCATGACCGCCTAACGTAGTCTGGTGTCGTAGCGCGGTCGTGAATGGCATCGCAAGCTGGAGCGACATCGACAAACATTGCGCCGACGCCCAATGAGGAACACGAGCCAGATTGACTAAATCGGTCGCCCGGATTCACAGCCGACTTCCGCAGGGGATACCACGCTTTCGGATGGAAGCCATCGCTTGCTTGATCCTGCTATGTCTCCGGAGCACCTCGCTCCGCTCTCGGTGGATGCCGGCCGTTACATCGTCGATCAGCGAGAAAGGTATCGAGGTTCGGTAACCCCTCTTCCCGTCGAGCAGGCGAACGCTATGCAAAGATACTTTTCGTCCGGGCTGGGGGTGGGGCACCTTCCTCCATTCGGCATGGGCCGTGCGCCCGTGCACCACAACAACCTTGTAGTCCAACAACGCAAATCCGTTCAGATTCGAACTGAAGGTTGGGATCGCCCCTCTGATTAAGGGTCAGGTGCATAGCCTCTTTACCACGAACGCGTTGATGGAGGAAGAGCGAATCGAACCTGTCTGGCATCGGCCTTATGCCAACTACGAAGTAGCGCTTACAAGGCTTATAAGGCTCCGTCGCGGCACCGCTTTCCTCCGTTGCTATTGATTACAAGAATGGTGCCTTACCTGAGATCGAACTCAGCCCACCACCTTATGAGAGCAGAGGTTCCCCTGGAACAAAGCATGGCGAGGGAGGCAGGACTCGAACCTGCGGGTTCGGTTTTGGAGACCGACAGTGTAGCCACTTCGCTTACTCCCCCGTTTTTCGTCGATCGGATTTCAAAGAGCAAATAAAAATCCCCGCACTAGACGGGTTCTGTGAGTCCAGCAGGAGTCACAGAACCCTAAGTCGCACCCCACCCCAACCGTTCTTCGCGGATTGCGGCGACGACGTATTTGGTTACCTTTCTCATGGCGGTTACACTCCCAAGTAATTCGGCTTGCGATTGAAACATGGTGCACGCGGAAGGAGTTAAACCTCCATCTCAAAGTTCGTAGCTCTGTGCCTTGATCCGTTGGACGACGCCTGCAAATTATGGTCGGGGAGGGGAGAATCGAACTCCCACCGCTAGTTCCCAAAACCAGGATGCCAGCCATTACACTACTCCCCGAAATTGTTGGTGCCGCCTCGCAGATTCGAACTGCGTTCTCTGGCTTTTCAGACCAGCGTAATCACCAGACCTACGCAAGCAGCAATGATTTGGCGGAGAGTGAGAGATTCGAACGCTCGGCACCTTGCGGTGCGCCTCGCTAGCAGTGAGGTGGTTTAAGCCGCTCACCCAACTCTCCGAATTTAATGCGACTCATCGCAATCGCACCTGTAGGCTCGAAGTCTTGTGCTTATCCGCTACGCCTGTTTACGCATAGTTACGTGGTGCGGGTGGAGAGATTCGAACTCCCAATCTACTGCTTCTAAGCCATTCGCCTTTGCCATTTTGGCCACACCCGCACGTCTTAACTTGTCAAAGAACTTCCCCGCATCGCGGCAACGCGCCGCAATGGAACAAAACAAAACCCGCTCATTTGAGCGGGTCGGTGTGCCTTCGGATCATCCCTTGGTTACGGTTGATCCGGAACACGCCGACTCGCACTCAGGTTATCGAGTGTGGAGAGATACGGGCGCGAACTGGAGAACTTAAACTTCATGGTGATCCTCAAAAAACCGCCGGAGCTAGAAAATAGCATCCGGCTCAAGCACCTTCGCACATTTCGAACGATCATGCAATATATTTTCAGAAACTACTTGCATTTCATTAGAAGCTATGGGACATTAACTTCTGCGTAGGAGCAAGCCCGATGAAATTGACATTCCAAAATTCGATGCGTAGGTCACCGGAGATGATTTATCTCTGCAGTGATCACCGGGCGCTTCTGGTCTCCTGGCCATTACGGTAAGACGGACGTTCCTACGCATACCCAACCGTCAAATCAATAATCGCTGAGTGGCGAAGAGAACAGGTACTTCCTCTGTGACAGGACTAACACTCCTGTTCTCGCTCAACCCCTCAGCTAACTCTCCGTCAGTGGCGCACTGCATGGCTACTTCTGGCAAATCCGCAAGGATCGGGTTCGAATCCCATCTGCCATGCAGGATCTTTCCCTGACAGAGCTGCGCCTTATGCTAAGCCGCGGAACATGCGGTCGCGCGGAAGTAGATCAGTGGTGATAGAGACGAGTTACTTCCTCCGAAAATGAACGGGCAGAGCGGACTCTCTGCCAGAGTAGAGGCTCTGCGGGACGGGGGCGTTGCCCCGAAGTGCAAGGTTCCCTAGGTTGCTCGCTCTGAAACTCCTCTCGATAGTTCCCTGATCTGCGCAAAGACTACTTATTGACTTTGGCTGGTGGCGTAGATAACAGATACTTCGCTTGCAACGCGGGTGGTCGCAGGTTCGAATCCTGCCACGAACTTATGTTCGCGTAGCTCAGAGGTAGAGCACCTATGTTCTGTTATCGCTTTTTCCCCGGCCAATAACCCTCCAGCCACACGCTGGTTAGAAAGTAAGACTGAGATGAGCAAAGGATATGTGAAGGGCGGAACACCGATTGGTTCGGAGTCATTATGTCGGACATGCACGAGCGCTCACATTATGACGGGCTACAGGGAGTCGGAGATGCTGACGATGTGCAGCGGCATCCATCCGAATATCGTGGTGCCGTTCCGGATATATGAGTGCTCTAGTTACCAGGACAAAAATAAGCCAACCTGGCAGCAGATGCAGAAGCTGGCCATCCATGTTTCCCCGGGAAATCCTAAGCCGGTTGGATTCAAGGTCGGTCCAGGCTTCGGACAGACTACGGTGCGTGTCGTCGAAGAAGATGACGACTATGACGAGGACGATGAATAACGAAGCGCCGGTGGCGCAGAGTGCGGGTACTTCAACGGTAGAAGGCCGTCAGCAATGACGGAGGCTGCAGGTTCGATTCCTGCCGTAGGTTGACTGGGCCTATGTACAAATGACCGCGTTCGAATATTCCCCGGCGATGAAGTAAGTGCCCTTGAAAGGAGGTGCGTGATGAAGTTGAACGTCTTGAAGCTAAGCCGTCTGGTGCGGCCACGGACGCATGAGGGAGCACCTGCGGTTGAGGTTACTCCCGAGTTGGCGCTGCGCCGGTGTGTGCTGGCGTGCATGCTGTGGGAGGACGAGTTCTACGAGGACGGAGTCGCAATCGCCGGACGCATCCGCGAGCTGGTGCCGAAGGTCGAGGCCGGCAAGGTCGCAGCGCTCGCCATCGAGGCGCGAACCGCAATGAAGCTGCGGCACGCACCTCTGCTGTTGGTGCGCGAGATGGCGCGTCATGCGACGCACCGCGCGCTGGTGGCCGAGACTATGACTCGCGTCATCCAGCGTGCGGATGAGCTCGCGGAGTTTGTCGCGGTCTACTGGAAGGACGGACGTGCGCCGCTATCGGGACAGGTGAAGAAGGGTCTCGCAGCTGCGTTCCCGAAGTTCGACGAGTATGCGCTGGCCAAGTACGATCGGGCAGGCGCGGTTCGACTGCGGGACGTGCTGTTCCTCTGCCATGCGAAGCCTCGAGATGCCGAGCAGGCCGCAGTCTGGAAGCGGTTGGTCGATAACGAGCTCGCGACCCCCGACACCTGGGAGGTGGCACTCTCGGCTGGAGGGAAGAAGCACGAGGACGACAAGCGCATGCACTGGGAGCGGCTGCTGGCCGAGCGCAAGCTCGGGGCTCTCGCTTTGCTGCGCAACCTTCGGAACATGAAGGATGCGGGTGTAAGCGAGGAGCTGGTCGTCTCAGCGCTGGATGCGATGAAGACAGAGCGCGTGCTTCCATTTCGCTTCCTGGCTGCTGCGCGTTATGCGCCGCAGTGGGAGACAGAGTTGGAGCGAGCGATGTTCCGCGCAGTCGCAGATCGTGAGCGGCTGGCGGGCCACACTGTCATCCTGGTCGACGTCTCGGGGTCGATGGTAGCGCCGTTGTCGCGTCGGTCCGAGATGTTGCGGACGGATGCGGCGTATGGACTGGCGGTGCTGCTGCGCGAGGTCGCGGAGAAGGTAAGCGTCTATACCTTCTCGGACGACACGAAGCGGATTCCAGCACGGCGCGGGTTCGCGCTCCGGGATGCGATGGAGTCCAGTCTGCGGCATGGCGGGACTCGGCTGGGAGCGGCGCTCGATTCCATCAAGGAGAACTTTGATCGAATCGTCGTTGTGACAGACGAGCAGTCGCACGATCGCGTTCCCGCGCCGAAGGGCAAGGGATACATGATCAACGTGGCCAGCGCCCGGAACGGCGTGGGCTACGGAGCATGGGCCCACATCGACGGCTGGAGCGAAGCGGTGATTGAGTACATCCGCGAGCTTGAGCGGTAGAAGAGGAGTAGGGTTGGCGGGCCTGGAGAGTTCCTGGCCCGCCGCCTGACATCCGGTACCACTTCGACGTAGATTACGTTCCGCGAATCAGCGCAATATCCAGTGCTCCGGCCCACTGAGAGATATCCTGACGGGTCAGCGCTGCTGCCATCAGGTCCGGAAACTGGTCTGGCGTACAGGCGAAGACAGGACACTCCATGGCAGCGATCATCTCCGCGTGTTGCGCCTGAAAGCTAGGGTGCCCGTCGTCCGAGAGTGAGAGCAGAACGATTACATTCACCCCGTACAACTTCAGGGCAGCCACCCTGGCCAGCATCGACTTGGCATCTCCGCCTTCGTAGAGATCAGTCACCAGAATCAGGTGGGTCTTGGCTGGGTGTTCGATCTTTTGTTCGCAGTAAGCTAGAGCCGCGTTGATGTCCGTGCCTCCGCCCAACTGCACGCCAAAGAGAACTTCGACGGGATCGCTGAGCTCTTCGGTGAGATCGAAGATTGCCGTGTCGAAGCAGACCAACTGCGTGGAGATCCCTGGCACTGAGGCCATGACCGCGGCGAAGATCGAGGAGTACACCACCGAGGTCGCCATCGACCCGGACTGATCGACGCAGAGCATGACGTGTTCGAGATTCGCACGTGACCTCGTCTTCCGCGCATAGCCGACCAGAGTTTCCGCGACGATTGTGCCTGATTCCGGCTGGTAGTGGCGCAGATTGGCTTGTATCGTCCGTCCCCAGTCGATGTCGCTATGTCTGGGGCGGCGCGTCCTCTGCGATTTATTCAGCGCTCCGCGCAGCGTCTGCGTCGTCTTGTGTTCGAGCCGCGCGAGCAGTTCGTTCACTACCTTCCGCACGACCATGCGGGCGGTCTCACGGGTCTTTTCGGGGATGGCACCGCGCAGCGAGATCAGATCCGCGACGAGATGTATGTCCGCCTCAAGCGTAGCCAGAAACTCTGGCTCCAGCATCAACGACTTTAGATTGAGCCGCTCAAACGCGTCCTTCTGGATGATCTGGACGACGCTAGTTGGAAAGAACTCGCGGATGTCCCCGAGCCAGCGGGCGACGCGAGGCGAGGAGGCGCCAAGGCCGCCGCGCCCTTTGGCCGAGGAGCTTCCGTAGAGGGCTGAAAGCGCCGCGCTGAGCCTCACATCGCTCTCGGACAGTCCGGCTTGGTCTTCGTCGCCTAGGGCGAGCTTCCAGCGCCGCGTGCGTTCTTGATCGTTCAACGCTCGCCTCCCATCTCGATGCCGAGAATCTTATAGAGAAGTGGGAGGGCGGTGGCGAAGTTGGCATTCTGCTCTGGTTCGAGTGCTGCGGAGCTCTGGGGTTCTTTGCCACGCACCTGTTTTACCTTCTCCATCAGTCGCCGCCGCGAGACTCCGTCGAACCCCGACATGCTGCGTCGTAACAACGGGAGCGACTCTACGAAATCGTCTTCGCTCAACTGGCATAGCCAGTCGTCGACGAGCCGGAGCAGGGCTTCGTCCTGCAGGATGACCTCAGAGCCGCCGCTGAGGAAGCCTTCCAGAAATGATCCAGCAAGCTGCGGCGTGTTGCTCATCTGGAACGAGAACGCAGCGGAGATGGCGGTGGGCTCCCATGCGTAAAGATCGTGCAGTCTGCGCAGGCTGAAGCCAGCGATGACAGATGTCGCCTGCTCATCCTCGACCATGCTTCCGAGCTGGATTCGCCAGCCTGACGAGAGCGCTTCATCGCCGAAGAGGCCTAGAGCTTCGTCGTAGTCGCGCATCGCCGAGAGCCTTGCGCTGGCCGCCTCCTGGTCGAGCGCGTGTGACGCGATTCGGATACCGGCGTTCACCTCCGCGCTTAACGACCCAATCAGGTGACGCAGGGCCTCTTCGGGCAGCTTGCGAGCCGATCCATACCGCAGAACGCGCACCAACGGAGATACGGCTCCCATCACGTCGGTCAGGTCGCTTGCCTTCATCGCCACGGCCTGAAGCTGAGCGATGCAGTCCGATGCGGCGTCGGGTAGATCGGCGACCAGGGCCGAGCGGATCAGTGCCGCCAGTTCAGCGACTGACGTGGAGGCCTCGGCCTGGGCACGTGTCGCATTGCCAGCGGCGGACTCGATCGTCACGCCGTAAATTAGCGCCTCAGCGAGGGCGACCGAAAGCTCCGGCACCCAGCGCAGCATCCAGAGCTCGCGGAAGGTCCCGCGTCCGGCCTCCGCATCGATCAGACGTCCCCACTTGACGTTGAGCAACAGCAGGCGGTGCAGCAGGGTCGACTTCAGCAGCCCAACTTCGCTACGCAGGTCGAGCCGCACCTCGGTATCGATGTCCTCCGGCTTAAGCCGTGTCTTCTTCTGCCAGAGCGCGAGGTCGCGGGCGAGCGGCATCTGCGGGACGTTGTCGCCGATCTCCCCGACTTGCTCGCCGACGTAGAGCTTCTGCTCGATCAATCGAAGCGCGATGGTATCGCCGTGGCACAGGGTCGCAAGCGATGCGTCCCGCATCTCCGCCAGACCGGGCACGGTGAGCGATCGCATAGCGGCCAGCCCGAGGGCAAGCCGGGCAGCTTCGATCGCCGACGCGGTAGGAGCGGCATGGCCTTCCTGGCGCAGCAGAAACGCCGTCTTGGACTGCCAGACGGCCGCGAACTCTTCGATGGCCGGCATCTCCTGCGTTCCATACAGCTGCCAGAGATGGCGATACCAGCCCGGCGAAATCACCCCGGCTCCGTAGCCTGAAGATGCGCTCAGGCGGCTGTCAGTCCAGGGAACCCACGTGGCATGCACCTTGATTCGAGGAAGGTCCTTCACCAGTGCCTTGTCGGCGGCGACAGTGGTGACCGCACGAAGCCCGCTGAGATGCCATGCGCCGCAGACCACGGCAATTGGGCCGCTCTGAGTCTTGATTGCGTCGCGAATGCGCATCCGCATGAAGGCCTCGCGTCTTGCCTGCTTCAGCGCAAACTCCTCGGAGGAAACTTCTAAGGAGCGGACTTCGGTCATCGCAGCTTCGATGGCTGCGAAGATCTCGATTGCCCGCTCTCCGCTACCGCCGTACTGCTCGATCAGAGCGTTCCACAACGCCTCGCCGTCTCCGTAGCCGGCAGCTTCGGCCATCTGGTCGAGCGGGTCCGGTTCGCGTTCGGCAGGCGCTGCATCTTGCATTCGTTCTTGCCGGGCGGTCTCCTTTGCGATTGCCAGAGAGACCGCTGCGGGCCAGTCGCAGAAGCTGGCGGTGCGGCCGCGTTCGACCGCCCACTGCATCGCCACCCACTCGGGAGAGAACTCCGCAAACGGCATGAAGAACGCTGCGCTTGCGTCATCGACTGCGTGGAGCAGCATGGCCACCGGTGGCTTCATCCCCTCATCGGCTACAAACCTGATGAGGTCGTCGCCTTCGGGCGGCCCCTCGATCAGGATGCACTCGGGATTAAGCGCTTCGAGCGCACGCCGCAGCAACGCCGCCGAGCCAGGCCCATGATGCCGGATGCCGAGCAAATGTACTCGTGGGTCCATCGAACTAAAGGACCTCGCGGATCGCCCGGTAGAGATCGCTCCAGCCGTCGCGGGTCCGCACGACCGCTTCGAGATACTCTTCGAGCGCGACCGTGTCCTGGACCGGATCTTTGATCACCGCGCCGACCAGGTTGGACGCGAGGCTCTCGGCGTCGATCACGCCATCGCCAAAGTGTGCGGCTGATGCCCAGGCGCTCACGCCCACAGAGATTGCCTCCGCAGTCGAAAGCGAACCCGAGGAGGTCTTCAGCTTGGTCTTGCCGTTCAGCGTCTTGCCCTCGCGCAGTTCCCGGAAGAGCGTTACGATGCGGACCATCTCCTTGTCGGCGGGCTGAATCGGAGGAAGGCTGAGGTTGGTCCCCATCTCCTGCACTCGTTTGAGCACGATGCCTGTCTCCTCTTCGAGCGTCGCAGGAGAGGGCAGTACGACTACGTTGAAGCGGCGCTTGAGAGCGGAGGAGAGATCGTTGACGCCCTTGTCGCGGTTGTTCGCCGTCGCGATGACGTTGAAGCCTCGCCGGGCATCGATGGCGGTGTCGAGCTCCGGCACAGGGAGCGTCTTCTCGGACAGGATAGTGATCAGCGTGTCCTGCACATCCGACCCCATGCGCGTCAACTCTTCCAGCCGCAGGATCGTCCCCTCTTCCATCGCCCTCGTCAACGGGGTCTTCACCATCGCTTCACGCGAGGGACCCTTGGCCAGCAGCAAAGCGTAGTTCCAGCCATAGCGGATCTGGTTCTCGTCCGTACCGGCGGTGCACTGGATCATGCGCTGCGACGACCCGGAGATGGCTGCGGCAAGATGCTCCGAGACCCACGACTTGGCCGTGCCGGGCAGCCCCAGCAGAAGTAAGGCGCGGTCGGTCGCAAGCGTGGCCACGGCAGTCTCGATCAGGCGCCGGTTGCCGACGTACTTCGCCGAGATCAACGTCCCGTCCGTGGCCTTGCCCCCGAGCACGTAGGTGACGACGGCCTGTGGCGACATCCTCCAGTTCTCCGGTCTCGGCCGCGCGTCGCCTTTTGTCAAAGCCTCAAGCTCTTCGGCGTAGATCTCTTCAGCGCCGCGTCGCAGCTTCTCGTTTGTCTCGATCATGTCTCTCAACCCTTCTCCATCGCATCCAGAATGTCCAGCAACGCCAACGCACTCACGGTCTGTGCCGGCTCAATCATCTCCAAAAGAACCCGAAGTCTGGCCCTGAGCTCGCCCGGGCAGCAGGCGGCCAGAAGGTCCATCCACTCCGGCCCCTTCATCTCCTGCAACTTATCCCGCCACTCAGATGAGCGCAGGACCGCTTCGATCAAGGTACCGGGCACCGGGCCTCGAAGGGCACGGTGCATCCAACTCCAGCCCGCAATGAGAAATGGCGGCTTGGCTCCGTAGGGCTGTACGAGTATCTCCGCCCATCGCAGACATTCACTGGACGTCATGGTGTCGAGCTGCATGGGGCCGCACTGGCTCATCTGCTCCCACGCATCCAGAAGCCGCTTGACGATCTGCTCGAGCAAGTCGAGTCGTCGGTCGGCCGTCGCCAAAAGGGCCAACGCCAGCAGAAGGCCCTCGTCCTTTGCGGCTGCTTCAACGAGGTCCGTCTCGGAGATCTGCAGTCCCCGGGCAAGCTCCTCGAAACTGACCTCCGCGAAGGTCTCGCGAATCCATCCCTTCGCCTGATGCTCTTTCACCGTTGCTGGCAGTTGCAGCTTGAGGACCGTGTGTTTCCGAAAGATGCCGGACTCGATCTTCTCAATCCGCTCCATGCAGGCACTGAGCGCCGGATGCCATCCGGTTACGCCCGGCAATCGTCCGAGCAAGCGCCGCGCAAGGTCGCGCACGCGGGGTGCACGGTCCTTCTGCAATCCCTCAAGAAAGTCCTTGTCGGTCGGCTGCAACTCCGCTGCCAGCGCTCCCAGCAGGCGCAACCGTATCTCTGCATCCTCCTGCGACCAGACGGACCGGACAAGTTCAAGTCCCGCAACCGAGTCCTTCCTGCGCAGATTCATGATGAAGGTCTGTCGAAGCGCTGGCGGTGCCGTGGTCCAGTTCGTCTCATCCAGGTCAGTTGTCGAAAAGAAGTCAATTAACCGATGTTGCTCTGCCGCGCCTTCACCCGAAGCCCACACCTCGGCAGTAGCTCCCAAATGCTCCGCATGCGCCTTCACAAAGCCGCTCATACGCGGCAGATCGAACGGATGCGGACGGAGCTTCAGCCGCGCAAAGCTCCATGCCAGGGCGAGCTCGACATCTTCGGTAGAGCGACGGTTTCGCAGCAGCCAGATCATCGGCTTCCGGATACGGTCCGGCAGGATTCTCCGGTCGTCAGGAGCCTTGGCTTCAACCGAAAACTGCGTTGGGGCAACCGGCCTCTCGAAACGCAGGGCTTGGCCCGTCAGACTCAAAAGCGCAAGCGGACTGGCATCTCCAATCTTCTGCAGAGGCTGCCGTGCGGTCCCGGCCAGCAGCGCTGGTAGCACCTTGGATTTAAGCTCCGTCGCCGTCATCCGTCTACCCACCTTCCCAGCGGCGTCTCTGCCCAGCACAGAGTGCAGTAGCGTCCGTCCCAGAGCGCGACAGCATCGATCCGTTCCAGTCCAGCCAAAGGCTCCGCCATCTCGCTCTGAGAAGGCCGCAGAGTGAAAGTGTCCGAGGCTCCGTCCGCATCGCAGACGAAGATCGACTTGCCCGATCGCCGCACCGTGGCATTGCGGAAACTGACCGGCCACGTTCCGGCCCAAGGCTGCACGCTGAGGGCCGCTTCATAGGCTGCATAAGCGTCGGCGATCCGCGCCTCCGGCAGAGTGAGACGGTCTGTCGATGACTGGGAACCGGATGAACGCACCAGCAGAGCCCGCATCGGGGCCGCTGAGGGGTAAAACACCAGCTCGGCCTCCAGCCGCTCACCCACTGCGTATCCGCTCGCGGCAGCGCCTGTCGCAACGGGGACAAAGTCCAGCAGTACCGCGAACCTCGCCTTGCTCTCCAGCCAAAGCCAGGTCTCGATCCGCCTCAGCTTGTCCGGCTGAACCTCACTCAGGACCGCAACGACTCGCCATGAACCCTCGACTCGCTCAGCCCCGGCATCGTTCAGCAGGGCGTCCCTGGAGATCGTCCATCCAACCGCCTGGCGCACATCTGCCTTCAACGCAGGTGATAGTTCCTCTTGCCGGCGGTACGCCTCGGCGATCAGGTGGAGTTGGCCTAACTCTTCCACGGCCGCAGTCGCTCGCTGCGCCTCTGGCAATGAAAACAGCCGCGCCGACAGTCCATCCAGGCGGCCCGCCAGTCCCGGAGCTTTAGCATCCACCATCCGCTGTGCGATCGTCCGGCAGGCTGCGCTGCTCTGCGCCACGAACGCTGCCATGCCGCGCTCGACCTGGTCTTCGAGCCAGAGGTCCAGTTCATCCAGTCCCGCTCGAATCGAAGACTCTCGTTCCAGCCGGTTCCGCTCTCGAGCCGCAGCCGCACGAGCTTCAGCCTTCGGGTCTTCGATCTCCGCTTCCGGCGTCGCCGCAATCGATAGTGAAACCTTTGGCTTCGGCACATCGCCGTCGGTTGAAGTGGGTCCTGAACTGGGGCCGCGCCGTCGCGACACCCACTCCTTTACCCAGTCGGGCGCCTCGGTGGTCTCAAAAGGAACCTTGCCCTCGGCCCGTAGCCACATCAGCGCCAGCGAGTGTTTGCAGGGAAACTTCCGGCTCGGGCAACTGCACTTATAGCCCGCGTCAGCTTCGGAGATGACAACCCGGTAGGGTGTAGCACCGGAGCCCTGGCACTCGCCCCACACTAAACCGCCGTCATCTGTCGCCAACTTCGGCCAGCCGCCAGGCTTCAGCAGCTTGCGGGCAGCGTCGACCGATCCCTGATCGGGTGCCAGGGCGAGAATCTTTTCGAAGGTGACGGGCATTCACCCACAATCCTAAACGGAGTTGATGGACCTGCCGCTACGATGCTCGCTCCCCTTCAGTCGATCTTCAGGAATCGGGAAGCAAAGCTCTAACCAACTCAAATGAGCCGAAAATAAATCGTGCAAGATTTTGCTCGCATCTCGTTCTACCATCGAAGGCAATCCTCTTCCCTGATCGGGCGTATCCATGGAAGGCATCTTTCTGCTTGTTGGGCTTGCAGTTCTGGCAATACCTGTAGTCGCCATTGCAGCGTGGATCAGGGCGTCTAACACCCGCGAGTTGGTCGAGAATCAATCTCTTGAAAATCAGCGTGCCGTCTCCGATCTCAAACGTAAGATCGCCACGCTTCGTCGATCCCTGGAGGTTGTCAATGAGAAGCTGGCGGCCACGGGGAGCAGTTTCCCGGCGGCGCCGGTTGAATCGGTTCCTGCAAAGGCCGCCTCTGTAGAGCCGGTTCAAAGTGTCGCCTACACCCTTTCCATTCCGGTCGAGCAATCCCCGAAGATAGTACCGGTGACTCCGCCAGACAGCCTTCCGCAAGATAGTACCGTGCTGGAGACTCTACCTGCGATTCCTCCAACGCCTGTGCTTGCGGAATCTGCAACGACTGCATTGCCAGCCGCTGCTATAGTCGCGCCGCCGCCCGTGCCAGGGACCCCAGTCAATGCAAACGCTGCCCCCGCTCCCGTCGCCGCAGCGCCATTCGTCTCCGCCGTGGTCCCTGCGCCGCGCATAACGCCTCCATTTCGGACACCCTCTGCGCCTAGAATCGGTAGAAGCCGTCCAGCAATAACGAGGGCACAATCGGGGCACTTTCCTTTCGAAAAATGGCTCCCAATGTGCCTTTCAGCCCCCTCCGAATTCCACTGCTTGTCATTGATTCTGTGATTGATTGCTGATTCTCAAGGCGACAACACAAGTTCAAATCTTATCGGGGACGCCAAACTCGCGAATCAGTTCGCGGAATCGAAGATCGTTACACACCCATGCTCCCCCGTTTGTGGCCGCATCATGGAGTGTTATCTTATCGTGGGATGACGGCGAAAACAGGGCTCGTGAGTATCTGAGAGACATGGTCCCCAGCGATCCGCGTGAGCGCGTCGTTGATGGTGTCAGTCGTATTCTTCGTCGCAATATGAAGTAGCCGAGTTGACTTGGCAGTCGTCTGACAGAGCTTATATTTGTTGTCGATCGTTTCCCGTGCACGAAAGATGAGTTCTGAGCGCAAAGTGGACTCCATGTTTCCTTGCGGCGCTCTGGCCATAACCTGCCGGTTTACGCGGGTGAGATGCGGGCTTCTCGTGTTACGACTTTGCAGGCCAACTATCTGAAGTTTCAAGCCGGACAGAGTCAGCGCTGGGAGCAGAGTGCTGAGTCGGCATCTCGAGCCAAACCAAGTCCCTCACAATCCAAGCATATGCTGCAAAACCTGTTTGTCACAGTAAATCGCCAACGGCCGTCGGCCATCAGCTATTTCATTGCCAATCGAAGGGCCGTGACGTAGGATACCGCTAACCATGAAAAATTATGCTGGAAGCGTGGGACGGATTGCCCCGATTTCAAGGCAGTCTATTGTTCTTGTCTGCGTCTCTGTGTTTGTTGCGGTCTGTATCCTTGCCTCTGCGCTCCTGCAGCACTTCGGATTTCCGTTGGACGATTCCTGGATACATCAGACAATCGGTCGCAACTTTGCGAATTTCGGCTCGCTGGGTTATTCGCCGCATCAGCGGTCTTCGGGTTCCACCAGCCTGCTCTGGACGCTTTTGCTGGGCACCAACTATAAGATCTTGCCTCACGTAAATCCGGTCATTTACTGTCTCGCGGTAAACTTGGCCTGCCTGCTCGCAATCTGTCTCTCTATGCTTCGTCTGGCAATCCGCGATGGCATGACACGAGGGCTCGCTGTGTTGTGGGCAGTCGCTCCTCTGGCTGACGGCAACTTCGTCTGGCTGGGCTTCACGGGCATGGAGCACCTCCTGTTCGTCGCTCTCTCCTTGCTGTCTATCTCAGCATGGTTCTTGCGCGGCGAGCATCCTGTAAGAAGCGCGGCACTCGCAGGTCTTGCGTTAGGACTGCTTGGGATGACACGCCCCGAAGGCTGCGTTCTTCTCGTCGTCATCTTTCTGCTTGAGTTTCTCACTCCCTTGAGAGCCGGCCGCAAACCGCGTGAACTCTGGACTGCCGCCGCCCTTGCGCTGCCGCTCGCCGCAATCCCCTTCGCGGTCAATCTGAGAACCTCTGGTTCCCTGCTTCCGCTGACACTCAAAGGGCGGCAGTTCCTCTACTTCGGAACGTCACACATCGACCTAAGCACCCGCTTGCACCTCCTTCTCGAATGGCAGCAAAGGATCATCACTTCCGTCTACATGCAGCCGGCAGATGTGTGGGCCTGGAAGCCCCGGCTGATCATGATTCTTCTGACCAAGATTGTTCCTCTTCTCTGCCTGCTTGGCCTAGTCTCTCTCTTCAAAGACCGCTGCTCCCTGACGTTGATCTTTTGCATGTGGGGGATCATCCACTCTTTCCTGTACGTGATCATGCTGCCGAGCATGGGCCACGGCGGCCGCTATCAACCCTTTATCCTGCTCCTGCTGCTTCCTCTGGCTACGCGCGGCATCTACTTCGCGATAAGTATCGTTCGGCTTGGCCGGAGTCCGGCCACATGGCTGGCTTACGGGTGCTTGATCGTCTTTGCCACCTTCTCCCTAAGGATGTGGCGGTTGGGTCTTAGCTACGGGATCCAGCACATTGAAACGAGCCACGGAGTGATGGCCCCATATCTGAACGCCCACTTTCCTCAGGAGACAATCGCCATCTTCGACATTGGCAGGATCGGGTACGTCTTCACGGGAACGGTGGTCGATCTCGGCGGTCTAACCGACACGTCGTACAGCGCCTACCTCTTTCGCCGCCAGGTAGCGACATACCTGCAGGAACACAAGATCGAATATGCGGTACTGCCCCGCGATGCCGGCATCAACAGCCGGCTAGGCCTCATCTCTGGCCAGGAAGTGGACCTAGAGCCGATCGCCCACGCCTGCGCCGATTTTTACGAGTGGAACTTCACTAAAACCCTGACGAACAACGCGGCCCAGTGTCAGGACCTCATGCGCATCCACTATCGTTAGGGTCTTCCACCTTTCCACAAAAAAAGAAGGAGGCCAGTTACCTGGCCTCCTTCTTTTTCTGCAATTCAATCGTGCCTTTAGACCAGATCGAACCGATCAAGGTTCATTACCTTGTTCCACGCTGCTACGAAGTCCTTCACGAACGTCTCCTTCGCATCGGACGCCGCATAAACCTCAGAGAGCGCGCGAAGCTGCGAGTTCGATCCGAAGATCAGGTCGACGCGCGTTGCGGTCCACTTGACCTCTCCGGTCGAGCGATCAAGCCCCTCGAACAAGCCCTCCGAAGTAGAAGAAGCCTTCCACTCCGTGCCCATATCCAGCAGGTTCACGAAGAAGTCGTTGGTCAGCGTACCTGGCTTGTCTGTGAAGACACCGTCCTTCGACTGCCGGTAGTTTGCACCGAGCACACGCAGCCCGCCCACAAGCACCGTCATCTCCGGAGCAGTCAGCGTAAGCAGTTGCGCGCGGTCGACCAGCAGAGCCTCTGCCCGCTCCTTGTGTCCAAGGCGGAGGTAGTTGCGGAAGCCGTCCGCCGTCTGCTCCAGGGGAGCAAACGAGTGAACATCGGTCAGTTCCTGCGTCGTGTCAGCGCGGCCCGGCGTGAAGGGAACCTTTACATCGTGTCCGGCCTTCTTCGCCGCATCCTCGACCGCCGCAGTACCGCCCAACACGATCAGGTCAGCCAGTGAGACCGTTTTGCCCGTCGCGTTGAACTCTGCCTGGATGCCCTCAAGAGTCGTGAGTACCTTCGCCAGAACCTGAGGCTGATTCACCTCCCAGTTCTTCTGTGGCTCCAGACGAATGCGAGCACCGTTGGCTCCGCCACGCTTGTCCGAGCCACGGAAGGAAGCCGCGGAAGCCCACGCCGTCGAGACGAGCTGTGAGGTCGTCAGACCGGACGAAAGGATCTTCGCCTTCAACTCAGCAATCTCCGCATCGCCGATCACTGTGTAGTTGACCGCCGGGATCGGGTCCTGCCAGAGCAGCGTCTCCTTGGGAACCAGCGGCCCAAGGTAACGAACGATCGGGCCCATATCGCGGTGCGTCAGCTTGAACCACGCCCGCGCGAAGGCGTCGGCGAACTGCTCCGGATTCGCCTGGAAGCGCCTGCCGATCTTCTCGTACTCGGGATCGAACTTCAGCGCAAGGTCCGAGGTGAACATCATCGGAAGGTGCTTCTTGCCCTCAATGTGCGCGTCCGGAATGTTGGCCTCTTCAGCCGTGGCGTACCACTGCCATCCGCCGCCGGGGCCCTTCTTCAGCGCCCAGTCAAAGTTGTAAAGGTTGTCGAGGTACTCGCTATCCCACTTGATCGGCTGCGACGTCCAGGCGCCTTCAAGACCGCTCGAGATGGTGTCTTCAGAGTGTCCCTTGCCCTTGGAGTTCTTCCAGCCAAAACCCTGCTGCTCGATCGGCGCGCCCTCTGGTTCGGGGCCGACGTTCGGACCGGGATCGTACGCTCCATGCCCCTTGCCGAAGGTGTGACCACCGGCGATCAGCGCGAACGTCTCTTCGTCGTTCATCGCCATGCGGCCGAAGGTCTCGCGAATGTCGTGCGCCGAGCCGAGCGGATCGGGCTTGCCATCCGGGCCTTCCGGGTTCACGTAGATCAGGCCCATCTGCACTGCGGCCAGTGGATTATCCAGTTCGCGCTTGCCCTGGTAGCGATCGCTGCCCAGCCACGTGTGTTCGGAGCCCCAGAAGATGTCTTCCTGCGGCACCCAGACATCGGCGCGGCCACCGGCGAAGCCGAAGGTCTTGAAGCCCATGGACTCAAGCGCTACGTTGCCGGTCAGGATCATCAGGTCGGCCCAGGAGATCTTCTTGCCGTACTTCTGCTTGATCGGCCAAAGCAGACGCCGTGCCTTGTCCAGACTCACGTTGTCCGGCCAACTGTTCAGCGGAGCGAAGCGCTGCGTGCCCATGCCCGCGCCGCCGCGGCCGTCGTAGGTCCGGTACGTGCCCGCGCTATGCCAGGCCATGCGGATAAAGAAAGGGCCGTAGTGGCCGTAGTCCGCGGGCCACCAGCTCTGCGAGTCCGTCATCAACGCATGCAGGTCCTTGACGACCGCATCGAGATCGAGCGTCTTGAACTCTTCCGCGTAGTCGAACTCCGCGCCCATGGGATCGGCAAGCTTGGTGTTCTGGTGAAGGATCGCGAGATCAAGGCGGTCAGGCCACCACTCCATGTTGCGCGTAATCTTGCGCGAGTTGTGAGTGACAGCGCCATGCATCGGCGACTCTGTCTCTGTGGCCGTGGCGGAGTGGCCGCCGCCGTGGGGTACCGGGCATTTCATCTCTTCTGACAAGGTTCGCTCCTTCTTGCCGGGGACTGACTCCCCGCTGCTGTAATGCGTTTCTGTCAAAGGACGCTTCCGTCGCCGGACTCATCCCGAAAAATCCAAACTCAATCAGTCCGCGCTCACCTTGCCGCGGCTCTTCGCGGGAGTGCACTTCGCACAGAGTCCGCGCACAATCAACTCGCACTCGCGCAGCGTGCGCTTACCCAGCGAACTCAATGCCGGCTTCGGCACCTCGTACCACTCCACGTCCTCGACATTGCCACACTGGTCGCAGATGAAGTGATGATGTCGCACGCCCTTGGCATCGAAGCGCGCAGCACGGCCTTCGACCGCCACCTCGCGCACCAGCCCCGCCTGCACGAGATCCCTCAAATTGTTATAAGTGGTGGCCCGCGACAGCCGTGGATCGAGGCGATTCACCGCCTCGAAGATCTCCGCCGCCGTGGGATGTCCGGGGTACTCCATTAGGAACGCCATCACGCAATGGCGCTGCGGAGTGAACCTCAGTCCCGTGTTCTCCAGGCTCTCGCGGATTGATTCTGTGTCCATCACCGTATTTAGATTCTGTCTAATCTCGGACTTTGTCAAGACAACGGCTGTGCATCGCCGGTGAAAAAACGATGAATGACCTCTGTCTATGGAGAGCTGCAAATCGACGGGATCAGACACTCACAAAAACGAAAAAGGACGGCCCAAGGCCGTCCTTTTGTCGAGTGATGCTTTGAAGCTTAGAGAGGCTGGATGTCCGCAGCCTGCCAGCCCTTGGGTCCCTTGACCACGTTGAACTGTACAGCCTGACCTTCGGTGAGGCTCTTGAAGCCGCTCGAGGTGATCGCCGAGTAGTGTGCGAACACATCCTCGCCGTTCTGCCTGCTGATAAACCCAAAGCCCTTCGCGTCGTTAAACCACTTCACTGTTCCCTGTTCCATTTTGATTCCTTCTTGATGCTGAATTGACGCTCGGACTAATTGGGCATTACCGTACAGCCATTGCAAAAACCAATCTGTTCAACCGACACCTCTAGGCTATCACGAGCGCGTTCGATGTTCGCACGTCATTCCATCGTCTTCGTCAGTCGTGACGTTTCTCCGGCCCATTTCGACCGCTGTTCCTGGCATTGCTCGCCGTTTCCGCCGCAACTGTCACACTCTCCCCCACCTAGTTTGTCATTCCCGAAGGGAATCTGCGTTTTCCTTCCCTTTCGTAGCTTCACACGCAGTAATCCTGAATTTGCCACAAGAACTGTCAGAGACAACTTGAATCCGATATCTCTCAAAATGCCGTTTTTCGTGCTCAATCTTGCTATTCAGTCCCCTCGATCGCAAGCTCTTTGGCTCTTTCTCTTCCGGCTGCGGGCATGATGTCCTCTCTGTCCGTACATACCGACCATCGCGTCATGCAGTCGAAGCCTATTTGAAATATCTGCTGCCGCTTCGCGGGCTCTAAGCTCGGGAGAGCACTTACCCAGATTGCCAGACAATTCGTGCAGCCGGACGGCCCCCATATTCGATAGTCCGGATTCGCTTTAGGTTGGGTATCCGGCAGAACAGTCACGAGCAATGCACGGCCAAAGAGCATGTACTGACCGGAGGAGTACGGAACATAGTTTGGGTCACTGAGCCATTTCCGCTCTTCGCGTGTGCCGAACCCCTTTGGGACGAGAATCCCTACAGTAAATGAGGCGTCCAATAGCAGATCACCCCTCGTTCTAAGTATGAGTTCGTAGGTAGGTTGGTGATCATGAGCGAATGGAAAAATTGTGAAAAACCTTGATACGCTCCATGCATTGCCTATTGTGTACTCGCATTTGCCGCCCCCACAGTGGACATCTGGGACCTGACAACCCGCCTGCTTAAGGAGGCGTTCGATATCCGACTTCGTAGTTCGTCCGGGCTGAAGCTTCAGGAACTCTTTGTAGATGGCCTCGGATCGTGAACGGACGATAGTTTCATGGATGCGAGCCGACAGAAAAAGCAGGCCGTACCCGGCCAGCAAAACGGCGATGACTGTACGTCCTACACGCCACAATCTCGCCATTAGCACCTGCGTGACCATGTTGGAATTATGCAGTTCAAGGACACTCTGGGCAATGCTAAGCTAAAAACTTTCCTTTCACTCAAAGTGTCGTGTTATCAGAGACTCCCAACAAACAAAATACTCGCATCCGATTGCGGGGAGTTTTTTCGCCGAAGCCACATCATCCTTAGGCTTGTCTTCCTGCGGTACTTCGCCTCTCCGTCGCTGCCAAGAATGAGCACATTATGAGAGTTTTTAGACGAAGTCCCCCCGTTCTGCAGCGTTCCCGCACCTTTTGCTGCCAACAGATGGTATCCAAATTGCCTTTCAGTTAGGCACCGTCTGCTGCAGGCAAGGATTTCGATGGTTGAATTAGAGCGCTCGGCCCGGCCGTCAACACAACTCGAGTTTGGGAAAAAAACGCTTGACGCGGCGTCGCCGTCAGAGGCTGAGGCGCTGCGCCAACAGGCACACCTCATGCTGGACCAGATGCTGGACTACTCGGAGGCCATCCGGGATCGTCCCGTCTGGCAACCGATTCCGGAGACAGTCCGGGCGTCTTTTCAAGCTGGAATGCCTTCGAGTGGCACAAGCCTCGCTGAAGTTCATCAACAGTTCATGGAGACCATCGTGCCGTTCACCGCCGCCAACACACATCCCGGCTTTCTGGGTTGGGTACAGGGCGGAGGTTCGCAGATCGGCATGCTGGCGGGCATGCTGACCGCTGGGCTCAATGCAAACGTGGGTGGCCGTGATCAGATTCCTCTTGATGTCGAGCGGCAGGTCACGCGCTGGATGCAAGATCTCTTCGGTTTTCCGGCAGGGGCGAGCGGCATCTTTCTGACCGGAACGTCGATGGCCAATTTCGTTGCGATCGTGATCGCCCGCGATGCTCGCCTGGGTGTCGGCGTTCGCCGCACTGGAACAATGGCTGTATCGAGACCGCTCAGGGCCTACGCCTCTACCGCAGTGCACGGCAGCGTGGCCAAAGCGCTTGATCTTGCTGGTCTTGGCAGTGACACGCTGCGCCTCATCGCAACCGACGCGCAGGGCCGCATCGACCTGACACTTCTCGCGCAAGCGGTACACGAAGACTGGCGCCAGGGCTTCACGCCTTTCCTTGTAGTTGGATCTGCGGGAACAGTCGATCTCGGTGCGATCGACGATCTCAACGGTATCGCCGAGTTCTGCGAACAGGAAGATCTGTGGTTCCACGTAGACGGCGCTCTCGGGGCTCTCGCCATGTTGGCACCCGATCTGGCTCCGAGATTGAAAGGGATCGAACGTGCCGATACGCTTGCCTTCGACTTCCATAAGTGGACACAGGTTCCATACGACGCCGGCTTCCTGCTTGTACGGGATGCGACGCTCCATCAGCAGGCTTTTGCATCGGCTCCAAACTACCTGGCCCGCGAAGATCGTGGTCTATCCGCCGGCTCACCATGGCCCTGCGATCTGGGCCCTGAGCTTTCGAGAAGCTTTCGCGCCCTGAAGGTGTGGATCACGTTGAAGGTCTACGGCGCGGATAGTCTCGGTTCAGTGATCCAGAACACATGCAGCCTTGCTCGGGCTCTCGCCGCGCGGATTACCAATACGCCGGAGTTGGAACTGCTGGCGCCGGTCGAGTTGAACATCGTCTGTTTCCGGTATCGCTTTGCCGCAATGGACATCACAGAGGGTCCGTCACGGACAGAGCAAGATGCGAACCGGCTCAACCGCGAACTCGTCATCCGTCTGCAGGAGGCGGGAAGGATTGCGCCATCCACGACCATGGTTGGAGGAAAACTTGCAATCCGCGCCGCAATCGTGAACCACCGCACGACGCTTGCTGACATGGACGCCCTGGTGGATGGGACACTGTCAAACGGTCGAGAGCTTGAGTTTCACAATCCGAAGATCTCTGCGCTTCACTGGAACGAATCTTCAGTCCCAGCATGGGAAGCCTGACTCTCCATCCAATTCAACAAGCAAAACAAAAACTCCCCGCCGAAGCGGGGAGTTTTTTCTTGCCGAAGCCGCCTAATCCTTAGGCTTGTCTTCCTGCGGCACTTCCTTCCCTTCGCCCGGGAACGGCCACTGCTTATTCAGCTCTAGAGTCGACTCGCGAACATCGCCGGGCACCTTCACCACCTTCAGGTTCTCGAGCACATGCACGCCCAGCTTCCCGGCCGTGGCGAGGTCGATGTCGCCATCGTGGTCGAAGTCGCCCCAGACGATCTGCGTGCCGATGGTCGCTGTCCCGTTCAGCGAGAGCGTCTCGCGCTCGAACCGCGGGTCCGCTTCCCATGCCGAGGCGACCATCGTCGCGGGCCACTTCTCATCGGGCGACTTCATCGTCTCGCCCGCATGGGTCTTGGCCTTCGTCAACTGCTCCGCGCCCGGCAGACGGTACGCATACACGACGTTCGGATCGTACGATCCCGGATCGCCGCCACCGTGGCCGCGATACCGCTTGCCCGTGATCAGCTCCGGAACTCCGTCGCCGTCGATGTCGACCAGCGCCACAGCGTGCGACTGCGAGAACGACTCGTCGATCACGTGCCGAATCCACTTCGGTGCAGACGGCGTCCCCGCCTGCTCCAGCCAGTAGAGCCCGTACCCATGTCCCTGCCCGTAGATGAGGTCCAGCTTGCCATCGTGGTTCACGTCGTAACCAAGCACCGGGAAGCCGCTATCGCCGAGGTCCCAGTCGCCGTGCCACTTCCACTTGTCGTTGTCCGCGTCGATCTGCTCGAACCATCCATGCGGCGTCAGAATGTCCGCCTTGCCGTCGCCGTTGATGTCCGCAATGCCGATACCGTGGCCGTCCTCGTTCGATCCGCCCGCCTTGTGTACCTTCGGCGTCGCCTTGGAGAAATCGACCCAGATCACGCCGGAGTGATCGTAGTGCGCCAGCGCGAGGTCGGGCTTGCCGTCACCGTTGATGTCGGCAAACGCGCCACCCTCGGTGTCGTAGGTGTCGGTGATCTTCGCTCCCACCCACTGCGCTCCAGCAGCGGTCGCCTTCGGGCCGGGGTTCTTGAACCACCACAGGCCATTCGAGATCCATCCCGTCGTCACGAGGTCGGGCAGGCCGTCGTGGTCCACATCCACCACCCACTCGCCGCAGTCGTTGACGAACTCATTGTGCGTGCCCACCTGGCGGAACTGGTGCCGCTTCCACTCGCCGCCGTTCGCGCCGGGGTTCTCGTACCAGTAGCCCCCGCTCAACAGGTCGACAAAGCCGTCGCCGTTCATGTCGATCACCGAGATGCCCTCGGCGTGGTCCGAACCCAGCCGGTGCGCGAGGAAGGTGGTTCTCGGCTTGCCATCAGGCCCAAGGCCGGGGTCCGCCATCCGGCGCTCCGTCGCGTGTGCCGGATCCTGCGCGTAAGCCGAAGCCGCGCCCAAAGCCAGCGTGGCAATCGCCGCGGTCATAAAGCAAGATGCAATCTTCATAGCCCTCTCCATTACTCAAAAAACTTGTCCTCCTTCGAGGGGCGAATCGCACGCCTCACCGCGATTCGCCCCTCGGAGGATCTGCTTCTCCAGCCATGGACTTCCCTAAACGATCTTCATCGTCTCCGGATTCCAGTGAATGATGCTGTCCTTCTCGAAGCTCAGGTTCCCGAGCAACGCCGCTCCCGCCGCGCGGAAGCCGAACGTCGCATCTTCCACAGGAACCTGCCGGCTGCGTACTGACTTGAAGAAGTTCGAGAAGTGGTCGTAGCTGTCGAGATATCCCTGCGGCGCGGTAAAGGCCTCCACATCGCGCGGTGTCTCCTCGGGATGGACCACGGGATACTTCTTGCGGTACTGCTCGATGTACGCCTTCTGCTGCGCGTCCGCGAACGTGGATACGGTATATCCGGGCTCCTTCGATGGAGGAACCCGAGTGACCGTAACCGTGCGCCCGGAGATCTCCATCTGTCCTTCCGATCCCGTGAACAGGAAGCCTTCGCTCTCTTCGCCACCATCGACGAAGTTCACGCGCAGGCTCAGGTTGAAGCCCTCGGGATAGTCGAACAGCGCGAGCAGCACGTCGTTCGCGTCGCGGCCATCCTTCCAGTACCGCAGACCTCCCGTCGCCATCGCGCGCGTCGGTCCATGCGATCCAGTGATGAAGTGCGTCCCGCTGAAGAGGTGAACGAACAAATCTCCCGCCACGCCCGAACCATAATCCTTCCACTTGCGCCACTGGAAGAACCGCTCGCCGCTCCACGGAATCTTCGGCGCGGTACCGAGGAAGCGCGGCCAGTCGCAGGTCTCGGTCGAAGCATCGAGCGGCACGGAGTAGTTCCAAGCGCCGATCGACGAGTTCCGATCCCACCGCGCCTGCACCATGTTCAGCTTGCCGATAGCGCCCGAAGCCAGCAGCTCCTTCGCCTTCGCGTAGACCACGGAGCTGACGCGCTGGCTGCCCACCTGAAGAATACGGTTGGTCGACTTCGCTGCATCGATGATCTCCGGCCCATCCGAGTAGAGATGGATCATCGGCTTTTCGAGGTAGACATCCTTGCCCGCCTTCATGCTGTCCACGGCGGCCTGCTTATGCCAGTGGTCGGGCGTGGCGATCAGTACCGCGTCGACATCGGGGCGCTTCAGAATCTCGCGATAGTCGCGAGTCGTGAAGACGTCATTGCCCCACAGCTCCTTCGCATGGGTCAGACGGCCGTCGTAGCAATCGGCCACGGCGACCAGCTTCACACCCGGAACGGTGATGGCGACGCTGGTGTCGAACTGTCCCTGGATGCCCGCGCCGATCAACGCCAGGTTGATCTGGTCGTTTGCGGAGCGTGGCGCAACCGCCGGGGCCTGCGCGAGAAGCGGGTGAAGGCGGCCCGCCGCGGCGGCAAGCATGGTCGTCTTTGCAGCGGATTGAAGAAAGGCTCTACGGTCTGGCATCGGTAACTCCCTCGAAGTCGGTGCGGGATGGTTTCGTTATCTCGCTTCGGTAGAAAAGGTACGGGATGGGACACGGAAGTGTCCAGCGCCCCTTGCCCCGAACCCTGAGGACAAACGCTTCAGCGACTTGGGAAATCCTCCGATTCGCCCTAAACTGATCCAGTCAGACGGAGAAACGCAAAGTGCTCGCATCGAAACGTATCCGCCCACTGCAGACCGTACTCCTAGCCCTGTTGCTGTCCGGTCTTCCGGTCATCGCTCAGACCACCCCGGAGTACACGCTGCCGCCGCGCCAAGCTCCCATCGTTCTCTTCGATGGCAAAGACCTCTCAAAATTCGACACCTTCATCAAGGGCCGTGGCTTGAACTCCGACCCCACCCACGTCTTCAAGGTGGAGAACAAAGTCATCCATGTCTCCGGACACGAGATGGGATACATCATCACCAAGCAGTCCTTCCACCGCTTCTATCTCCGCGCCGAGTTCAAATGGGGCACCGGTACCTTCGGCGAGCGCAAGGGACAGGCGCGTGACAGCGGCATCCTCTACAACATCCAGGGCGAAGACAAGGTCTGGCCCCGCTCCATCGAGTTCCAGATCAAGGAAGGCGAGACCGGCGACTTCTGGCTGACCGACGGCGCAGCCCTCACCGGCCCAGACGGCAAGCGCGTGACCGGCCCCACAGGAGCCGCCACCAACATCGGCCACATCCACAAAGGCCCGCAGAAGAATGTCGTGGGCTTCCGCAACACTGAGGGCGAACTCGAAAAGCCCTATGGCGAATGGAACATCCTGGAAGTCGTCGTCGACGACAATCACATCACCCAGTACGTCAACGGAGTCCTCGCCAACGTAGGCACCGATCCCTTCCCCACCGAAGGTAAGATCCTCTTCCAGTCCGAGGGTGCGGAGGTCTACTTCCGCAACATCCAGTTATCACCGTTGAAGTAGTGGAATCACTTCACCCCGAAGATCAGAAAATAATCCTGCCCATCGGCTTTAGTGAAGTCGTACTTCGCCTCCAGCCTATACCCGGCCTCGCCCATCTCCCTCACCACAATCTCCAGGTTCAACCCGTGGTCCGTTCCACTCCCATTGCGGTCGATGATCCCCACCTTCGCCCCCGGCCGGAGCGCTGCCCGCAACTCCTTCATCACGGGGATAGGGTGCGCGATCTCGTGGTAGACCTTCAGCATCAGCGCTGCATCCACGCTCCCCGGCGGCAGCTTCAGCTCATCCGGCGCCCCCAGCACCGTCTTCACATTGCCCAGCTTTTCTTTCTGCGCACGCTGATCGATGTACTTAATCGCTTCAGCATTGATGTCCTCCGCGTACACCGTGCCTCCAGGTGCGACGCGCCGAGCCGCCCGCACCGTAAACCATCCCGAACCTGCGCCGATATCCACCACACTCTTCCCCGGCCTGATCCCCAGCAGGTCCATCACACGATCGATCTGCAGCTTCTTGTCGCGTTCTGGATATTCGAAGATCGACAGATCGCCCGCATACGGCGTGCTCGTAGGCCGCTGCGGTGCCTGCGCTGAACCCGCTCCAACCACCATCGACGCCGACAAGCTCAACACCACAAAGAAACGCCCGAAAGATCTCATCCCCCAAGCATCCGCTTGAAACGGCCCCTCTGGCAAACACCCGGTTCAAAACCGCGCTGCAATCCTTGGCAAGCCGCAACAAGCCGATCCTTCCTTCGTAGAATCCTCGCTGCCGTAATACCCTCTACACCATGCGGACAATGAAACACCTCCTGGCGGCTAGCCTTGCGTTCTCCTCCTTTGCGGCAATCGCCCAGACCGCAGACACGAAAACCACGCAGCCTGAACCCACCCAACACACCTTCGTCATCAAAGAATTCCGCACCGAAAGCGGCGTCGTGCTGCCCGAGGCGCGCGTCGTCTATGGCACCTACGGCCACCTCAACGCCGCCAAGGACAACGCCATCCTCCTACCGTCGCACTACATGGCAGAGATGCACGGCTACGATTGGCTGATCGGCCCCGGCAAGGCACTCGACCCGACAAAGCAGTTCCTCATCACGAGCGAACTCTTTGGCAACGGCCGCTCGTCCTCGCCCAGCAATACGCCCGAGCCCTTTCACGGCCCCCGCTTCCCCGTCACCACCATCCGCGATAACGTCGAAGCCGTCCACCAGCTCCTCACCACGGAGCTCGGCGTGCAGCACCTCAAGGCCGTCATAGGATTCTCCATGGGAGCGCAGCAGGCCTTCCAGTGGGCTGTCTCCTACCCCACCTTCATGGACCGCGTCGTCGCCACCTCCGGCACCGCGAAGACCTACGGCCACGGCATTGTCCGCCTGGAAAGCCAGATCGACGCCATCACCGCCGACCCCACCTTCAACAACGGCGATTACACCGTCCAGCCAAAGAAGGGCATCGAGACCTTCAACCTCATCTGGACCGCGTGGCTCTTCTCGCAGGAGTGGTGGCGACAGGAGCTATGGCGCACCGAAGAACCCGCCGGAACCACCTTCAAGCAAGTCGTCGAGAAGTACCGCACCCACTTCATCGACGGAGCCGACGCCAACGACCTTATCCTGCAGATGCGCACCTGGGAGAGCAACGACGTAGGCGCAACTCCCGGCTTCAACGGCGACGTAGAAAAAGCCCTCGCCTCCATCAAGGCTCCGGTCCTCTACATGCCATCCGCAACCGATCTCTACTTCCCCGTCACCGACGCCCAGTATGAGTCGAAGTTCATCCCCCACGTCACGCTTCTGCCCATCCCTTCACTCTGGGGCCATCCTGCAGGTGCAGGCGCCAGCCCCGCCGATGCGAGCTTTCTCAATGACCACATCGCCGCCTTCCTCAAGATCGCCAGAGCAGACTAGACGCCGGGGGTCCACTCCGGGTGCCCCATCCATGCGGTCTCTTCGCATGGGTGGGATTGGACCACGACAGCCATCTCGCTCGATCGCGCAGCCATGTAGGCTGACTTAACACCTTCATGCTTCGACTCACGCCATCGACCGTCGCGCATCTACTCCTGCTCGCCACCGTAGCCGTCTGGGGAGCGACCTTCGTCCTCGTCAAAGACGCTCTTACCGACTCGACCCCGCTTCTCTTCAATCTCCTCCGCATGACGCTTGCCTTCGTCGTGCTCGCGGCAGTGAATCACCGCCATCTCCGCAAGCTCTCACGGCGTTCGGTCGTCTCCGGCCTTGTCGTCGGCATCCTCCTCGCCGCCGGATACCAGTTCCAGACCAGCGGCCTCGCCCGCACTACGCCAGCGAAGTCCGCCTTCATCACTGGCCTGGTCGTGGTCTTCGTGCCGCTCTTCACCGCGATCCCCGCGCTGCGCCCGGCCGGCTCCCATGCCCCGCGCTGGACCGCCGCGATCGGAGCTGTCCTCGCTTTCAGCGGCTTACTCTTGCTCACAACTCCGCCCGGCACAGAGTGGCGTCACCTCTTCGCGTCCATCGGCCTGGGCGACCTGCTCACCCTCGCCTGCGCCATCGCCTTCGCCGGACACCTTATCTCCCTTGCGCATACTTCGCCCGGCTTGTCACTGCAGCAGCTCTCCACACTTCAAATAGGCTTTGCCGCGCTCATCATGCTCGTCACCCTCCCGCTCGGCGAGCAGCCCCATGCCACCTTCACGCCGCGCCTAATCCTTGCCCTTGGCGTCACCAGCATCATCGCCACTGCCGCCGCCTTCACCATCCAAAGCTGGGCGCAGAAGCACCTGCCGCCGACGCACACGGCGGTCATCCTCTCGCTCGAACCCGTCTTCGCCTGGCTCACCTCGCTGCTCTTCTTTAAGGAGCACCTCGGCACCCGAGCCTTAACCGGCGCGGCACTCATCGCCGCCGGAATCGCCGCCACCGAGCTGCTCCCAGCCGCTCAAACTCCAGAACAGATTCCCGTTTAGCCGCTACTTCCTCCGAGCCGCCTTCTCCAACCGGTCCCGGAGCGCCACCGCCACCCCGTCCCCACTCGGCACCGGACACACAATCACATCCACCCCGCGCGAATCCAACCACCTTAACCCCGCGAAGATCCGATGCGCGAAGGCATCGTCATCGCCCCACTCCCCGCACACGAACGTCTCCTCCGCATACGAGGCGTCCCACTCCTCCGGCAGGATGACTCCCACCTTCTCTTCCGCTTCTTGTGCTTGCTCAATCGCTGCGTGCAGCGAATGGGTCACATCTCCGGAAGCCTCCACCGAAACCAAGACCAGACGCGCCCGCGGAGCATAGTGCCGCAACCCCACTCCCGGCGAAGGCAGACTCTCCGGCACAGAGTCAACAGAAGCAGCCGCCCGAAACAACTCCACTTCCACCCCAGTCGCATCGAAGATCATCGCGGCGGTCACCGCCCCAGGGCGATAAACCACCATCGGCGTCTTCAGCACATCGAGAACAGTAGACTCGATCCCCACGCGCGTCGCTCCACCATCCAGCACCGCATCGATCCGGCCATCCAGATCTTCGAGCACATGCCCTGCCGTCGTAGGACTTGTCCGGCCAAACCGGTTCGCACTGGGAGCAGCCACCGGCACCCCAGCCAGCCGAATCAGCTCCATTGCCACAGGATGCCCCGGCATCCTCACCCCCACCAGCGGTCGACCCGCTGTCACCGCATCCGGCACCGCACTCGTCCTCGGCAACAGCAGCGTCAAAGGCCCGGGCCAGAACGCCTCAATCAACGTCCCTACCCTTGCCGAGAACTCCTCTGGAACTTCCGCCACCCTAGCCATCATCTCGCGGTCGCTTACATGCACAATCAGAGGATCCCACTCCGGACGCTCCTTCGCCGTAAAGATCTTCGCAATGGCCGTCGCATCAAGAGCGTTCGCCCCCAGCCCGTAGACCGTCTCCGTCGGGAAAGCGACCGTCCCGCCACCGCGCAAAACCTCCGCTGCCCGCTCGATTCCGCCCCGGTTCTCCCCCTCGTGAGCAAATAAATGCTCGGTTTTGCACAAACCATTCATCTCCACATCTTATCCGGCGCAAAGTCCATCCCCCATCCGCCGTATACTTTGTGAATGCAGGCTCCTGAGATCGAACTCAAGTTCCCAGTCAGCGACCCCGCCGACTTTCAGTCCATGCTTCCCTCCCTCGGATTCCACCTTGATAGCGCTCGAACCTTTGAACGCAATACGCTCTACGACACCCCCACCCGGACCCTCCGAGAACAGCGTCAGATCCTTCGTATCCGCCAGTACGGCTCGCTCTGGACCGTCACCCACAAGCGCCCCAGCAGCGACCTAGCCTCAGCGCGGTTCAAGGTCCGCATCGAGACCGAGACCCACGTCGACGACGGCGAGGCCACGGCCGAGATCTTCTCCAGCCTCGGCTATCTGCCTGTCTTCCGCTACGAAAAGTTCCGCACCGAGTGGTCCCAGATGCCGCTCTTCGCCGCCGAACGCTCCGACGGCGCTCTTGGCCACCTCGTCGTCGACGAGACCCCCATCGGCAACTACGCCGAGCTCGAAGGGCCGCCGGACTGGATAGACAGCATGCTGGAGCTCCTCCTGGTCGACCCCAAGACCTGCATCACCGACAGCTACGGGAAGCTCTTCGAGAACTGGAGACTCGCCACCGGCAGCCCGGCAGAACACCTCACCTTCGCTGAGATCAACGCGGCTGTAGCGGTATAGGGTTCGTCCGCACCCAGAGGAGGATCTACCTTACGTTTTCGGACCGCCACAAACAAAAAGCCCGCTCAACCGAGCGGGCTTTTCTGCACTCCCCAGCAAAATCAGTAGATGTGGAAGTCCACCTGGATCTGCACTTCCGTCTTTACCGGCTTGCCATTGTCCATACCCGGCTTGAAGCGGAACTGCTGCACCGCCTCCTTCGCCTTGTCGCCAAGTCCCATGCCAGGATCACTGACCACGCGCACCCGGATCGGCATGCCTCTCTCATCGACGACCACATCGACGATCGCCACACCCATGTACTTCGCCTTGCGCGCCTCTTCGGTAAACTCGGCATCGACCTGGGAGACAACCTTAGGTGCGCTCACGCTTCCGCCAATCTGCCGGATGCCGCCGCCCGTGTTTCCGCCAGATCCCGGCCCCATGCCATTTCCGTTCCCGGAACCCAGTCCCGAGCCATTGCCGTTGCCCATCGAAACGCCGACCTTAGGCGCGTTTGCCATCCCGATGTTCGGCATATCCGTCTGCATCTTCAGGTGCGGATCGACATCGATCGTCGGCGCAACCGCCAGCTTTGGCTCAATCTTCGGAGGCGCTATCGGCGGCGTAATCTGCACCGGGCTGAACTTCGGCGGACTTCCCTTGCTTACCGGAGCTGGGCCCTTCTGTCCGCCGCCGCCACCCATCCG
Source organism: Granulicella aggregans (assembly GCF_025685565.1). Classification (NCBI taxonomy): domain Bacteria; kingdom Pseudomonadati; phylum Acidobacteriota; class Terriglobia; order Terriglobales; family Acidobacteriaceae; genus Granulicella; species Granulicella aggregans. The sequence goes on from NZ_JAGSYE010000002.1 coordinate 553,117, forward strand.
TATGGTCTTCACCGGGGCAGGGGGGCGAACCGGAGTCTCCAGTGACACAACGTTCAGCTGTTTGGGAGCCGTAATCTGGACGATCTTGCGCCCGACGACCCAGAGGATCAACCCAATGATCACAGCGTGGATCACAATCGCGATCGCCGTGGAGGTTGGGTCGCGCTTGACCGCCATCCGGTCCACCACCGCAACCGGCTTCGACTCCAGCACCAGCGGCGGCAGCTTCTTCGGAAAAAAGACGTCGTAGATGCTGTTCTTCAGCGACGCAAAGATACCCTGTTCCGGGCCCAGTAGATCCTTGCCGTCAATATGCAGTTCCACGTCCCGACGTGGAACTGAGACGACTTCTTCGCTCGGTTCAGTCTCGGGGGCAATCATCAACGAATTGGCCATAAAAAGTTTCGCCTCGGCGACTTCAGGGTCTGCGACCCTCGTCGCAAAACCTTATCGCTCCACTTCGAGCCGCAGCGGTACGCGTCCATCGCGCCCGATACCACTCTTGCCTGTACGTTCCCGGTCTTCCGCCGGATGACTCCAGGCAAATAAAACACTGGCCTGATGTCATTCTACAAACTTTCACACACGTCTGCCTCTAGGTTTGACGCACGTGAAGCCTGTCAGGTACGCCGAAATCATTTCGGCGTTAAATATCTTTAACTCCGTCCATCACATGCAATCTCTCGCCCTCGCCTTGAAGCGATTCGACATCTTCATCCCGGATACAATAGACGTTTGACCGCAGCTCTGTCTTGCTGCCTTAAATGCAGAGGAATCGATGCCGGAAGTAACCCCGAATCATGACCAGCCAAAAGGTCTAAAGTCTACCCTGAACCTCCCGCAGACCACCTTCCCCATGAAGGCGAATCTGCCGCAGAACGAGCCCGTGCGCCTCGCCGCGTGGCAGCAGGCGGACCTCTACGGCCAGATTCGCGCCGCCCGCAAAGGTGAGGCCAAGTACGTCCTGCACGACGGACCGCCCTACGCCAACGGGGCCATCCACCTGGGCCACGCCCTGAACAAGTGCATCAAGGACTTCGTCGTCAAGACCAAGACCATGGCCGGCTTCGACTCCCCTTACGTCCCTGGCTGGGACTGCCACGGCCTGCCCATCGAGATCAAGGTCGATGAGCAACTCGGCCGCAAGAAGCTCGACATGCCAGCCATCTCCGTCCGCCGCGCCTGCCGCGAGTACGCGCAGAAGTACGTCGACCTGCAGAAGTCCCAGTTCGAGCGCCTCGGCATCTTTGGCCGCTGGAACGACCCCTACCTGACGATGTCCTTCGCCTACGAGGCCAGCATCCTCGAGACCTTCTACGAGTTCTTCGAGAAGGAGTTCGTCTACAAGGGCCTCAAACCGGTCTACTGGTGCATCCACGACAAGACCGCCCTCGCCGAGGCCGAGGTGGAGTACGAGCAGCACACCAGCCCCAGCGTCTACGTCCGCTACAAGCTGACGAGCGCCCCAAATCCGGGTCAAGGTTTGGGTGCCCCATCCATCGCGCCTTTGTATCATGCGATGGGTGGGTCTGCCACAGATGTCTACGCCATCATCTGGACCACCACCCCCTGGACCCTTCCGGCATCCCAAGCCATCGCCTTCAACCCCGGCATGGAGTACGTCGCCCTCGCCACGCCAAACGCCACCTACATCGTCGCCCAGGCGCTTCTGTCAGAGGTCATCGTTCGCTGCAACCTGATGAGCGCGGCCAACCCATCCGAACCCGCATCCCAGGCCGACATCGTCGCCGTCTTCACCGGCGAGCACCTCGAACACGCCACCTTCCACCACCCCTTCCTCGATCGCGAGATCCTGGGCGTCCTCGCGCCTTATGTCACGGCCGAGCAAGGCACCGGCGCGGTCCACACCTCGCCCGCCCATGGAGTCGACGACTTCTACACCGGCAAGCGCTACGAACTCCCAGAGATCCAGTACGTCGACAATGCCGGCAAGCAGCGCCACACCGCCGATAAGTACTCGAACCACACCACGCAGGTCTACGACGACCTCACCGTCTTCAAGTCCAACCCTGTCATCATCGAGCTCCTGCGCGAGCACGGCGCGCTGCTCTCCGCCGCCAGCATCGAGCACTCCTACCCGCACTGCTGGCGCTGCCACAACCCGGTCATCGTCCGTGCAACGGAGCAGTGGTTCATCGGCATGGAAACGCCGATGGTCGCGCCCGACGGAACCACGGAAAGCTTCCGCCAACGCGCCCTCGATGAGATCAAAAAAGTCGTCTGGGACCCCGCCTGGGGCGAAGAGCGCATCTCGAACATGATCGCCACCCGGCCCGACTGGTGCATCTCCCGCCAGCGCATCTGGGGCGTTCCTATCGCCGTCTTCCTCTGCGACAAGTGCGGCACCCCGCTCAACGACGCCGCCATCAACAAGAGCATCGTCGAACTCTTCAAGAAGGAGAGCGCCGACGCCTGGTACATTCACGAGCCCGCAGCCCTGCTGCCAGCGGGAACCACCTGCTCCTGCGGCCACACCGAGTTCCGCAAGGAGATGGACATCCTCGACGTCTGGTTCGAGTCCGGCGCAAGCTGGCACGCCGTCCTCGAAGCCGAGCCCGAACTGAGCTTCCCCGCCGATCTTTACACCGAGGGCGGAGACCAGCACCGCGGCTGGTTCCACTCTTCCCTGTTGAACTCCGTGGCCACGCGCGGCATCGCTCCCTACCGCATGGTCGCTACCTCCGGCTGGACGCTCGACGAACAAGGCCGCCCGTTCTCGAAGTCGCTCGGCAACGGCGTCGACCCTGTCGACATCGCCAAGCGCCTGGGCGGCGAGGTCATCCGCCTCTGGGTCGCCTCGGTCGACTTCCGCGAGGACGTCGCCGCCAGCGAAAACCTGATGCAGCGCGTCAGCGACAACTACCGCAAGCTCCGCAACACGCTGCGCTTCCTGCTCGGCAACCTGCACGACTTCACGCCTGCCACTGACGCGGTCACCGACTTCCACAAGCTCGAACCGCTCGACCAGTACATCCTCGCCCGCATGGCCGAGCTCGACGCCAAGATCCGCACCGCTTACGAACACTTCGAGTTCCACCGCGCCTACCACGCGCTCAACGAGTTCGTGAACACCGACCTCAGCGCCTTGTACCTCGACGTCCTGAAGGACCGCCTCTACACCTTCGCCCCGAACCACGCAGCACGCCGCAGCGCCCAGACCGCGCTTTGGCGCATCGCCGAAGCCCTCACCCGGTTGATCGCCCCCATCCTCAGCTTCACCGCCGATGAAACGTGGGCGTTGCTGCCCAAAGTCGAGGGCCGCGAATCCAGCGTCCACCTCGCGCTCTTCCCAGACATGAAGGACATCATCCCCGGCAGCGTGAAGCAGCTTGAAGAAGATTGGCAACGACTTCTCGCGGTTCGTGAAAAAGTGATGATCAAGTTGGAAGAGATGCGTCGCGAAAAGGTAATCGGGAAATCTCTCGAAGCTAGCGTGTCGATTGGCGCAGATTCGACATCCCTGCCTCTGCTTGAGAGATACGAAGGGAGTCTATGTGAGCTATTCAACGTCTCGCAGGTTTTTCTTGAAGCCATCGGCGACAGAGAAAAACTCTACTACGCGACCAACCAAGACTTAGTCGATAGTCACGTCTTCACGCCAGGCTCTCCAACCATCACTGATACCGTTCGCCTGAAGACGGCTGCTGCTGGCGGACCCAAGTGCGAACGCTGCTGGCGCTACGTCCCCGACGTAGGCAACGAAGCCAACTACCCAACCGTCTGCCTCCGCTGCGCCGAAGCCCTCGCCGCGATCCACTTCCCGCCGTACACCGCCGAAGGCGAGAAAGGCGCGGCCGAATGAACCTGCACACCATGCCCTTCCCGCCGCGCGAACGCACCCGAGACTGGCGCATCCCGCTCCTGATCCTCAGCGCGCTCGTCATCGTAGCCGACCGCCTCTCAAAGCTCTGGATCGTCCACCACATCCCCAGCGGCAGCGCGCGCGTCATCATTCCAGGCGTCTTTCGCCTGACTCATGTGCTCAACACCGGCGCGGCCTTCAGCCTCTTCGCTGACTCCGTCTCTCCCGGCACCGTCCGCATCGGGCTGATCGTCTTCTCAGTCGTCGCGGCCTTCATCGTGCTCGGCCTGCTGCTGCGCACCGGCCGCTACCTCACCATCAGTAGCGTGGCGCTCGCGCTCATCCTCGGCGGCGCTGTGGGCAACCTCTACGACCGCGCCCGCCTCTACTCCGTCGTCGACTTCCTCGAAGTCACCATCGTCCACTACCACTGGCCCGACTTCAACGTCGCCGACAGCTGCATCGTCATCGGAGCCTGCCTGCTGGTCATAGAAATCTTCCGCCCACAGCCACAAATCGACTAATCATCATTGCAATTTTGTTTGTCATTCCCGAAGGGAATCTGCGTCTCACGACCTACCTGTGAGACCATGCTTTCGTGGGAATCATCACAAAACAGATCGACAAACTGCCCACATGGGCGCAATGGGTTTTAGCAGCTCTGGGCCTATTTGCGGGCGTATATGGAGTAGTTCGCTACGGCTTCTGGCATATGTTGCTACGAGTGATATTCAGCCCGGAGTTATAACCTCTTGCCCTTTGTCATCCTTCGCCGAAGGCGGAGGATCTGCTTCTCTCAGCCACCAACCTCACCCAATCGCTTTGAGTCCCGCCACCCGAACCGCTCTTCGATCGAACGTCAGCGTATGCCCACATCCTGAATGAGCATTCAGCGCCCCGATCAGAGCATCTTCGAACTCCGCCGTCCCGCGCTTCAAAGCGAAGGCCGCTTCGAACACCTGCTGTTCATTCTGGATCGTTAGAGAGTCCGCGGTGAGAAGCGCCTCGAGGCACGCTGCAATCTGAATGGGCGTTTGCTTGAAGACACTCCTCAAGACCCAGACAATCTCCAGCATCACAGCCACGTTGATAAACCCAGGATCGGATGCACTGATCCTGCGCTCGAAGATACGATTCACCAGCACAGACTGGTCCGGATCATCCTGAAGCAGATAGCGCAGGACGACGTTCGTATCGAGACCGATCATCGCCGATAGCGCGCCGTCGCACTCTTGCCGAGAGCGGACTCCATCTCTTCCACCGTCACGACATGGTCAAGCTTCGGCAGAATCCCTTTGAGCCTGGATACCGGGGTCTTCGGCAGAATCACAACGGCACCGTCAGGCTGGAGAAAGAACTTGAACTGGTCCCCCGCTTTGAGGTTCAGATACTCCCGCACCTGCTTCGGAAGGGTTACCTGATTCTTGCTGCTGAGGGTAGCTTCCATGAGAGCATCTCCTGCTTTACATTTTAGCAATTGTAAAGCGCACTGCACGAAACTGGTGGCGGATCTATGACGTGAAACACCCCGCTGGCATTCCAACCCAATCTAACCGAAAATAGAGGTTTGCCCTCTCCGCCTGTCTCGCACAACGGAGAACGGGCAACGAACATCGGCCTCTTATGAATGACCAGATCACAATCCGCGGCGCGCGCACCCACAACCTCAAGGGCATCGACGTCTCTATCCCTCACAACAAACTCACCGTCGTCTCCGGCGTCAGCGGTTCGGGCAAGTCCTCGCTCGCCTTTGACACCGTCTACGCCGAGGGCCAGCGCCGTTACGTGGAATCGCTCTCCGCCTACGCCCGCCAGTTCCTCGAGCGCATCGAGAAGCCCGACGTCGACTTCATGGACGGCCTCGCTCCGGCCATCGCCATCAAGCAGAAGAACCAGACGCGAAACCCGCGCTCGACCGTAGCGACAGCCACCGAGATCTACGACTACCTCCGCCTGCTCTATGCCCGCTGCGGCACCGTCACCTGCCTGCACTGCGGCGGCATCGTCAAGCGCGACTCCGTCGACGAGATCGTCGACTCGCTGCTGGCGCTGCCGGAATCCACCCGCGCTTACGCGCTCTTCCCCATCGTCCGCGCGGAGATCAAGCTAGAAGCCCTGCAAGGTTCGAGCGTCGCAGCCGTCGAAGCTCCTGCCCCGCCGAAGCCGACCAAGCTCTCCACGAAGAAGACCAAAGCCCCCCCAGCGCCGCCAGTCGTCGACATCACCGACGCACTCAAAGAGCGCCTCACCGAACTCCGCCGTCGCGGCTACAACCGTCTCTTCCAGAATGGCAAGATCGTCGAGTTCTCGACCCCCGAGTCTTTGCTCGAGCTTGACTTCACGCAGCCTATCTTTGTGCTTATCGACCGCCTCGCCATCTCGCCCGACGTTCGCGCCCGCATCGTCGACGCTATCGAGACCGGCTACCGCGAGTCCGGCGAAGTCCGCTTCCAGACCGTCCCGCGCGAAGAAGACCAAGCACCACAATCCTTCCGCTACAGCGCCGCCTTCGAGTGCACCACCTGCCACCGCGCCTATCGCGAGCCCGAGCCGCGCCTCTTCTCCTTCAACAATCCCTTCGGCGCCTGCCCGCGCTGCCAGGGCTTCGGCAACACCATCGACTTCGACCCCAACCTCATCATCCCGGACAAGTCAAAGACCCTCGACGAAGGCGCGGTCGCCCCGTGGACAACCACCAAGTACCGCCCGCACCACGGCGAGATGAAGCGCGCGGCAGCGGCCGCAGGCGTTCCCACCAACGTCCCCTGGTTCGACCTCACGCCCGCGCAGCAGGAGTTCATCCAGGAAGGCAAAGGCAGCTTCCCCGGCATTCGCGGCTTCTTCGCCGAGCTCGACCGAAAGAAGTACAAGCTCCACGTCCGCGTCTTCCTCTCGAAGTACCGCGGCTACGCCACCTGCCCCGACTGCAAGGGCCAGCGCCTCCGCGCCGAAGCCCGCGCTGTCCTCATCAACAACATGAACATCTGCGAGGCTGCCGCCCTCACCATCACCGCCGCGCAGGAGTTCTTCGACAATTTGCAACTTTCACCGGCACAAACTGAGATCGCCGGAAAGATCCTCGAAGAGGTCCGCCAGCGCATCGGCTTCCTGCACCAGGTCGGCCTCGACTACCTCACGCTCGACCGCCTTAGCTCCACGCTTTCGGGCGGCGAGTCGCAGCGCATTCAGCTTGCAACCTCGCTAGGCTCACGCCTTGTAGGCGCTCTGTATGTGTTGGACGAACCCAGCATCGGCCTGCACACCCGCGACACCGCCAAACTCATCCGCATCATGGAAGATCTGCGCGACCTCGGCAACACCATCCTCGTCGTCGAGCATGATCCCGATGTCATCCGCGCCGCCGACTATCTCCTCGACCTCGGGCCCGGCGCTGGCGAACTCGGCGGTCAGCTCCTCGCCGCAGGCACAGTATCCGAGGTCACCCGTGACCCGAACTCCATCACTGGCAAGTACCTCTCCGGCCGTCTCACCATCCCCGTCCCCAAGCACCGCCGCGAAGTAGGCCGCGAGCATCTCAAGCTCACCGGCGCGCGCATTCACAACCTCAAGGGCGTCGACCTCGACATTCCGCTCGGCCTGCTCTGCTGCGTGACCGGCGTCTCCGGCTCGGGCAAGTCCACCATCGTGCACCAAGTCTTATACCGTGCGCTGATGCAGGCCTTGGGCCAGGGCGAAGGCTCCGACCCCGCGCATCTCTATCGCGGACTCTCCGGAGCGCAGTACCTCAACGATGTCGTTCTCGTCGACCAGTCCCCCATCGGCCGGACCCCGCGGTCGAACCCGGTCACCTACATCAAGGCCTTCGACGCCATCCGCGAGCTCTTCGCCGCGCAACCTGACGCCAAGCGCAAGAGCCTCTCCGCTGGCAGCTTTTCGTTCAACGTCCCCGGTGGCCGCTGCGATGTGTGCGAGGGCGATGGCACCGTCACCGTCGAGATGCAGTTCCTCGCCGACATCGAGCTGCCCTGCGAAGAATGTAACGGCACACGTTACAAAAACTCCGTGCTCGACGTGAAGTATCGCAACAAGAACATCCACGACGTCCTGAACATGACGGTCAAGGAAGCCCTCGTCTACTTCGCCGGCAACCCCAAGATCGCCGACAAGCTCTACGTCCTCGACGAAGTCGGGCTCGGCTACGTTCGCCTCGGCCAGTCCGCCACCACGCTTTCCGGCGGCGAAGCCCAGCGCGTCAAACTCGCGTCGCACTTATCTACGGCGCGAACAATACAAAATCGCGCCACGACGAATGAGGCGGCCGTAAAGGCCCGCAGCCGCACCCTCTACATCCTCGACGAGCCCACCACCGGCCTCCACTTCGACGATGTGGCCAAACTCCTCGCCGCCTTCCGCAAGCTCATCGACGGCGGCGGCTCGCTCCTCGTCATCGAGCACAACCTCGACGTCATCAAGTCCGCCGACTGGGTCATCGACATGGGCCCCGAAGGCGGCTCCGGCGGCGGACGCGTCGTCGCCGAAGGAACGCCTGAAGAGATCGCCGCGAACCCCGCCAGCCACACCGGCCACTGGCTCGCCCCGGTGCTCCCCCCCCCACCCGCAACCGCAACACACGAAGAGATCGCAGTCACCGCATGATCACAAGGAAGCCACTCTCTGGGTGCCCCATCCATGCAGCTTCACCGCATGGGTGGGCATTCGTGCGCAGCACGAACCGCTCCTACCCAATCTTCCTGATCCTTGTGTTGCTCTTGTGCGTGCAAGCACGAGCCCAACTTCCCGCAGACACCACCCAGCAGCCCGCCGCCCCCGACACCACCCTCCTCATGCAGGCCAACGACGCCCTTGAGAAGTCCGACTACACGGCTGCCCTTCCCATCCTCCAGAAGCTCTCTGCCGCCAACCCCAAAGACGCCCACATCCTCTTTGATCTCGGCCTGACGCAGGACAACCTCGACCATGACGCCGAAGCCGCCGCTGCCTACCGCGCCTCCGCCGCTGCCGATCCAAAGTTCGCCTCGCCACACCTCGCCCTGGGCCTGCTTCTCGCCCGCGACGGCAAGCCTTCAGAGGCGCACACCGAACTCCTGGCAGCCGCCAACCTATCTGGTCCTGCGAATGATGTCGACACCGCCGCCCGCGCACTTCGGGGGCTCGCCAAACTTGACCTCACTGTTAACGCCGCCGACGCCCGGGACGAGCTCCTCACCGCGCTCAAGATGTCGTCTGAGACCCCTGACGACATCCTCCTCTCCGCCCAGATCGCAGAAGCTCTCAACGATCTTCCACTGGCCGAGACTGCCTACAAACGGCTCCTCACTGCGACACCAAACGATCCGGCAACATGTGCCGCTCTGGCTCACGTCCTTCGCTTGGAGAACAAGCCCGCAGACGCTGAATCGATCCTCACAGGCGCTTTAGCCGTACACCCCGGCGACACCGCGCTGACCGCCCAACTAGCCTCTGCCTACCTCGCAGAAGATGATCCGGCAAAGTCCGCCCTGGCCGTGCCGCTCGCGGAAACTCTCCATCAGCAGCATCCCGACGAAGCCAGTATTACTCGCCTGCTGGCCCGTCTCTACGCCCAGACGAAACAGCCTGCCAAGGCCGATCCTCTCTATCTCGCGCTCCTCAAGCAGACTCCGAACGACCCAACCCTGCTGGACGACTACGGCGCGAACCTCGTCCATCTCGCCCGCTTCGCAGAAGCCGAAGCCGTCCTCAAGCGCGCCGTCGCCGATCCCAAGGCCTTCCCCACCACGGAAGACCTTGCAGCAGCGTACAGCGACCTCGCATTTTCCGCTTCTGAGAACAATGACCCAACAATGACGTTGCAAGCGCTTGATCTGCGTGCTAAAGTCGCAACCACTACTGCTGGATCTGTCTTCCTCGAGGCAACAGCTCACGACAAACTCCACCAGTACAAACAGGCAATCGAGCTGTACAAGCAGTTTCTGGACTTGCCGGAAGTTAAGGCAAACGGCAAGTTTGCCGATCAGGAGTGGGAGGTGAAACACCGCCTCATCGCCCTTGAAAAGATGAAGTAAGCAGGCTCCTCACAGAGGTGCACCATGCAGCTTCCATGTAGATTCACCCCCACCATCGCCCCGGCCTCCGTTGTCCTCACCGTAGCCGTTCTTCTGCTGACCGCCACTCCGGCCCGCGCCGCCATTGATGAGACCATTCCCGCGCCGCAGTCCATCGCCATGCTCGAACAGCGCGCCATGATGGCCCAGCCACGGGAACAGTGCTTCCTCTTCACCGAACTGGTCCACAGCATGACTCAACTTGCCGGGAAGCAGTTCCTTGACGGCGACTTTGAGCAAGGTGCCGCCACGCTTAAGAAGATCCAGCACTACGCCCAGCTCATCCACCAGAATCTCGCCAACAACACCAAGCGAATCAAGGAAGCCGAGAAGCTGATGGAGCACACCACCTTCCACCTGGGCGAGTACGTCCACCAAGCCACGGGCGACGATAAGATGGCGCTTCAGGCCACGCTGAAGCAACTTGACGGCGTCCACGACGAACTCCTTACGCAGGTCTTCGCTCACTAAATCGGACCATTCAGCCTGCTGCTCGCCTATCATTCCGGTATGCGCCGATCAATCTTCCAGCGTCTCCTGATCCTCGCTGTCTGCTTTAGCGCTTCCACTGCGCTCTACTCAGCCGTAAACCCTACTCCCTGTTCCCTACACCCTGCCTTTCAGCGGGAGGACCCGCTCTCGCAGAAGGAGATTGAAGAGCTCCGCGATACGAACCGCCTCCCCAACGAGCGCGTTATGGCCTTTATCAGATTCATGGATGAGCGCACAGAGACGATCCGCAAGCTGTCCGCCGGGCCGCGCCATCCTGGACGCGAGCAGGACATCCACGACACGCTCGAACAGTTCACAGCCATCGCCGATAATCTTGAAGACAATCTGAACGAGTACGGACCGCGCCACCGCGACATTCGCAAGGCGCTCCCGAAGCTTCTCCGCGCCATCGATCGTTGGTCGTCGGTCATCAAGTCCCCGCCCGACGACGACGCCTATAACATCTCCCGCAAGCTCGCTCTCGAGTCCATCCGCGACCTGCGGGAAGACACCGAGCGTCTCATCGAAGACCAGAAGATCTGGTTCGCTGCCCACCCTCCTCAGAAAGATGCGGAGGGCAATGTACTAGAGCAATAGCCGCAAGTCGGAACGTCGCGCTCAGATCCCCTGAACGTCCGTCTTCTCCGCCCTCATCATGGGAAGGATGACGAAGAAGCACGCAAGCAAAGGCATCAATGCAGGAATGATTCCCACCCAGGGAAAGGGCTTCCGAGCAAAACCGCCCACCAAACCCTCGGCTACCGCAGTCAACACGAGAATCAGAGCCATCCTGCCTGCCCACTTCAGATTCTGGCGATTTAAATTCGAGAACCGCGTCATCATCGAAGACCTGCTTAGACTGCACGTTTTTCGTGCGGGAAATTTGCCCTTACTTTATACCGAAAAACCCATGAGTCAAGCTCAAGATTTCACTGAGCGCCGGCGATCCACGCATTGCGAGCGTATCGCGATGAGTCGTGTGCAGAAACACCCACAGCGCAGCGTGCTAACCTCGAAAAAGAGTGCCCGCCACCGCAAAGACATCCGCACCAACCCAGGCGCTGACGCCTCTCTTTGAAGAGGAGTACCGCGAGCTTCGGCCCCGCGCTCCTATCCCTCCGCTCGACATCCGTTTCCGCCGCTTCACCTCGCTGAATACGACGATCCGTCTGCGCGAAGGCCAGTTGCACGTTCGGCTTTCGGACATCCTGGAGCACGCTCCGGAGTCCGTCCTCCGCGCTATCGCACACATTCTATTGGCGAAACTCTACCGCAAGCCCATCGCTCCGCACCACGCCGACCGTTACCGCCGCCACGTCTCGTCCGAAGCCGTCTCGAAGCAGGCCGAGCACGTTCGCCAGACCCGAGGCCGCAAGCGCCTCGTCGCGCCGGTTGGCCACTTCTACGACCTGGACGAGGTCTTCGAGTCGCTCAATACGCGATTCTTCCACGGCCTGCTCGGTCGCCCAACGCTCACCTGGTCCGCGCATCATGCGCGGCGAATGCTGGGCCACTACGACGCCGCGCACAACACGATCGTCGTTAGCAAAGTATTTGATCGGCCTGATACGCCGCGATGCGCCATCGAGTATCTGCTGTATCACGAGATGCTTCACCTCAAGCACCCGGTGCGCGTGAAAGCCGGACGCCGCTGCGTCCACTCCCGCGAGTTTCAGGCGGAAGAACGCCTCTTCCCCGAACTTGAGCAAGCCAAGGCCTATCTGAAACGGCTCTAAGGGACCGTAAGATGTTTCATGCTAGCCTGATGCGCATGAAGCTCAGAGAATGTCTGCTCCTATTCGTGCTGACGACTGTATCAGCTGTATCAACCGCCCAGGTCCCTGCTACCACGGTTGACTCTGGCAACAAGTCCGATCCAGCAACATGGAACAAAGATGCTGATGACGCGCTCACGGCAGAGAACAATCATGAGTACGCGACCGCCTACAGTCTCTACAAACGCCTCCTGTCTGAAGGGCCGCCCCAGCGCAATATCCTGATGCAGGCCGCGATTGCGGCGCGGGGTGCGGGACATCCGGACGAAGCGCTCTCCTTCTATCAGCAGGGCAGCCAGCTCGGTACCGTGAGCAACGAGATTCCTGAATTGATTGCCGTCGTTCCAATCTACTCCGCTCTCGGTCGATGGGAGGATTTCGATAAGGCGAAAGCCAGACTCCGACAGCTCGCGGCCGCGGATTCATCCTTCGCGGGAAGAGGCTATCTCATCGACGAGTTCACGGAAGGATCACGGCAGTTCAGAGTGCTCGAATTTCCTAACCTTACGGGAAGGTTCAACTCGCGCTATCGTTTCCTCGTCGTCTCGGAGGCCGATCCCGCTGAAAAGTTCATCCCTTACTATGACCTCGAATCGGACGATGCCGACCAGGCCTTTTTCAAGATCGATCATCCCAAACTCGCCGCCAAGGGGGAACGCAGATACTCTCTGGACTCTTATCCGAAGCCCAGAGCACAGGCACTTATGGGCTTCTATGACGGTGAGCCGACTTACGAAACACTCCGTGCCATCGTCGCAAAGAGCGGAGAGAAAAAGCCACTCGCGACCGATAGCGATAAGAAAACTACGATTGCTCCGAAGTAGTTGTCACGGCGCTCGCATGCTACGATTTCGCGAACTCTCCGGGCCCAAACCCGACAAAACTAACAAAAGAGGTTAAACGATGCATCTCTCCAAACGTGCAGCAGCCGAGTTTGTCGGCACCTTCTGGCTGGTCTTCGGAGGCTGCGGCTCCGCCGTGCTCGCAGCCGGATTCCCGTCCCTCGGCATCGGCTTTGCAGGTGTATCGCTAGCCTTCGGACTGACCGTGCTGACCATGGCGTTTGCAATCGGCCACGTCTCCGGCTGCCATCTCAATCCCGCCGTCTCGGTCGGTCTTGTAGTGGGCAAACGATTCCCTATCAAGGAGTTACCGGTCTACGTGGTGGCGCAGGTGCTGGGCGCGATCGCAGGTTCGGGAGTGCTCTACCTCATCGCCAGCGGCAAGCCCGGCTTCTCGCTCGCAGGAGGCTTTGCCTCAAATGGCTACGGTGTCCACTCGCCTGATGGTTACTCGCTGTTCGCTTGCTTTGTCGCCGAGGTTGTCTTGACGGCGGTCTTTCTGCTCGTGATTCTCGGGTCCACCGACGAGCGTGCGCCGAAAGGCTTCGCTCCGATCGCCATCGGTCTCTGCCTGACGCTAATTCACCTGATCAGCATTCCGGTCACAAATACTTCGGTAAACCCTGCCCGCAGCACTGGCCCGGCGATCTTTGTTGGCGGCTGGGCGTTGAGCCAGCTTTGGCTGTTCTGGGCCGCGCCCATCCTTGGTGGGATTCTTGGCGGCCTTATCTCCGACACCTTCTTCGCCGTTCCACAGGAGCCGATCCGCGAGGCGATGTCGAAGTAGCAAAAAGACTGGCCGCGCGGGATCAACCGCTGCGGCCAGTTCGATTCGCTTTTTACGATTTCTTCAGGCAGACGCAGAGGCTTCGATGTCTACCAGAACCGGCCCAGGAACCTTCTTTTTAGTCAGCACCATGATCAAACCACCCACCAGTATCGAGGCCAGCGACGCCACCTGCGCGTTGCTCATGCCCCAATAAAGCTTGGGATTGACCCGCACGAACTCCACGAGAAAGCGACCGAAACCGCTCAGTGCGAGGTAAAGCCCGGTAAGCCAGCCGACAGAACGCGATTTATTGCCGAGTCGCCAGAGCAGCCAGGCCAATGCCAGGGAGAATAGCAGTTCGTAGATCGGCGTGGGTTGCACCAGGTCCGGCGTCGGGACAAGCGCGTTCTTCGCCATATGGACGCCCCACGGAAGAGTCGTCTTGATGCCGTAATCACCGTCTCCCGAGGTCAGGCAGCCGATGCGTCCTACGCCGTAACCTACTGCAGCAGAGGGAGTTGCTAGATCGAGCATACGGACGCCCGCCCACCCGCCACGAAGCGTGTCGGGTCTCGCCACCGCGCCCTGCCACATCAGCACCGCGATGCCGGCGATCATACCTCCGAACCAAGCAAAGCCGGCGCGGAACCAAGTGAGAAACTCGCCGAGGATCTCCAGCGGATGGTTCCAGCCCGGTGCCTGCATGCGCTTGAAGGCCATCAGCATCGTCGGGACATCCTGCAGCTCGTGCCACGCCTTCGCCCCTAAAATTCCGCAGACCACGGCAAGAGCGACTACGTTCAGTGCGTCCGCGTCCACTCCGTTGCGGACAAAGTTCCGGTGCAACACAACCGTCGCTACTACGGCGGCAAGCCACAACAGGAGGCCAAAGGTGCCCGGCTGCCAGGGGCCAAGGATCAAGTGGCCCAGGTGAAATGGGCCGATCTGCGGTAAATAGGGGTACATATGCCTCGCTTCCTTCCAAGTATATCGCCATCGTTGCGGGTGGAATCACACCGGCTTGTAGCAGGCACTTTCCATAAAGGCACGGTTCGCGCTACCCTTTGCTTTATGTCCAACAGCACGCCCCCCAGTTTTCCTCCCTCAGCCAGCATGGAAGTCCTCATCTCGAAGGAACAGATCGCCGAGCGCGTCGCCGCCATCGGCAAGCAGATCTCGGCGGATTACGCCGGCCATTCCATCGTCCTTATCGGTGTTTTGAAGGGAGCGGCGATCTTTCTCGCCGACCTCGCCCGCGCCATCGAGGTAGACAACACCTTTGACTTCGTTGCCGTCTCGAGCTACGGCCGCGCCCGTGTGTCTTCCGGCGCCGTAAAGCTGATCAAGGACATCGACAACCCGATCGAGGGAAAGCACGTCATCATCGTCGAAGATATTCTGGATACGGGACTGACTTTGAGCTACCTGCGCGGGCTGATGCTGCAGCACAAGCCCGCCTCGCTGAAGATCGCAACCTGCCTGGATAAGCCGGAGCGGCGGCTGGTTCCGATTGAGGCAGATTACGTGGCGTTCAGCATTCCGAACCAGTTTGTGATCGGATATGGGATGGACTATGCCGAGCGGTATCGTGGCGTGGAAGATATCCGGTTGTTCCCGGATGAGGCTGTCGGGCACTAAGAGCTGCCTGCATTCCGGATCTTGTGGAGGGTGAGATGCTTCGTCTGACGCCCTTTCTGCTCTTCGACGGAAACTGTGCCGAGGCTATGGAGTTCTACTTTGGCTGCTTCGGTGGGACGCTGACTTTGACGCGACTCGCGGACACGCCGATGAAGGATCAGATGCCCGCGGCGCAGCACCACAAGATCGTCAACGCATACCTGAAAAGCGATGCCATCGAATTTTCTGCGACGGACTGGCTGCATCCGACACACGTCCGGCTGCAGGGGAACTCGACCGCAATGTATGTCGTCGCGGCCCGGTTTGATGAGCTCAAGCGTCTCTTCGACAGGCTGTCCGAGGGAGCTGACAAGGAGTTCTTCCTCGACCTTTGCGAGATGCCGTTTGGGATCTACGGCCGGTTTACGGGCCGGTTCGGCGTGGAGTGGTTCTTTCGGGGCGAGAGGGGTGCCGATTAGCCGCGCTAAAGCCTGCCAAAGGTCTCCGCTGAATGCATCAACCATCAAAATCGCATCACTTTGCCGTATTTACGTAGCATGTTGGAATGAGGACGACTGTCAATCTCGATCCAGATGTCTATCGCTTCACGTCTGCCTACGCCGGAGCGAAGGGGATCACACTTTCAGCGGCAATCGGCGAACTGATTCGCCGCGCGGAGCAAATTCCTGAGACGGGGAGCGATTCGCCCAGGCTGAAGAAGAGTCCGCATGGATATCTTGTGATAGCCGGAACCGGAGAGGCTCTAAGCCCGGCGATGGTTAAAGCAGCGTCGGAGGACGAGTTTGTCTGAGGCCAGATATCTCCTGGATGTGAGCGTGCTTGTAGCGCTGCTGTCGGAAGATCACATCCACCATAACCTGGTGACGGTCTGGTTCAATCAGCCTGACCTTCAGTGGGCCATCTGTCCCTTCACCGAAGCTGGGTTCCTTCGTAACGCGACGGCGCCACGATCTGGGCAAATAAGCATGGCAGAGGCGACGGCGGTGCTCTCGCAGATCGCCAAGGAGCCCGGTTATCTTTACGTCCCAATCACGGTCGACTGGCAGACTCTCTGCAGCCTTTTTTTCAAGCGCATCTACGGCACGAAGCAAGTGACAGACGCGTATCTTTTAGGTCTTGCCGTGCGCGAGAGATTGGTACTGTCCACGATGGACAAGGCGGTCTCTCACCTAGCGGGAGAGGAGTACAGCAACCATGTCCTGCTGCTAGAAGAATAGCGACGCGGCCTTTAGCGGAAGTGGTAGGCGACGCCGATGCTGCCGAAGTAGGGCGTAAGGCCGTTCTTCAGGCCGAGGTTTGAGAACCAGTCCTGGTACTCGAAGTCGCCGCGGATGTTGAGGTAGGGCTTCAGCTTGTAGTCCACACCGCCGCCGAGCACGACCATGTTGTAGGCCAGATTGGCGGCCGATTGCCCACCGGGAAAATAGGGCGGGAAGTTGAAGACGCCACGTCCGTACATGACCTTTGCGTAGGGAGTCCAGCGGGGTTTGCGGAAGAAGACATAGCGGCCACCGGCTTTGTAGGTGCGCTCGTAGATCAAGTCCGTCCCGTTCGCCTGGTTGTACTCGAGTTCGACTCCGTAGTGCGGCTTGAAGTCGACGTCACCGTAGAAGCCGTAGCCCTTGATGTCTCTGCCGTAGTCGGAGTGGCCGTAGGTGAACTCTCCGCCCGCCTGGATGTCGAGGGATCGGGTTGCCGTGGGCAGCTTCTGGGCTTGCATCGCCGAGACGGAGCCTGCCGCCAGCAATAGGGATAAGAGCGTCTTCCTCAACATTCGTAAACTCCTGATTTATAAAGGCCCAGATTCAATGCTGCGGGTTCGAGCCGGACATCCGTGCTAAACGCGAGGGCGGGCGATGGAGTCGGCCCGCTCTCGCGAGTTTGATTCCTAGTTTTGAGGCGCGGGTGGAGTCGCGGTACCGGTGGTGGCATCGGGGGCTGCAGCGGTTGCTGCCGGCTGAGCGGCATCAGGCGCGGCCGTGGCTGGAGCAGCGGCCGTGGGTGCCGGAGCTGGTGTCGTCGCCGGATCGACCGGAGGTGCCGGAGCCTTGTAGTAGCTGAGCTTCAGATAGACGGGCTCGACCTCGAAGGGCATCTTGTCGGCCGGGCTGAGGATGGGTTCAAAGGCGGAGTGCAGCGGAATTAGCTTGTCGGTCCAGGGATCGAAGCGGAGGTAGCTCGAGAGCGGCACGGCGGCCTGCTGCTTGAGGTCGTTCATCTCCAGTTTGTCGGCCTTGGGAACCAGGGCCTGCATCCAGAAGGCGCTGTCCTTTTCGTTCTTGACGATGCCATCGCCGATCATCGGATTGTTCAGGGCCTTCAGGCCGTCGACGCGGGCGCGAAGCTGGGCGAGGTAGAGGCCGAAGTACTTCTGGCTGTCGACGAGTTCCTTGGCGTTGAGCAGCTCGATCGCCTTCTTCGCGGCAGCCTCGTTGTCAGCATCCGTGTGGTGCATTGGGATGTGCTTGAAGGAGGTGGTGTCGGGGAAGATGAGGCGGTCGTTGAAGGCATACTTGGTATCAAGACGGTGGCCGAGGATAATGTGCGCGAGCTGGAAGGCAAGCGCGGCGTTCAGGTCGCCTGCCTGCTGGGCTCCATCCTGGGTGACGATGCCGGTGGTGTCGATGAGGCCCTTCGAGAGGATGATCGTGTTGCCGACGGCGAGCGATTCGAGCGGCTCGGTCATCAGGGTCCGCACGCGTATTGGGCGCGAGACGGTGATGTTGTTGTAGGCGAGGATGTTGCTGGCAAGCGCTTCGAGGGTCTTGTCGAACTCGCTGCCCGGAGCGTCGAGGAGGCCAGCTTCGAAGAGGCGCTCGATGACGTTGTCTTCCGCCTGCTGCACCCAGGCGCGCTGAGCTCCGAGAGGGCTCACATCCTGCGCATCGTTCGAGACGTCGGTCGCGCCTTCGACTTCAACCGAGGTGTTCTCGGCTTCCTTCTCAGGGACCTTCAACACATAACCCCAGATGTGGTTGATGGCCTTGAACTGGAGGGTCTTGGTGGGGCTCTTGGGGTCGGTCTCTTCGACGTAGATAGAGTTGGGGAGCCAGAGATCCGGCTGGACGTTGGTACGCCAGCTATCGAAGTGATAGTACTCCTTGAAGTCCTTCTCGGTGCCGGAGACGTTGCCGTCGAAGCGGACGACGTTGCCGTTGTGGGTCTCAACCCAGATACGGCCAATGAACTTGCCAGCCAGCTTGCTGTTACCGGGGATGATGCTCTTGTTGGCGATGGGTGTTACGTCGAAGACGGCGGTGGGGACGTTGCCGAGGAACTCGTTGCGGACGTAGCCGAAGTTGTAATAGGAGCGGCTGAAGTCCTCGTCATCCATGACGAGCATGCGGGCGAAGCCTGCCGGGTTGAACTGAAGGCGAAGGCCGTTGCCGAGGCCACCGGCGAAGCCGAGGGTGTGCTTGAAGAGGCTGCCGATCTTGTGGTCTTCCTTGGCCTTGATGTCGTTGCGCGCGAAGGAGTCTTCGCCGATGTGCTTGCCGAAGTCGATGCGGGTGAGGTACTGCTCGTCGGACTCGGGCACCTGGACGACGCCGGGTTCGGGACGCATGTTCTGGATATAAATCTCGAGCAGCGGCGTGCGCTCTTTGATGACCTTTACGGTTGCGGCCTCGCGGGCGATCGCCTTGTCGAGAAGCGCGTTCTGCGCCGGGGTCAGCTTGCGGGCCGGAGCCTCTTCCTTCTTCTTCTTACCGCCGATACCCAGAACGGCGTTTGCCGGAAGCGAAGTAGAGATGAGCAGGGCCGCTGACAGCAGCGTCGCGAGGGGATGTTTCCGAAAGACCATTTTGTAAAGCTCCTGAACTTGCTCGCTGAAACTAAGAGGTTGGAAGACTACGTTCTCCAGCATACGGCTGGTGCTCCGGGCCGCAAGGCCGTGATTGGTTCGAATCAGCCGTTCGATTCAGACTGGAACGTCACGGTGACGTTTCCTTCCCAGTCGACAGGGTGACCGTTGGCATCGACCGCGGGCTGGAAGCGCATGGCCTGGGCGGCGTGTTCCGCCGACTGGTCGAGACCGTGGCCAAGTGGGCGAGTGATCTGGAGGACGGTGACAGCACCGGTGGCAGAGACGCGGATGCGCACCTGAACAACGCCGTTGATGTGTAACGCGGTGGCCTCAGCGGTGTATACGGGCTTCGGCTTGTAGATGACCTTAGGCGTGTTCTGGGGAACGCCGGGTGCAGCCGCGGCACCAGGCTTAGGCAGCGAAACCTGCTGGACTTGTCCAAGATTGACCTGACCGGCGGTATGGCCGGTCGAGTTCATGGGGCCAGTACCGCCAGCTACGCCGAGCTTCACGCCCTGCACGGGACGGACGCCGTTGCCGGTCATCTGCTGACCGCCGGGGCTTCCGGAGCCGAGGTTGACAGCAGTCGCAGCGGGGCCGCCGCCAGTGTTCGAGGCGGGCATGCCGGCCAGGCCCTTCTGGCCGAGGTTGATGGCAGAAACCGCAGGGCGGTTCGAGGGGGCGATGGGATTGTTGGCGCTACCCAGGGCCACTGCTGTCGGGTGAGGCGAGTTGTTGACTACCGAGGCGGCCATCGGATGCGCAAGGCTGACGACGACGGGCGCCGGGGGGGCGACCACTTTCTTGGGTGCGGCAGGCGTGACGACCGGGGCAGGCTGGGTCATCTTCACTTCAGCAGGCTTGGGTGCCTCGATCGGCTTTACATCGGGCAGCTTGATCTTGGGGGGATCGACCTTGACGACAGGCGGCGTGGGCGGCGGTGGCTCGTGCAGGATCTTTGGTTCCGGCGGCGGCAGGGGCTTGACGACGGGCATGATCAGCATCGTCTCTTCGCGCCGGGCGTCGAGGGTCTTCTTGGCGGTGACGCTCAGAACGATGACAAGGGCGACTATCAGCACGTTGATGACGATGGCCGTGGCGGTCGAAGCCTTGCTCTGCTTGCCGGCGTCGAGCAGGCCAAAGTCTTTGAACTGACGACTGGAGGCGGATGCTGCACGTTTCGCGGCGACGGCCGCTGGCTTGAGCTGTTCGGGGAGTGGTTGCAGCGTATTGGCCATGATATCGGAGCGCCCTTTGTGCAGCTTCCTGCCGGAAGCTGGTAGTCGAGTGATGATTTGGATGGTCAGGTTGAACTCTATCGGTTAGAGCCTGAACACCCCGGCTAAAAGCTGCAACAAGTCACGTCGTCGAGCGAATGGTCGTGGCTGGCTGCCACCCTATGTTTACTTGCCGCTCCGGAGTTCGGTCGCATCGGTAGCGGCAAAAAATCGGTACGCTCTAACAGGGTACACTTCCGTAACCGATGTTAGTATCGTCGCCTGTCCACAGCGGCATGGCACTTGCACTTTTGTTGCAGGGATGCACCCTACGGAACTATGCCGTTTGACTGCATTTTTGCGTTTTCCCTCTCTATCACTCTCTGACGCAGAAAGCAGGCTTGAGGGTTACATAGGGGTAAACCCGCCTCTGCGTTCGTGGCCTGTTTTGAAGCAGAGGCGGCTTGGGTGAAGATGCGCGAACTCTGCCTCAGGATCAAATCCGATTCGATTTCGACGAGGCAGGGGGAGCAAAAGTCACCCGGTATTTTTTTCTGGGAAGTGGCACTTTCGGGGCAGTTCCGGGGAGTATTCAGCGTTTAAGGCCATTCAGGGCCTTGCGATAGCGCTCGGGAGGGTCGGGCATCTGACTCTCCTTCACTGCCGCGCGGTAGCCACCGTTGTAGATGGAGTACATGACGGCGAGCGAGCAGCCGACGCCAAAGATGAATCCGAAGAATATCGCGAACATTGCCGACCAGAGAATCGTCATGCTGATCGCAGTCTACAGGGAGATACACTGATCGAACCGTAAACGATTTGGTTTGAAGATATTGGAGAAGAAATGAGATCTCTGTATGCGTTTTGTGTCCTGTCCGCCTGCGTTCTGGCTGGGTGTAGCCCGCTGTTGACTTCTGAGATACAGGGGCAGGAGGTGTCGGCTTTGGTCGACAAACAGGAGTCAAATCTGCTGGCGACTTATAAGTCGCTGCACGCTGCGCCGGAGCTATCGCACCACGAGGAGAAGACCTCTGCCCTGCTCGCCGGCGAGCTTCGAGCGGCGGGTTACGAGGTGACCGAGCATGTGGGGGTCTATGCGGACGGCTCGAAGGCGTTCGGAGTGGTGGCGATCCTGAAGAACGGAGCTGGGCCGACGCTGTTGGTACGGGCGGATATGGACGCTCTGCCGGTGACGGAGAAGACTGGGCTGCCGTATGCGAGCTCGGTGCGGGCGAAGAATCCGGCGGGACAGGATGTTGGAGTGATGCACGCCTGCGGGCACGATATCCATGTGACGACGATGATCGGCGTGGCGCGCCTGATGGTGGAGGAGAAGGCGAAGTGGCATGGGACGCTGATGCTGATCGGCCAGCCGAGCGAGGAGACGATCGACGGCGCTCAAGCTATGCTCGCCGACCACCTTTATGAGCGCTTTGGAACACCGGACATGGCGATTGCGCTGCATGACAGCAACTTGGCCGTTGGGACGCTTGCGATCGTTCCCGGCTATGCGATGGCGAGTTCCACTGGCATGGATGTCCTCATGCGCGGGGTGGGAGCGCATGCATCGCAGCCTCAGAGTGGCAAAGATCCGATCGTGATGTCGGCCGAGTTCATTGTGGCGCTGCAGACGATCGTGAGCCGGTCTACGCCGCCTCGGTCACCAGCCGTATTGACGGTTGGCGATATCCACGGCGGGACGAAGCGCAATATCATTCCCGATGAAGTGAAGATGGAACTGAACTTCCGTGCCTACGACGAGAGCGTCCGCCAGACGATCATTGCCGGAATCGAGCGCACAGCCAAGGGAATCGCGATTGCCGCGGGTGTTCCCGAGGATCGTATGCCCATTCTCACGATGCAGGAGTACACGCCTTCGATGTACAACGATCCCGCCCTATCAGCGCGGCTGGTCGCGTTGTTTCAACAGAAGCTTGGCAAGGAATCGATCGTCGAAGACGATCCGAAGATGGGAAGTGAAGACTTCGGCGTGTTTGGACTCGATCACAAGATTCCTGCGGTCATCTTCTGGCTGGGAGCTTACGATCCGGCGAAGGTGGCGGAGAGCAAGGCATCGGGGAAGCCGCTGCCTTCGCCGCACTCTCCTTTGTTTGCGCCGGTGCCGGAGCCGACGATTCGCATGGGCGTAACGGCGATGACGGATGCTGCGATCGCGCTGCTGCAGTGAAGAGACAAAGGCAAATGCGGGGGTCTCTCCACTGCGCTTCGCTCCGGTCGAGATGACGATTTTTTAGTGGGGTCTACTTTGCTGGCGCGGTTGCAGCTGGTGCTGGTTTGGTGAAGATCTTCAGCGCGTTCTGCACGGTGTAGTTGAGCCCCCACAGAGTGGGAAGCACGACGATCACCCAGGCGGCGGCGATTAATACGGGCGAGGACTTTTTTACTTCGGTCATGCTGAATCTCCTATGCGCAGTGCTCTTAGTGGGCTGCGCCTACCGGCGTGAGGGTCTCCGAATCTTTCAGCCAGTACTTCTCGCTGACCGGCTTCACAAAGAGGTTCGCAATGAAGCCAACGACAAGCAGGCCGGACATGATGTGCAGGATGAGCGGGTAGGCGTCCTGCTTGGGCAGCTTGTTGGCGACGTAGTGGTCGAGGATGCCGTTCACGATGAGCGGACCTACGATGCCGGCGGTCGACCATGCGGTGAGCAGGCGGCCATGGATCGCCGAGACGTTATAGCCCCCGAAGAGGTCCTTCAGGTAGGCGGGGATGGTGGCGAAGCCGCCACCGTACATCGAGATCACGACCGCGGAGATCAGGACAAAGAGAGTCACCGAGTTCAAGTGGTCGAGTCGTGTAAGCGGAAGAACGAAGTAGAGGACCGTACCCAGCGTGAAGAAGACGAAGTAGGTCACCTTGCGCCCGAGGATGTCCGAGCAGGAGGCCCAGATGAATCGGCCAGCCATGTTGAAGATGCTGAGAAGGCCGACGAATCCTACCGCCGCAGTGGGGGTGATGACGCCTTTGAAGAGATCCTGGATCATCGGGGCAGCCTGCTCGAGGATGCCGATGCCTGCGGTGACGTTGGTGAAGAGGATGATCCAGAGTAGAAAGAACTGCGGCGTCTTCCATGCTTGTGCGACGGCGACATTGTGCTTCGAGATGAGGGCGGATTGTTTGACCGGAGCGGTCCAGCCTTCGGGCTTCCAGTCCTTGGCGGGGACGCGGATGGTGAAGACGCCAAACATCATGAAGACGAAGTAGATCGCCCCCATGGTGATGAAGGTGTACGGAATGGAGGGCTGTCCGGCTGCCTTGAAGTGGGCCATCAACTGGTTGGCGAGCGGGCCACCGATCATCGCTCCGCCGCCGAAGCCCATAATGGCGAGGCCGGTTGCGAGGCCGGGGCGATCGGGGAACCACTTGATGAGGGTCGAGACGGGAGAGATGTATCCCAGGCCGAGGCCGATGCCGCCGATGACTCCGTAGCCAAGGTAGATGAGAGCGAGATTGTGGGTGCTGGCTCCGGCTGAGGCGATGAAGAAGCCGACGCTGAAGCAGAGCGCCGCGTAGAACATGGCCTTGCGTGGGCCGGCCTTCTCCAGCCATGCGCCGAAGAGCGCGGCTGAGATGCCTAGGAAGGCGATGGCGATGGAGAAGATGTAGCCGATCTCCTTGAGGTTCCACGCGGATCCGTCCGCACCATGCAGAGCGAGGAGGGGATTCTTAAAGACAGAGAAGGAGTAGACCTGACCGATCGAAAGATGGATGGCGAGAGCTGCGGGAGGAACAAGCCAGCGGCTGTAGCCGGCTGGTGCGATGGAATGATCACGATCGAGAAAGCCCAGGGACATTTTCAAAAACTCCAGTACTCAAGTGCTCTTTACATGCATGCAAAACAGCGTAGCGCGTCACATAGTAAAAGCCGATCACCCGAATGGGGCGATTTGGTGACAACCATACACCCTGCGCAAAACGATTGTCCGGGCGGCAGGTTCGTTTGTTTGCCTGTGGTGCGCGGCATAGCGTACCTTTTTGCTACCGTAGTGAAACTGAGGTAATGGTTTGATGGCTGGGCAGACTCTTGAGACACAGAACTCCAATCTAAGCTCGACCCTTCGCGAGAACCGGGTCTTCCCTCCCCCGGCCGAGTTTGCGGCGAAGGCTCATATCGGCAGCCTTGTAGAGTATGAGGCTCTGTACAAGAAGAGCGTCGAGGAACCCGACGCGTTCTGGGCGGATGCGGCGTCGGAGCTTGAGTGGTTTGCTCCGTGGTCGCAGGTGCTGGATGGCACTGGGCCGGATGCGAAGTGGTTCGTCGATGGCAAGATCAATCTCTGCCATAACTGCGTGGACCGACATGCTCTTGGCGCGAACCGGGACAAGGTCGCCATCTTGTGGGAGGGCGAACCCGGTGAGATTCGGCGGATTACCTACGGCGAGTTGCATGAACAGGTGCAGCGGTTCGCAAATGTGCTGAAGGCGCAGGGCGTGAAGAAAGGCGACCGCGTCGCAATCTACATGGGCATGTCGCCGGAGTTGGCGACCGCTCTGCTGTCCTGCGCGCGCATCGGTGCGGTGCATTCGGTGATCTTTGGCGGATTCGCCGCGCATGCGCTGGTAGACCGCATCAACGATTCCGAGTGCGTTGCGGTGTTGACGCAGGATGGAAGCTATCGCCGCGGCAGCGAGATCAAGCTGAAGGCGATCGTGGATGAGGCGCTGACGAAGTGCCCGTCGGTGAAGAGCGTCCTCGTGTATCAGCGGACAAAGTCTCCTATCGACATGCAGGAAGGGCGCGACATCTGGCTGCACGAGGCGGTGGAGTCCGTTGCGGCAGAGTGTCCTTGCGAGTGGATGGACGCGGAAGACCCGCTGTACATCCTTTACACTTCGGGGACGACCGGCAAACCCAAGGGGCTGGTGCATACGACCGGTGGATATGCGGTTGGAACATACCTCACCAGCAAGTACGTCTTCGATCTGCGGGGCGACGACGTCTACTGGTGCACGGCCGATATCGGTTGGGTGACCGGGCACTCGTACGTGGTGTACGGGCCGATGCAGAACGGTGTGACCGTGCTGATGTACGAGGGTGCTCCAAACTTCCCGGAGAACGACCGGTTCTGGAAGATCATCGACGAGCACAAGGTGACGGTCTTCTATACCGCGCCGACGGCGATCCGGGCGTTCATCAAGTGGGGCAATGAGTGGATAGAGAAGTACGATCTGGGATCGCTGCGGCTGCTGGGAACTGTCGGCGAGCCGATCAATCCCGAGGCGTGGATGTGGTATCACCGCATGGTGGGTAAGGAGCGGTGCCCGATCGCCGATACGTGGTGGCAGACGGAGACGGGCGCGATCATGATCGCTCCGATTCCGGGAGCAGTCGCGACGAAGCCTGGATCGGCGACGCGGCCATTCTTTGGAATTGTGCCGGAGATTGTCACAAAAGAGGGAGATCCGGTACCGGATGGGCAGGGCGGGCTGCTGGTGATCTCGAAGCCGTGGCCCTCGAGGGCGCGGACAATCTATGGCGACCCGGAGCGGTATCAGCAGGCTTACTTCAGCGAGGTGCCCGGTAAGTACTTTACTGGCGACGGCGCGCGGCGCGATGAGGATGGCTACTTCTGGCTGATGGGCCGGGTAGACGACGTTATCAACGTGAGCGGGCACCGGCTGGGCACGATGGAGATCGAGTCGGCTCTGGTGGCGCATACGAAGGTTGCCGAGGCGGCGGTGGTAGGGCGTCCCGACGAGATGAAGGGGCAGGCGATCGCAGCGTTCGTCACGCTGGAGCATGGCTACGAGGCGAGCGACGCTCTACGGCAGGAGCTGCGGCAGTGGGTGGCGAAGGAGATTGGAGCGCTGGCCCGACCGGACGATCTGCGGTTCACCGATGCCTTGCCGAAGACCCGGAGTGGAAAGATTATGCGGCGGCTGCTGAGGGAGCTGGCTACGACGGGTGAGGTGAAGGGCGATACGACGACGCTCGAAGACTTCGCTGTGGTGGCTCGACTAAGGGAGCAGGACGAGGCCTAGTGGCGGGGAGAAAGCCAGTTCCTTCGACTCGCGCGTGCGCTCGCTTAGGATGACAGGGCTGGTGGTCGGGGATCTCGGCTTTGCGAAGGATGACAAGAGCTAGATGATGGTTGAATGCAAATGAGAACGGCCTCCGGATGGAGGCCGTTCTCATGTGTGGATGTGCCGTTTGGTTACGCTGAGGTGTTTACCAGCGATCCGCTGCCTAGACCTTGTTGTACGAGATAGCTGGCGACGGCTTGAAGCGCGTCGTCCGTACTACCGGATGTCAGAAGAGTGCTGAGCTTGGTGACGAGCTTCTCGAGCGCCGTATCCGAGGTGCTGGAGGTTGCGTCCGACGTGCTGGCGGAGGTGCTGGAGCTTGAGTCAGAGGGCTTGATGCCTAGGTCGAGCTCCAGCTGCTTGATGTCGGACTGCGCCGCAGTGGTGTTGCCGGAGGTCAGATCCTTGAGGAACGAGGTCAGGTCCTTGGTCGTATTGGACTGCGTTGAGCTGGCCTTGAGGTCCTTCTGGAGCTGGGTCAGGGCCGTCTTCGCGCCGGTCGCGTCGCCGGAGGCGAGGTCCTTGAGCAGCGTGACGAGGTCCTGGGTAAGCGGGTCGAGCGAGCTGGTCGAGGAGTTGTCGGACGACGAGGAGAGAAGCGAGGACGAGGAAACTGCGCTGGTGGATGCGGTCTGGGAGGTGCTCGATGTGGTGACCGGGGTGTACGCGCTGTCGAGCAGCGACTGGAGAACAGAGGATGAGACACCAGTGGTAATAGACACAGAACGCTCCCTGAAGATTGATTGCCGCGGCAGAATCCTGGGGAAAGAACTCGGGGAGGATCGGATGCCGCTGGAACCATAGTGCCTTGAGGAAATGTGGAGTGAAATACCCCGATGGTGCTAAGCAAAGTTTGCCGTAAACGGCAGAATTTGCCGAGATTAGTCTCCTCGGGGGTCGCTTACACCAGGGACGTGTCGGAGTCCGTGGGCCGCGAAGGCAGAGTGAAGAAGAAGCTGGAACCCTCGTCCGGCTTGCTGGTGGCCCAGATGCGGCCGCCGTGCTGCTCGACGATGCTGCGGCAGATGGCGAGGCCGAGGCCGGTGCCTCCGCGAGAGCGCGAGTCCGAGGCGTCGACCTGGTGGAAGCGCTCGAAGATCTGCTCCAGCTTGTCCTCGGGGATTCCTGGGCCAGAGTCCTGAACCTCAATCTGGATCTCATCATTCTCCGTGCGGCTTGCCTTAAAGACGATGCGTCCGCCCTTGGGAGAGAACTTGATGGCGTTCGAGATGAGATTGTTGATGGTCTGCGCGACGCGGTCGGGATCGGCCCATGCGTCTACCTGTTGCGCCTCGACCTGGATCTCGATATCGGCCTTTGCGGCCTGCGTCTGCTGGGTTGCAGCCGCCTTGCGCAGCATCTCGTCGATGCCAAACATGCTGTAGTTCAGCTCGGTTTTGCCGCTGTTGATGCGTTCGAGGTCGAGGATGTCGTTGACGAGCGCGACGAGCCGGTCGGTGTTGCCGATGGCGATCTCAAGCATCTGCCTGGTGCGTTCGGGCTTGGAGGAGAGCGCTCCGCTCTGGATGAGGCCGAGCGAGGCGCGGAGCGAGGTCAGCGGCGTCCGGAGCTCGTGCGAGACCGTCGAGATGAACTCGTCTTTCATGCGGTCGAGGGCGCGGCGCTGCGTGGTGTCGGTGAAGGCCACGACGACGCCGACTGCCCGGCCGCCAGGGATCCTTTCGCCATCAACTGTCCGGACATCCGTATCGATCTGGGGGCGGGCGACGTAGTCCACCGGGAAGAAGGTGCCGTCTTTGCGCCAGAAGACCTCTGTCGATATCCGGGTGGTCTCCATCTTATGAAGACTGAGATTGATCGGACACGTCTCCCAGGAATAGTGCTGGCCGCTGGGATGGCGATGATGGATGAGGTCGTGCATAGACTGGCCAAGGGCCTCTGCGGGGTCGTAGCCGAGCATCTGCGCGGCGGCGGGGTTCATGACGGTAATTCGGCCTTCTAGATCGACACCGAGGATACCGTCGCCGATGGACTCCAGGATGGAGTTCGACTGGCGGACGAGGGCGCGAAGTTCACCTTCGGCGCGGATCTTGTCGCTGACGTCGACGCCGAAGCCAAGGACGTAGGGCTTGCGGTCCGGCACCGAGATGAGCTTGTTGCGATAGGCGATGACGCGTAGCTCGCCATTCAGATGGCGCAGGTGCAGCAGGCCTTCGGCCTGACCGGTGCGCGTAATCTGTTCGAGATAAGCGGGGAAGAACTTCTCGGTACCAGGGAACATAAGGTCGAGGAGGGAGTGGCCGACCACGTCTTCGACGGTGCGTCCGATGGCCTCGGCACCATGCCGGTTGACCGAGAGAAGGACGCCGTTGGCGTCGTGGGTGCACACCATGCCGAGCGAACCTTCGATGAGTTCGCGATAGCGGGCTTCGCTCTCGCGGAGGGTGGCCTCGGCGTCGCGCTGAACGGTGACGTCGATGCCGGTGGCGATGATGAAAGCGACCTGACTCTGGGCGTCGAGCAGGGCGGTGGCCGACCACGAAATGCGGCGCGGACTGCCGTTCCGGGTGAGCCAGACGTTCTCGAAGGTGACCGGATATCCGCCCGTCCGAATGCCTTCAAACTCGCGCATTGCGTCGGGGACGTCCTCGCTGGGGATGAGTTGTTCCCAGACGTATCGGCCGAGGAGTTCGGACGACTTGTAACCGGAGATGCTCTCGCAGGCGCGGTTGAAGCGCACGATGCGGCCGGCGGTGTCGAAGACAGCGACGAGAGCTCCAACGGTGTCGAGGACGGCGGAGACGAAGTTGCGCTCGACGGTAAGGGCGGTATCGGTTCGCTGATGCAGGCGCGCGGCAAGCTCCATCTGGCGGACGCGGCTGTTGAGCTCGAGCCGGGTGATGACCTGCCGGCTGATGATGGTGAGCGCGTCCCTCTGCGAGGCAGTGAGCTTGCGAGGCACGGAGTCCAGCACAAAGACAGTGCCGATGATGGTGCCGGTCGGCGTGATGAGCGGAGCGCCAGCGTAGTAGCGGAAGATGCGGCCACCGAGTTCGATGCCGCTCTCTTCGTGCTCGGGATCGAGATAGGCGTCGGCGACTTCGTAGACCTGCTCCTGCGCGATGGTGCGCTCGCAGGGATTTTCGCCGCGGGGCTGCTCCGCGACCGAGATGCCGACGGTGGCTTTGAAGACCATGCGGTCGCCATCAAGCAGCATGATAGCGGCGATCGGGGTGCTGCAGACCTGGGTGGTCAGGCGCGCGAGATCGCTGAGCGCCGGGTCGGCCGGCGTCATCAGCACCTCGTATTTTTCGACGGCTTCGACACGCAAAGCTTCGTCTTCGAGCGCACGCTGGCTCATGGTCTTAAACTTCATGGTAGGAGATGACCTGGCCCTGGATTCTGCCACTTAAGGGTGACGATGCAATCCAGCTACAGATTCTTCACGTCTTCCCTGTAAGTCTTTCTGCGCCTTGTTTCTAGATTCATTTCGAATGATGATCCTTGCCGAGGTTGAAGCCGGAACGCTCAATCGTTCACGGTCTTGGCAAGGTGCAGCAGCTTCCCGCGTCGGGCGGCTCGTCGGCACTTGATTCCATAGCCACCTGCCAACCCCCTCCCGGCCCCGAGGTGTCGGTTCCCTTCTTCCATACAGTCATGTAGCGGCCAGTCAGGGTTACGGTCTGGCCATGTTGATCTTTGAAGGCCGCTTCGTAGTGGCCCCACGTGAATCCCATATTGTTTGACGGGCCCATCTGAGCGCCCTGCGCCACCCACGTCAACTGATACTCTTTCGGGTCCCACTGCGCCTGTGCCGCGATGGCGATCTTGCCCATGACGGGCGACTTTCCGTTGGCCAGCGACACGGCATCGTCGGCAAACCAGCTTGAGAATGCCTTTCCTCCACCTGCGGCGACGGAGGCTGCAAACTTGGTCTCCAGCTCCAGCAGCAGGAGGATGCCAGGTGTAAACGTTGGCTGGGTGAGCGGGCTGATCTTGTACCCGCTCTGTGGGAGCGGATCGTAGGTCGATGACTTCGGCGGCTGGTTCTGATTCCGGACCTGGGAGTTTACTAGCGGTAGCGGATCGAGCTGGCCCTGAGCCTGAGCGCCCCGAGAGTGGCAGTAAAGTCCGCAGAGCAAAGCGGTGACTGTCACAAGGTGACGCATACCGACCATGCTACCAGCCGGAAAGGTCTTCGGTGTGGCGCAACTGTCGGCTGCAATCGACATCGTCATCGCTGGGTTTACGCTTGTCTGGATTGGTATTCCGAACTGTTATTCTTCGCAAGCGATGGCAAATGACAAACCCCTGCGATCCCTTCCGACCGGCTTCGTTTTGCCTATTTGCGCGGCGGCGCTTTTGCTATCGGGCATCGCCGCTGGCTGGTTGATTTCTGGGATGCCAGTCACTGGTTTGATTCTTCGCTGGGCGGGAATCGCGTTGCTGGCGGCACATGCAGGCAGCCGGCGATCAGTCACCCCCTGGATCATTGCGGCAATGATCGCCGGGGCCGAGATCGGCTTCGATGCCCCTTCCTTTGCGGTGCATCTACGGGTCTTCTCAGACATCTTTCTGCGGCTGATCAAGACGATCGTCGCTCCGCTGATCCTGGTGACCCTGATCACGGGAATCGCCGGGCACGGCGACCTGAAGGGCGTTGGCCGGATGGGGCTGCGCAGCCTTGTCTACTTCGAGGTGGTTACGACCCTGGCGCTGGCCATCGGGCTGATTGCCATCAATCTGAGCCATGCCGGAGCTGGCCTGACCCTCCCTATAAGCCCGCACGACTCGGTCGCCACGCCGCCACCGCTGCAATGGGAAGATTTTTTGTTGCACATCTTCCCGGAGAACATCGCGAAGTCTATTGCGGAGGGGCAGATCCTGCAAGTTGCGGTCTTCGCTGTTTTGTTTGGAATTGCGCTGACGACGCTGCCCGATTCCAAGCGCGGTCCGGTGCTGCGGCTGACAGAGTCGCTCTCCGAGGTGATGTTCCGGTTCACCAACGTGGTGATGTACTACGCGCCGATTGGTGTGGGTGCGGCGATGGCGTTCACGGTGGGCCACATGGGGCTGGGCGTGATGGTGAACCTGGGCAAGCTGCTGCTGACCTTCTACGCAGCCCTGGTTGCGTTCGCGCTGCTGGTGCTGCTCCCGGCGGCTCTACTCTTTCGCGTGCCGATCCGGCGGTTTCTGCGAGCCGTGGCCGAGCCTGCGACGATCGCCTTTGCGACTTCCACCAGCGAGGCCGCGCTTCCAAGGGCAATGGAGTGCATGGAGGCGTTGGGAGTGCCGCGGCGCATCGTCAGCTTCGTGATTCCGGCTGGATATAGCTTCAACCTGGACGGATCGACACTTTACCTTGCGGTGGCGAGCATTTTCGTGGCGCAGGCGGCGGGAGTACATCTCTCGATTGGCAGGCAGCTTGCGATGATGGCGACGCTGGTGCTGACCAGCAAGGGAGTGGCGGGCGTTCCCCGCGCGGTGCTGGTGGTGCTGCTGGCAACGGCTGCGACCTTCGGGCTGCCGACAGAGCCGATCTTCGTCATCCTTGGGATCGACGCGATCATGGACATGGCGCGGACGATGATCAACGTCGTCGGCAACTGCCTGGCTTCGGTGATCGTCGCGAAGTGGGAAGGTACCTTCGACACGGAGCCTGCGTCGGAGGTGGTTCGTGAGGGTACTGTCGCCTGAGCGACAGAGCTTTCGCAGGATCGATTGGCCGCTCGAAACCTCGATCTTTGGCGTCTAACGATTGATATACTAAGGAGCTACGGCAGGCGGCGAAGTAGCTGTCCCGGCAAGCTCGAAGGACCTGTTCGCGACCCATCGCCAGCGTTCAAGTCCACATCCACGGGCAGACAGGTACGTGAATGAGCAGCATCCTCGAGACGATCGAATCCCCCGCAGACATCAAGAAGCTCTCGCTCCCTCAACTGGAGACTCTCGCCGCAGAGATCCGCGAACGGCTAATCCATAGCGTCTCGAAGACGGGCGGCCACATTGGGCCGAACCTTGGCGTGGTCGAGCTGACCCTTGCGATGCACTACGTCTTCGACACGCCGACGGACAGCTTCGTCTTTGATGTAAGTCATCAGGCTTATGTCCATAAGTTACTGACGGGAAGAGAGAAGCTGTTCCATACGATTCGACAACCGGGCGGACTGAACGGCTTCATGCTTCGGACTGAAAGCGAGCATGACAGCTACGGTGCGGGACACGCCGGGACGGCGCTGAGCGCGGCTCTGGGGATGGCTGTAGCGAGAGATATGTCCGGAGGGTCGGAGCATATCGTGGCGCTGGCCGGGGACGCCGCGTTTACCAACGGCATCTCATTCGAGGCGCTGAACAACATTGCCTCGCAGACCAAGCGGATGATCATCGTGTTGAACGACAATGCCTGGTCGATCGACAAGAACGTCGGGGCGATTGCGGAGTACTTCCATAAGATTGTTACCAATCCAACCATCGCAGGGCTGCACGAGCGAGCTAGCGGGCTGATCGGGCGATTTGGAGGTAAGACAGCTACGCACCTCCGGCGCAAGGCGGAAGAGGCGGCCAAGGGTCTGATCGGGCCGGGCATGCTCTTCGAGGAGTTCGGGCTGACTTACTACGGCCCGCTTGATGGGCATAACCTTCCACTCTTAATCGAAACATTTAAGTTTTTGAAGCAGCAGAACCGGCCTGTTCTTCTCCATGCAATCACGCAGAAGAGCCGTGGGTTCCAGCCTGCAATCGAGCAGCAGAAGAAGTTTCACGGCCTGGGGCCTTACAACGCCGAGACTGGCGAAACAAAGCCGGCTGGGCAAAAAACTTACTCGGAGATCTTTGCGGAAAGCCTTTCAAAGCTGGCAACGGCGAACGACAAGGTCGTCGCCATTACGGCTGCGATGCCGAATGGGACGGCGCTTGACCTCTTCCGGCCCCTGCATCCGACGCGTTACTTCGACGTGGGAATCGCCGAGGAACATGCGGTCATCTTCGCCGCGGGCATGGCGACCAAGGGGTACAAGCCGTTTGTCGCGATCTATTCGACCTTTCTGCAACGAGCGTTCGACCAGATCGTGCACGATGTCTGCCTGCAGGAGCTTCCCGTGGTCTTCTGTATGGATCGTGGCGGACTTTCCGGCGACGATGGGCCAACGCACCATGGTCTGTTCGACATCAGCTACCTACGCAGCGTGCCCAACCTGATTCACATGGTTCCGAAGGACGAGGATGAGCTCGCGGACATGATGTACACGGCGATGCTGCATCCGGGGCCATCGGCGATCCGCTACCCGCGTGGGGTCGGGCCGGGAACGCCGGTGAAGGCTAAGCCGGAGGCGCTAGAGATCGGCAAGGCCGAGGTCATCCAGGATGGCGAAGATGTCGCGATCTTCGGGCTGGGAGCGATGCTGCCTGAGGCGATGCGGTTGGCTGGGATGTTGGAGAGCGAAGGGATCTCGGTGGCTGTCGTCAATCCCCGGTTCGCTAAGCCGGTCGACGCCGCGTGCGTTGAAGCCTATGGACGGCGATGCGGCCTAATGATCACCATGGAGGACCATGTGCTCGCGGGCGGGTTTGGGTCGGCGATTCTGGAGTGCGCGAACGAACAGGAGATCGCGACACCGGTTGTGCGGATCGGATGGCCGGATGAGTTCATCGAGCACGGGAAGGTGGAGGCTTTGCGCGCCAAGTACGGGCTGACCGCCGAGGCAGCAATGGAGAAGATTCAGCCCTATCTGGCGACGCTGCGAAACGAGCGGATGGTGGCTCGGTAGAAAAGCCCGGGGCTGAAGCCCCGATTTCCGTATGCTTTTGAAAGTTCGGGCTAAAGCCCGAACCTACTCCGAAAGACCTTCAATGAACTGCCGTCAGCGCCTGAATTTTTTAGCGGCTATCGGCGATCGATATCGGCTAACCTATTTAGTTACTTCAACTCCACGCCAGAATGCGACGTGATGTTTTACATTACGGGCGGCGGGCTTTGGGTCAGGGTAGTACCACGCTGCGTCCGGATTCTCCTGGCCGTCGACAAGAAGGGTGTAGTAGCGTGCCTGGCCCTTCCAGGGACAGCTTGAAGTCGTTGAACTCGGCTTGAAGAACTCGCGCTTCACTGACTCGTCGGGAAAATAGATGTTGCCCTCTACGGTCTCGTACGTTTCGCTTTCCGCAATTGTCTGGCCATTCCATACTGCTTTTGCCATATCAAACGTACTCTCATTCTTATCAATAGTTTACGGCGAACGCACACGATTTCCACAGCGCTGCCGGGGTTCTGGAACCCGAAATCCAATGACGCATTTGTAACAGAAGATTGCTCGAAACGGAAATGGGCCGCACGAGCGGCCCACATCGGTTAACAACCTGCTGGCTACTGCCTACGCGTAGGTTTCGACGACTGCGCGGGTCTTCTCCGGGTCAGGAACGGCCAGCGGGACCGTTGGAGCTGGGCCAGCCACCTTGCGCTCGTAGGTGCATGGGGCGTGGGTCGGCTCCTCGACGGGAGCCCCTTTCTTCGGGCGGCGCTTCGGCAGCGCCGCGTGATTGTTGGGGCAGACGTAGGAGGTTCCCTTGTCGTTGACCACTTCAAGCAGATAGGCGCTGTCGCACTTCGGGCAGGTCTCGTTGATGAGCTTGAGATTGCTCGCATAGTCGCACTTGGGGTAGTTGGTGCAGCCATAGAAGACGTCGCCGCGCTTGGTCTTGCGAGCAGCGAGGTCGCCGCCGTCCTTCGGGCACTTTACGTCCAGCAAGTCCTGCTTGACATACTTGCACTTGGGATAGCCGCTGCAGGCGATGAACTCGCCATACTGACCGTCCCGCTGAAGCAATGGTTTTCCACACTTAGGGCAAGACTCTTCAAGTTGCACTGGAGGTTTTGTCTGTACCTTCTGCGTAAGCTTGCGGATGGTCTTACACGGAGGATCGTCGTTGTATCCGGGGCAGGCCATGAACGGGCCCCAAGGGCCGTTGCGAAGAACCATGACGCGGCCGCAGTTGTCGCAGAACTCCTCTTCGGGGACGTCGTCGGCTCCGGGGGCGCTGAGGTCGGGCTTGGCGGCGAAGTTCTCCTTCGTGAAGTCGCAGCTTACGGCTTCGACGATGACCTTCTTGCTGGTGCCTTCGGCAACCTTGGCCTGGGCGTCGTTGATGGCGGACTGGAGAGCCTTATTGTCGGCGACCTCTTTGGAGAAGTCCGGCATCTCTTCAGTCATCGCTTTCACTTCTACCGGGAAGTTCAACGTATCATTGATCTTCTTCAATAGAGCTTTGGGATCCTTCTTCCAAGGTCCCATGGCCACCGTCATCGGCTTGGCCTTCGAGAAGGCGCTGCAGGCGTAGAAGCTGCCGAACTTGCCCCACTTCAGAATGAGCGCGCTGCCGCACTTGTCGCAGGTCTGGTCGGTGACCTGCTCCATACGCTTGATGTCTTCCATGTGGGTGCCGGCGTAGAGGAGTTCCTTCTCGAAGTGGTCGTAGAAGCCATTGAGGAGGTCAGTCCATTTCTCCTCGCCGTCCTCGACCGCGTCGAGCTCGCCCTCGAGTTTGGCGGTGTACTGGGCGTCGAAGATATACGGGAAGTTTTTGACCAGCAGACCGGTGACAACGGTCCCAATCTCCGTCGGGACGAACTTGCCCTGGATCTTCTTGACGTAGTCGCGATCCTGGATTGTGTTGATGATGGACGCGTAGGTGGACGGGCGACCGATTCCCTGCTCCTCAAGCACCTTTACCAGAGAGGCCTCGTTGTAGCGCGGCGGAGGCTCGGTGAACTTCTGCTCGGAGTCTACGGAGAGCATGTCGAGGGACTGGCCGTCTTTCATCTCGGGCAGGATGGTGTCCTCGGAGGCGTTGTCCCAAACGGCGAGGTAGCCGTCGAACTTGAGGATCGAGCCCGAGACGCGGAAGTTATAGGTGCGATCGGATTTCGCGGCGATCTCAACCGTGGTCTGGTCGAAGACGGCGGGAACCATCTGCGAGGAGACGAACTTCTGCCAGATCATCTTGTAGAGGCGGTACTGCTCTTCGCTGAGGTGCGCTTTGATGGAGTCGGGGGTGTAGTCGACGCGGGTGGGGCGGATGGCCTCGTGGGCGTCCTGGGCGTCCTTCTTGCCCTTGTAGTCGTTGGCGCTGGCCGGGAGGTACTTCGCTCCGTGCTTCTTCTGCACGTAGTCGCGGGCCTCGGTGATGGAGTCGGCGGAGACGCGGGTGGAGTCGGTACGCATGTAGGTGATGAGGCCGACGGTGCCGTCCTTGCCGATCTCGACGCCTTCGTAGAGGCGCTGAGCCACACCCATCGTACGGCGGACATTGAAGCCCAAGCGGCTGGAGGCGTCCTGCTGCAGCTTGCTGGTGGTGTAGGGAGCGGTGGGGTTGCGCTTCCGCTCCTTGCGCTCGACGGAAGCGACCGACCACTGCGCCTTGCGCATCTGGGCGATGACTTCTTCGGTGATCTTTTCGTTCGCGAGAGCTCCGGAGAGAAACTGCTCCTTGCCTTCCTTGTCGACGCCGTTGGAGACGCGGGAGGTCTCGCCGTCGATGCCGGTGAATTTGGCGACGAAGTCCTGCTTGCCGGCCTGGAGCTTTGAGGTGATGTTCCAGTACTCGACGGGGTTGAAGGCGTTGATCTCGCTCTCGCGCTCGACGATGAGGCGGAGGGCGACGGTCTGGACACGGCCAGCGGAGAGGCCGCGACGGACTTTATCCCAAAGTAAAGGCGAAACCTGGTAGCCGACCAGACGGTCGAGGACGCGGCGGGTCTGCTGGGCGTCGACGAGGTCTTCGTTTACGTCCCGAGCCTTCAGGAAGGCCGCCTTGACCGCCTTCTGGGTGATCTCATTAAAGGTTACGCGCTTGATCTTCGACTTGTCCTTTACCATCGGCGCAAGCTGCATGAAGAGATGCGCTGCGATGGCCTCGCCTTCGCGGTCGGGGTCGGGTGCCAGGTAGACCATGTCCGCCTTCGCGGCGAGCTTCTTCAGACGATCTACAACCTTCTCTTTGCCGGGTGAGACGATGAGCGTCGGCTCAAACGTCCGCTTCTTCAGCTCCACGCCGATGTCGTTCTTTGGCAGGTCCATGATGTGGCCAATGGAGGCCTCCACCACGTAATCATTGCCGAGATATTTATTGATCGTCTTTGCCTTTGCGGGCGACTCCACGATCACCAGTGACTTTGCCATTCGTTCCCTTCTCGTACGTTTACATCTGAAAAACGCAGCCTCAAATCCGGCTGCTCGATCGGCTTTCCAAAACTCACCGATTCCATGCGAACCTAACACGGTTGCGATCCCACGTCATCTCCACCTATCGGGAGGAGGGACGAACCGCAGCCGTGAAGGTCACTTTTTACACAGGCCTTTCCTAGCCGCGGCTACCCCGTCCGGGAGGTGCTGCTCACACGAGCAAATCGGCAAAGATCACTTTACGTTTCAACGGTTTCCAGCAGCAGGAAAGGCTAAAACGTGCGAACGTAATTCTTGCCTGGCAACTGCTTCACTCTGCCGGAAAGTTCCAGTTCGAAGAGTGCCGCAAAAATCTCTGCAGAACCCATCTCGCCATCCAGGCCTTCGATCAGTTCGTCGAGTTGCAGCGACTCATCCTGCCGCAACCGCTCAAAGACTATTCGCTCTGGCTCGGCAAGAGGCTTCTGGTTAAACAGTGATGCGGTCAGCGATGAGTTCGATTCACCGCCGCCCGTGGTGGCCTGCCCGGAGCTCGCGCGCTGGGCGCCCATCTCGTCCTCAAGCTGGAGCCGGATCTGGGTGGGCAGGTCCTCCCATACATCCTCCCATGTTGCGGTCAGCTTAGCTCCCTGCTTGATGAGCGTGTTTGGCCCCCATGCGTTCTTGTTGGTCACGTTGCCGGGGACGGCGAAGACATCGCGGTTCTGCTCCATCGCGCAACGGGCGGTGATGCGGGTGCCGCTGTGCTCTCCTGCTTCGATGACGAGGACGCCGACGCTGAGGCCGCTGAGGATACGATTGCGTAGCGGAAAGTTCTGCGGTGCGGGGAAGGTGCCAAAGGGGTACTCGGTCACGATGGTGCCGCCGTTGGCGACGATGTCTTCGGCGAGCTTTTTATTCTCCTTGGGGTATATGACGTCGATTCCCGTGCCCCAGACGGCGAGGGTTCTCCCCTTCGCGACAAGCGCGCCCTTGTGCGCGGCGGTGTCGATGCCGCGAGCCATGCCGCTTTGGATCACGAGGTTGCGCAGGGCGAGGTCGCGGGCGAGCATCTCGGCCATGCCTGAGCCATAGACGGTCGGCGACCGGGTGCCGACGACGGCGATTCCGGGACGATCGAGCAGGTCGACCGGGCCGCGGATCCAGAGCACGGCGGGAGGGTCAAAGATCTCGAGCAGGCGTTCGGGATACTCGCGGTCGTCGCGAGTGAGGAAGGTAACGCCGGGCTCGGTCTCGATGCGCTTGATCTCGTCTTCGGCGGTCGCGCGGGCGCGGCCATCGAAGAAGAACTGCGCCGCACTGGCAGGCATGCCGAGAGACTCAAGCTCGGTCAGCGATGCCTCAAAGATGCGCTCCGCCGCGCCGATACGCTCCATTGCGCGTGCAGCTCGCCGCGGCCCCACCGCCGGGGTCAGCGTTAACGCCATCCAGGCGAGCCGCGCCATCTCGCGCGCAGCCCCCTTCTCCAACTTCCCACCTGCACCCATGCGCATTCCCTTCCAGCTCTGTTAGAAACGCGGCCCTACGGATGAGGGCAGAGCCTAATGGAGAGAGAGGGGCGTGTCAAGGAGGCAAGGGTGAGCAAAGCGCAGCAAGACGCAGCGAAAGGCAGTCAAAAGACACCCGATGAGAGATTAATGAGAGAGATGGCTCTCGAAATGTGCTTCCAAGGCTGATTTTCGGGCCAAAAGGGGATCCGTGCGGCGGCGAACGGGTCAATCGGCGTGGCAACGGGATTGCATGTTCTTTCTGCAAGACGATGCCACAACTACTCGAGATGGAAGTACCCGCAAGAAGCACAGACTCGGCCCGCAGCAGGGGCGAGAGTCGGTTGATGGAGCTGAACGACGCTCTGAGTTACGAGATGCAGCGGGAGCAAGAGGTGGAGCTGCGGGTGGAGCGAGCGCTTCTGCTTGCTTTCCTGGGGCTGGAGCTCGAAGCACGCAACGATCACTTCCGAGTGCTGGAGCTCGATGAGACGCATCGCACAAACCTGCTGGAGCTTGGCCGGCTGCTGGCGAAGACGGGCAATCACAAGGCGGCACAGATCGTTTATGCCCAGTCGGTGACGCATCATCCAAACGATCTTGTGGGGCTGGTGAATCTCGGAAGTGTGACGCTGCAGCTTGGCGACTCTGCTGGAGCGCGGGAGCGCTATGAGGCTGCGCTTGCTATCGATCCGGAGTTCGTCGAGGCGCATGGCGGAATGTACTACGCGCTGAAGGGGCTCGGCGAGTTTGACGCGGCAGTGAGGCACGCGCAGAAGGCCTTCGGAAGAAAGAATGTCTTTGCGGCACCCTATCGCGGCGATGAACCAGCGATACCGGTGATCCTGCTGGTCTCATCGACGGGCGGAAATACGCCGGTGGAGCGACTGCTGGACGAGACGGTCTTCCAGACATACATTGTGGTTGCAGACTTCTTCGACCCAAATACGCCTCTACCGGAGCATCGGCTGATCTTCAATGGGATCGGCGATGTGGAGGTTGCGATCGAGGCCCTGATCGCTGCGGAGAACCTGATCGCGCAGTCGCGGGCACGCGTGCTCAACGCGCCGTCTGCGGTGCTGGCGACCAGTCGTGCAGGCAATGCGTCGCGCATGACTTCCCTGACCGGGGTGGTGACAGCCAAGACCAGGCTCTATCCGTATGCATTGCTGGCGGGCGCGGGTGGTGCCAAAGCGCTTGATGAGGGTGGCTTCAGCTTCCCGCTGCTACTGCGTGTGCCGGGGCTCCACATGGGCGAGCACTTTGTCGAGGTGGCGGGCGCGGACCAGCTTGCTGCGGAGGTCGCCGGACTGCCCGGTGAGGGACGGGAGGGAGCGGAGCTTCTGGCGATCGAGTTTCTCGATGCCCGAGGAGCGGACGGATGCGTGCGCAAGTATCGCGCCATGTTTGTCGATGGCAAGATCTATCCACTGCACCTTGCGATCTCGTCGAAGTGGAAGATCCACTACTTCAGCGCCGACATGGCGGAGCGGCCGGACCATCGTGCCGAAGAACAGCGGTTTCTGCAGGACATGGCCGGTTTTCTTGGACCGAAGGCAATGAAAGGTCTTGCCGCGATCCAGGAGGCGCTTGGTCTCGATTACGGTGGAATCGACTTCGGGATCGGCCCTGATGGTGACGTTCTGCTCTTTGAGGCCAACGCGACGATGGTAGTGGAACAGCCGGCGGATGATCCTCGGTGGGAGTATCGCCGGGCCAATGTACACAGCATTCACAATGGCTTCCGCGAGATGCTGATGAAAAATCTGCTCGTTTCTTAGCGGCCCGTGAGGACTTCGTGTCACACATATGCGACATCCGACGTGCCATGATAGAAGTGAGAGGTTTTCATGGAACAGGTTATATCCGACTCACTTGTCTTCTTCGGAGCCACGGGCGACCTCGCCTACAAACAGATCTTCCCGTCGCTGCAACGGCTGGCGCGACGCGGCAAGCTGAACATGTGCGTCATCGGGGTAGCGAAGTCCGGCTGGAACCTCGAACAGTTCAAGGCGCACGCGACCAAGAGCCTCGAGACCCACGGCGGCATCGATCCCGAAGGCTACCCGATCCTGATGGAGCGCCTGCGCTACGTTGACGGCGACTACGCTGATCCGCAGACCTTCAAGAACGTCCGTGCCGAGCTTGGCAAGTCGCAACATCCGCTGCACTACCTGGCGATTCCTCCAAGCCTCTTCGGCGAGGTAATGGACCAGTTGAAGCTGGCCGGTTGCGCAGATGGCGCCCGCGTCATCGTCGAGAAGCCGTTTGGCCATGACCTCGAGTCGGCCATTGAACTCAACAAGACGGTGCAGAAGAGCTTCCAGGAACAAGACGTCTTTCGCATCGACCACTACCTCGGTAAGAATGCTGTCCAAAATCTCCTTTACTTCCGATTTGCGAACGCGTTTCTTGAGCCCATCTGGAACCGGCAGTACGTGAAGTCGGTCGAGATCACGATGGCCGAGAGCTTCGGCGTGCAAGGCCGAGGCAGCTTCTACGATGGCGTGGGCGCGATCCGCGACGTTGTCCAGAACCACATCATGCAGCTCGTCTCGAATATTGCAATGGAACCGCCTCCGGGCATGGACATGGAGCTCTTCCGCGATGAGCGCGTAAAGGTGCTTCGGGGCATCCTGCCCATCAAGCCGGAGGATGTCGTGCTGGGCCAGTTCGAGGGCTACCTGGACGAGCCTGGGGTAGCAAAGGACTCGCGCGTCGAGACCTTCGTGGCGATGCGTTTGAATATCAACTCCTGGCGCTGGAAGAGCGTTCCCTTCTTTATTCGTACAGGCAAGTGTCTGGGAACGACCGGAACGCAGATCGTGGCGCGGCTGCGCAAGCCGCCTATGATCTTCTCTTCCGAGCAGAGCAGCCAGAACTACATCCGCTTCCAGGTGAGCCCTGATGTGAAGATCGCCATTGGAGCGCTAGAAAAGTCGTTTGGGCAAGGCTTTATCGGGCACCCGACAGAGCTTGTCGCCGCGACGCCTCCTACCCCAAACGACATGCTGCCCTACGAAGAGCTGATTGAAGATGCGATGATTGGCAACCAGCGGCGGTTTGCGCGGCAGGATTATGTTGAAGAGTCGTGGCGACTGCTCGACCCGATCCTCAGTGCGAATCTGCCGATCCAGAAGTATGCTCCGGGAAGCTGGGGACCTGCGGAGGCAGACATCCTGCACGGGAAGTACGGCGGCTGGTCGAACCCAGCGTAGATGTGCGCGCTGCTGCCATGACCCTCTCTAATCAGCCGTCATTCTGAACGGAGTGAAGACTCTCCATATCTTCTGTACGGGACACCCGAGGATTGTTAGCGGCACGAGCGAGATGCGGGATTCTTTGGCTGCGCCTCAGAATGACGGACTAGACACTAGCTGCTTGATGACTCCTCTGATTCAGGCGCAAGTTCTGGCTTACGGCAGGCCTGCCAAACCATCCCAGGCTCCAGCCAATCAGCCCTATGGCTAGCGCTATTAGGATGATCCCGGCTACGAGTATGGCGTTTGTAACAACGGGCGTCGACGGTTCCGGGGACAGCGAAAGTTCACTTGAGGCTTCGCGGAGTGACCCACGCTTGTCGGGAACCGACGGCTCAACGTTGGGCAGAGGCTCTGGTTCGGCTGGAGTGGAGGGTCGGCTTGCCGCAGACATCTGCGCCGAAGTCTGGCCGCTGTAGGGAGCTACCGTGGGAAAGCTCATGCGTGCGTTGGCCGCGATACTGGAGCGGCCCGTTCGAACGCCCGAACGGCCACCGGACGGAGGTTTACTGGCTGGGTCTTCCCAGACAGTACGCACGCGCGGCGCGTCGGCGGGGCGCGGCGGGTAGTTTGGCCGGCTTGCGGGATCGCGGAGGTCGAGAGCCGCAGGGACGCCCTGAGATTCCGACGCGATGGGGAACGCTGCTTCGACCTCCTTTGGGTTCTTCATCCGCGTCAGCCAGCCGGAGCGCCGGTCCGCAAGATCCTGCAACTCTTCGCAGAGCTCGCTGGCCGTCTGGTATCTTGCAGCGGGATCCTTCTCGAGCAGCTTCAGAATTACGGCCTCAAGGTCAGCGGGAATCTCACCGTTCAGGGAGCGAATGGGCTCCGGGCCTTTTTCGGCGAGGAGCTGAACGAAGACGAGAGCGCTAGTGCTTCCCTGGAACGGGAGTTGGCCGGTGGCCATCTCGTACATGACGACGCCCAGCGAGAAGAGATCGGATCGAGCATCGAGGTCTTCGCCCTTTGCCTGCTCGGGCGACATGTAGGAGGCGGTGCCTACGGTAGCGCCCATGGTTGTGAGGTGCGCGGCGAGCTTGCGCTCTTCGCTGGCGTACTGTTCCACCTTGGCAAGACCGAAGTCCAACACCTTGGCCTGCGAGGTGCCGTTGAGCTTCTTGACGAGGAAGATGTTGGCCGGCTTAATGTCGCGATGGACGACCCCGCGAGCGTGGGCGGCGGCCAGCGCGTCGGCGACCTCGGCGGCGTGGCGGAGGATATCTTCGGGACGCATTGCGGATGCGCCGATGCGCGCCTTCAGCGTCTCGCCTTCGAGTAGTTCCATCACCAGGTAGGGAGCGTTATCCTGCTCGCCGATGTCGAAGATAGTGCAGATGTTGGGATGGTTTAGGCCGGAAGCTGCGCGGGCCTCGCGGAGAAAGCGCTCGCCGATTCCGGGCATGGTGAAGCGGTCGTCGATCACCTTGACGGCGACGTCGCGATGTAGGCGGGCGTCCCAGGCGCGGAAGACTTTGGCCATGCCACCGCCGCCCAGTTCACCCAGGATCTCGTATGGCCCCAACTTCTGTCCCGGTTCAGGAAACATGGCGAAGCTCCATCATAACGCCTCAAGTTTCACGTTACGTTCAGGTGCGATGGGAGTTTCGGGGCATGGACTCGCTCTATAATCCACGTGTGCTCTCCTCTTCCTCAAGCATCTCGAGACAGCTCCCCGGCCAGACCCTGCTCTTCGATGCGGACGACACGCTGTGGGAGAACAACATCTACTTCGAGCGGGCGATCACGAGTTTTATCTCGTATCTCGATCATCGTGTGCATACTCCGCAGGAGGTTCGCGAGCACTTGAATCACGTGGAACATGCCATGGTCGCCAGCAGCGGATATGGGCTGAAGAGCTTTCGCAAATCGCTGATCAAGTGCTTCGAGCAGCTGACCTCTTCGCCGATCACGGAGGAGAAACATCGCAGGATTGTGAGCTTCGCGAACTCGATTGCAGAGCAGGAGATTGAACTTCTGGCCGGGGTCAGTGAGACGCTTCCGCAACTCGCTTCGCGCCATCGCTGCATCCTGGTCACTAAGGGCGACCCTGCGGAGCAG
Source organism: Granulicella aggregans (assembly GCF_025685565.1). Lineage (NCBI taxonomy): Bacteria > Pseudomonadati > Acidobacteriota > Terriglobia > Terriglobales > Acidobacteriaceae > Granulicella > Granulicella aggregans. Next base: position 597,529 of record NZ_JAGSYE010000002.1, read on the forward strand.
ACGGACAAGCTTCGGCGTTCTGGATTGGAAGATTATTTCGTCGCCGTCGAGGTGCTTCCGGAGAAGCACCAGGAGGCCTACCTGAGTCTGAGCGCGCACCATGGCTGCGACAGTGCGACAACATGGATGATCGGGAACAGTCCGCGGTCGGACATCAATCCCGCACTGGCGGCAGGACTGCACGCGATCTTCATCCCGCACGACTTTACCTGGGTGCTGGAGCACGAGATCGTCAACCAGCCCAAAGCTGGTCAGCACTTGCTGGAGCTTGGAGGCTTCGCGGAGCTTGGGCAGATCTTTTAGGGCGAGCAATCCGGGGCTACAGCTCCCCGCTACTCCTAAACCTCTGAAACCGGAGTTCTTCAACAGCTTCCTTGAGATGCGGCATCTCCACGGAGGGGCGCAGGGGTGCTACACTAACACTCGTGATGCACACCGCTCTCGATTGCAGCCTCCCGGCTGACGAGATCATGCGGAGGTGGCGAAATTGGCAGACGCACTAGCTTGAGGTGCTAGCGCCGCAAGGCATAGGGGTTCAAGTCCCCTCCTCCGCACCACTCCTTTTTCCTCTTCAAAGATGAAGCAAAGAGCAAGGCCAGCCCTAAGCGCTGGCCTTTTCTATTGCCGCCTTTCTGCGATTCCTCTCCGATACAACTTACGTTTGTTCCGGCGTTTACCGAATCAAGGAATCACTGGAATGGGCCGATCATGCACAGAAGAGGCATAGGAGCGGTTGGCCTATCAGAGTGCTCCAAAACAGGTCACGCGACCGTTGGAACCAGCCATCACAACACCGGGGACAAGATGGGGTCACGATGAGCATCCGCCGATTTCTGAGACGTGACGACGGTCAGACCACCGTGTTTTTCGGCGTCATGATCACCGTCATCATCGCTTTGGTCGGACTTTCGGTGGATGTCGGGAACCTCTGCTTCACCGAGAACAAGCTGCACACGGCGGCTGAGGCAGCCGCGCTCTCGGGGGCGCTGGAGATCGGTTCCTGCCTGGGGGTGAGCAACTGCAGCGCCATGCAGACGGCAGCTACCTCAGCGCTAGCTGAGAACGGATATACCGGCAGCACGCTGGTGACCAACTGCGGCTCGACTTCCAATACGGCGCTGACACTTCTCTTGAACAATCCGCCGTGCTACCGGGGTTCCGCCGATCCGAACCAGGGTAAAACAAAGTATGTCGAGGCCGTTGTTTCCATGCCGGTGCCAACCTATTTTGTTCGGCTGATCGGTTACACCACGGTGCTGCTCACGGCCCGGGCGGAGTCGGTGCGAACCTCCAACCCGAACTGCATCTATGCGCTCGACCAGAGCAGCGCCAACGCGATCACGGTCGCCGTGCTGGCGTCGCTCACGGCGACGTGCGGCGTTGTGGATGAGTCGAACTCCTCGGGTGCCTTCGGCTGCGCCTTGTTTGCAGCGGTCTCCGTCCCCAATCTGAAGATCACAGGAGGGATACAAAATCTTCTCTGCAGCGTCAGTCCTACACCTCGGACCTCAGTTCCTGTTCCCAACCCCGCCGATCCGCTTTCCACCCTTCCCAAGCCGACCGTGCTCTCTTGCGGGGCGAGCCTGCTATCGCCCTACCATGGCGCGGCCGGTCCGCTGGTCATCGTGGGAAACGCTGTGCTCTATCCGGATGCCGCGTATTGCGGAGGGATTACCGTCGGGCCACTGGCAAATGTGACCTTCATGCCTGGAACGTACGTGATTCGCTCGGTTGGCCCGCTAGGAGGCATCACTTTCAGTCTTCTCTCAACGGTCACCGGCACCGGCGTCACCTTCTACAACTACGGCCCCAACGGGGGTATCAACTTTGTGGCGTCGTCGATCACGCTCGGCCATCTGACACTTACCGCACCGACGTCGGGCACCTATGCCGGCATCCTCTTCTTTCAGGACCCGGGAGATACCGCGGCCGCGATCATTGTGGCGAACTCTTCCCTCAACACAACGCTGACAGGAGCCTACTACCTGCCTACAGCGACGGTGACTTGCGCGGTGAGCGGCTCCTCGACGTACAACATTATCGTGGCGAAGGACATCAACTTTGCGGCCCTCAGTTTTCCGCTAGGGACCTTCGGCACAACTTCGGTTACAAACGACTATTCGTCGCTTGCGAATGGATCTCCTCTTGCCGGCGGAGGTTCGGCCTTAGTCCAATGAATGGTACGGGGTGCTCTGGGAACGAGAGGACCATTCTGGACGGTCTTTGCCGGAGGTTGGCACGTCTCCGCGTGGACGACGGCGCGTCGAGCCTGATCGAATGCGCGCTCTTTCTGCCGATGGTTCTCGTGCTTCTGCTTGGTTCCGTCGACTTCGGCAGAGCGTTCTACGTCAACCTTGAGGTTGAAGCGGCAGCCGAGGCCGGAGCGCTCTATGGCGTGCAGAATCCGAGCGACACCAGCGGGATGCAGGCTGCGGCCGCCCTGGACGCTCCAGACATCAACTTGCTCTCCTCCACGGCAACCTATGGAACCGAGTGCTCTGACGGCACCATGATCACGCCAGCGAATTCGGCTGTGCCGAGTTGCAGTGTGAACGCCGTGACCTACGTCGAGGTGACGACGAGCATGACCTACAAGCCCTACTTCACCTATCCCGGCATGGGAGCGACGTGGAGCCTGGCCAGCAAGGTGCACCTGCGGACAACGCAATGAATCGGCGGGCTCTAAACGACGACGGAAGAAACGCCTTCCGGAGGCTTGGGGCGGAAGAAGACGGCGTGACGATCATCGAGACCGCGATCGTCGTGATCTCCATGCTTCTGCTAATGACCGGCGTGATCGACTTCTCCCGGGCTCTGTATGCCGACATCTACATCGGGTATGTGGCGCACTCCGCGACACGGTACGCCATGGTGCGCGGGAGCACGTTTTCCGGGACCTCGTGTACCACCACGGCGACGCAGAACTGTGATGCGACCGCAAGCGACATCGTGACCTACGCCAAGGCCTCCGCGCCGTCGGGGATCGCGACGGGCACGGACATGACGATTACTCCGACCTGGCCTGGGACAGGGCCGAATGGATCCTGCACGACCACCAACGGAACGAACAGTCCCGGCTGCATCGTGAAGGTGCAGGTAAGCTATAACTTCCGCTTTGCTCTTCCGTTTGTCTCAAACAGCGTGCTGGTCCTAAAGAGCGCCTCTTCGGTAACGATCGTCGAGTAGCAGCGAACTTCTCGCTCTTGGACAGAATTCTCCTGGTTAAAGACCTCATTGACCAAGAACGAATTGACCTGCTCGGGTCTCCTTCAGTATCGTTGGCAGGCGTATGCTGGATTAATCGATTTAGCCAGCCAGTCAGAAAGTCATCCCAGAGATTTAAGATTCAACCTGAGTGGTATCCACCTGATTTACGAATGAGGAGAAGATCATGTCGAACTCTGTATTCAGCAGCTTCGAGACGGTAAAGTTTGAAGGCGCTGACTCCAGCAATCCGCTCGCCTACCGCTTCTACGACGCGGAACGAGTTGTCATGGGTAAGCCGCTCAAAGACCATCTCCGCTTTGCCGTCGCGTACTGGCACTCGCTGGCAATGACTGGGAGCGACCCTTTCGGCGGCCCGACGATCAACCGCCCGTGGATGGCGGCTGGCGATCCGATCGCGCAGGCGAAGGTGAAGGCGGACGCGGCGTTCGATCTCTTCCGTGTGCTCGATCTGCCGTTCTATTGCTTCCATGACGCCGACATGGCGCCTGCAGGCGAGACGCTGGCCGATACGCTGAAGAACTTTCACACCATGGCCGACTACCTCGACGAGAAGATGCAGAGCTCGAAGACGAAGCTGCTATGGGGCACGGCAAATCTCTTCTCCGCCCCGAAGTTTATGGCGGGAGCCTCGACCAATCCTGACCCTGAGGTCTTCGCATGGTGCGCCACGACGATCAAGCACTGTATGGATGTGACGAAGCAGCTTGGCGGATCGAACTACGTCCTGTGGGGCGGTCGCGAGGGCTACGAGACGCTGCTGAACACGAATATGAAGCAGGAGCTCGACCAGATGGGCCGAATGCTCTCGCTGGTGGTCGAGTACAAGCATAAGATCGGGTTCGACGGTCAGATCCTGATCGAGCCGAAGCCGAAGGAGCCCACCTCGCATCAGTACGATTTTGACGCGGCGACGGTTTACGGATTCCTGAAGGCTTATGGGCTGGAGAAGGAGGTTCGCGTAAACCTTGAGGCGAACCACGCCACGCTGGCAGGCCACAGCTTCGAGCACGAGATCGCGACCGCCTCAGCGTTTGGCATCCTGGGGTCTCTGGACATCAACCGCGGGGACGCGCTGTTGGGTTGGGACACCGACCAGTTCCCCAACGACCTGTGGACGATGACGATGTCGATGTACCACGTCATCAAGGCCGGCGGCCTGGGCAAGGGCGGATGCAACTTCGACGCGAAGGTGCGCCGCCAGAGCTTCACGGCGGAGGACATGATCCACGCCCACGTCGGAGGTGCGGACCTCTGCGCTCGGGCGTTCCTGACGGCGGCCAAGCTGATCGAGGACGGCAAGTACGACGCGATCCTCACCGAGCGCTACGCGGGCTGGCAGCAGCCGGAGGCACAGGCCATGTTCAGCGGGAAGTGGTCGCTCGACGAGATTGCGGGCTGGGCAGAGAAGGAAGCGATCAACCCGCAGCCTCGCTCCGGCAAGCAGGAGCAGATCGAGAACCTGTTGATGCGGAGCATCTACACAGACAAGATCTAACTACATCGACTCCCAACATAAACAGGCGGCGTCTCCGCTCATCAAAGCGAGACGCCGCGTTTTGTTTTGCGAAAGGTCCTAAAACGGTCCCTAACGAAACAGCGGGCCCAGACGATGAGCAGATAGAAGCCATAATTCACTGATTCTATGGTGCCCGGAGGGGGACTTGTTCTTCAGCCCCTTATTGATGGATCGTAAGTTACTGATTCTGCGTTGCGCCAAACACGGTCAAAATGCCAGAAACGCATGCCGTGGGCACAATCCGGGCACGCGACGTTCCATTTGGCACGACGTTCCAGGAAAGATGTTCGCGGGAAAGAGTCGGTTTCATATCTGTTTCACATGAACCCCGCCACCAGAGCGTCAGGAGCGCCATACGCGCGATTTGGTCGTGGCGGCTAGGGTGGTAGCAGTGAGCTTCAAAAGGCTTCTGTCGGCGCTGATTATGAAGAATAAACCGCCTTCAAAAAGTCGATGGCAGATGGTGTCGTAGTCGTCGCCAGCGAAGAAACTGAAAACTACGTAACACGGTGAGTCTGCTTAGTCTGATCAATCTATAGTTTTATGGCGTTTGAGCCGTCCGTCTAGGTCAGCGGTTTCCCGGCACGCCTTCAGGAGATCATCGCCAGTCCTAGCAGTTCGAAGGGCGGCACGGATGACCATGCTGTCTGTAACGCGAAGCCCCTGACCTAACAGCCAAGCAACAAGCTCTCGAACGATGCGCCGATCCTCTTCGTGGAACCAAAATTGAGTGGCTTTGCCGATTCTACGTTTCGATTTGGCCGCTGACGCTTCGAACCTTGTCCCCGGTGGTTTCTGCGGGTCGGGTGCAACGGTTACGGTTGCCTTTGGCGGCAACTTGCGTTGAAGCGCTGCGACCAAGCTAGCCCTTTATGGCGAATCGCCAGCCCAGTGGCGGTGTGTATAATCTCGGCATCCATATTTCTGGCCCGATTATCGTTGCAAATCCAGCGCAACTTGAGAGAGGGAAGACTGTTCTCGATAACGCTAGATAGGCCTTTTGGAAATCAGGTTGATCTTGAGGTTTGTAAGAATGACGGCGAATTCGAAAGCCAAAACAACCATTTTTGCGGGTGTCCTTCTCCTCGGCAACGCTGTTCCAACTGTGGCCCGGGCACAGTACAGCCCACCACTCATGCAAGTAAGAAATCCGGATTCTAGTCTTGTTGTTGTGGCGAAACCTATGAACGGTTCATATGCCTTGTTTGACACCAAACATCCGCAAGAATGCATTGGCACCTTTAATCCTCGCGCGTTCCTCGACGGTAAGGACACATTAACGCCTGCAGGTCTCAGCAATGCCGCCGAACTGCAAAAATTAAATGATGCTTCGCCGCAAGCTCCTAATGGCCAACACATGCTTCAAATGACGCTTTACAAGGGTCCGGCAGTGCAAGTGGGTGTTTGTAACATCGGTCAATTCTCGGCAAATTCTGCCGCTACAGCCCAGCAGACTACAGCACCTCCCGCCACGGGGCAGCAAGCTTACGCAGACCAAATGAACGCGGCGATGAATACAGTCAGAATCATGAGCTACAAGATTACTAAAGCTGATGAAAAGAATTTGCAGATCGAAATTTCCGACTCGCTTAATAGGACCTACACAATGAAGATCGAGCCCGCGAGCACGCTATCAGCGATGGGAAGCTCAATGCGCAACAGCGCGCGTGGTGTCAGCGATGGCAATCTCGGAAGCTGGAAAGGCAAGTCGATCAAGGTGAGTATCGGCGGCTCGTTTGCGGAAATGTTCAACGGAGATGGCACCCGCCAAGTCCAAAGCGAAAAGGGCTTGGGTTCGGGGTCGGTGACTGCCACTATGAGGAACTGGAACGAAAGCGATATGAAGAAAATGTTTGGTGAAGCAATCAATAGGATGCCGACTGCTATCTGGGTACCTGTCGCTCAGACCCTTGAAACGAAGGTCTTAGTTCCAGCATCTGCCCCGGTGGGGGTTGGTGGCCAATCAGAGGTCGTCCAGCCAGCAGCTGCGGCAACGGGGCCTCAACCGCAGTAAAGCGGCTGACACGACAAGAACCGCGCAACCTTCGACACTACGGCCTCTTTTGTCGAGAGTGTCTGTTTTTAGGCTGCAACTCGGCGGCTGTGGGTCAATGAAACAACGATGCATGTCTGGCGGGAAGGTGAAGGTAGGCCAAGTAATTGAAGAGAAGCAGCGGCCAATTCAGAGAAAACCAACGCTTGATCCATAGGACGCCAGCAACGAAGGTTCCAAAAAGTAAAAACCAAGCAACGGCGTCGACCGCTTCCTCCCTTGAGAGCTTACGTATGTTCATTTTGACAGCGCCACAGTTTCGATAATTCGTCCGCTTACGATAGCGGTAAGCCGTGCGGCAGGGAGGGCCCCAGCCCCTTACAATCGGCGATTTTATTGAACTGCGTCGCGTGTGTGGCGTTAGCCTCCTCTATCTGGGCACGTTCTAGGCACAAATATAAAAGTCACCAGTAAAGCACTCATTCCAAAGCTATATATTTGGTGCCCGGAGGGGGACTTGAACCCCCACGACCGATTGGGGTCTGCGGATTTTAAGTCCGCTGTGTCTGCCGATTTCACCATCCGGGCGCTTGTTGCTTTCATCATGCTAATGCATTGGCTGGCTCGTTTGGCTGACATGCGGCTTGTCGATCGAGCCGTTGGCTCAATCGAATACAATTCGGTGCGACTTCGAAGCGAGGTGGATGCGGTCTTGAAGAAGCGCCGCGTCCCGCGCTTTGATCACTTCCACCATTGAGGTCCGTGCATGTCGATGTCCCGCCTCCTGGCTCTTCCGTCGCTGCTGCTTGCCACTGCTTGCGCCAACGCGCAGATTCCGTCTACCTTCCCCGATCCCACACATCTGCAGACCTACACACTGCATCGTTCTTCGAGCCGTGAGGCCACCGGGGCGAACGCAGACGCTCGGACAGTCACGCCGGGACAGACGCTGACCGTGCTCGACGTCGACGGGCCGGGCATGGTCTCGCACATCTGGTTCACTCTCGATGCTCCGGAACCTTACGCGCTGAAGCGCATCGTGCTGCGGATGTACTGGGATGGCGAGACTACGCCGAGTGTCGAGACGCCGATTGGGGACTTCTTCGGTCTGGGCAATGGGGTCTACTTCCACTGGGAGTCGATGCTGCTCTCCGCCGGGAACGATAAGGCACTAAACTGCTACATGCCGATGCCCTACGCGCACCACGCGCGCATCACCGTCACGAATGAGGGCAAGCAGGCGCTGCGGTCGCTCTACTGGAACATCGACTACCGCGTGAACGCCCAGCCGTTGCCGGACGACACGCTCTACTTTCACGCACAGTATCGCCAGGCGCAGCCCAACACGGGATGGACGGGCAACTGGTACGAGAATGGCGACCCTATCGTGAACTACAAGCGAAATCTGGATGGCAAGGACAACTACACCTGGTTCGAGGCGAAGGGACGAGGGCAGTTCGTCGGCGTCACCTTCTCGGTGCTGCAGAATCAGGATGGCTGGTGGGGCGAGGGCAACGATATGTTCCAGATTGATGGTGATGCTCCATCCATCGTCGGTACAGGAGGCGAAGATTATTTCCTGGGGGCGTGGGCGTATGGTGGCGCACAGGACTATATGCTGCACGGCGCACCCGTCGTCGGCAGGGAGCTGGCGGGCGAGCGGTCGAGCATGTACCGCTTCCACTTCGATTCGCCGATCCCGTTTACGAAATCAATGCGGGCCAGCATGGAGCATGGTCACGCGAACCATCGCTCGGATAACTTCTATTCGGTCGCTTACTGGTATCAGGCGGAGCCGCACGCTCCGTTCCCTGCCCTTCCTGATGTCGACCAGCGAATTCCTACGCTGCAGTTCGTTGGCGGGCCGGGGAATGCGAAGGGGCCCTACGACCCGAACAGTCTGCATCCGCGGTAGCGGCCGATGCCCAGAGCTAAAGCCCCAAGACTAGGCGTCGGTCTCGGTGCGGCGGGCGTGTCTTGCGAGGGTGTATTTGGGAAGCCATGAGGCCGCGACTCGTGCCGCGCGCTCGTCGAGAGTCGCCTCCGACTTGATTGCATTGATCGCTTCCTGAAGAACGCGGACTGCTTCCATCGCTCCGGGCCAGTAGACGCGGGCTTCGCTCATCTGGTCTTCAATGAGGTAGTTCGCGGCGCGCTCCAGGCAGTCGATCGACCAGACCTTGGCCTGGTTGGAGCGGCGGCGATCCCAATTCTTGGAGCCGAACGTCAGGTCGGCGAGATCCAGGTCAGACAGGTGATCAGAAGACAACGGCATGAGTTTCCCTTGTGCGGTCAGGAGTCTTTAGAGTCAAGCTCATGCAGAGTAACAGTGGTTTTCTCTTGGGGGCATAACCCCATCGTGTCATGTCCCGCCTTTGGTCACCAGACAACCTACTCGAGGAAGGTTACGCAGACTCCGTTGGGGTCGTGGGCCGCAAACTCGAGCGTTCCCCACGGCTTCCTTGCCAGGCCGCCGTTGGGATGGACCTTGCCGCCGCGCTGTTTGTACTCCTCGAAGAACAGGGTGACATCGTCGACGACGATCCGCACCATGGTCTGTTCGCCGACGGCCTTTCCTACGGTTTTGTCGGTTATGGAGGCGATATGAATCGAGGCTCCATCGCGGGAGATGCCAACGTAATTCGGCGGTGTGTTATCGCGAAAGCTCTCCGTAAATCCGCATACGTCGGTCCACCAGGCGAGTGACGTCGCGACGTCGACGGCGGGCAAGATGGGCACAGCAGCTTTTACCGAGGCGCTCATGGAGAGCAAGACTAAATCATGCCGACGGGGCCAGCACCGCCCTTAGAGGCTTTCCTGCCCAACTTCGGCGTTCTCACCTTCTCCCAGCAGCCGCTGCGGATGCAGCGCCGCTAACTCGTAGACAGAAAACGAAGAAAAGGTACCGTCATTGAAGTTCACGAGCAACGTCTGTTCGCTCAGATGTTCCACCTCGATGATTTCAAGACGCACCTTCATCACATTCCTCTTGCCGGCAAGGTCGTTGAACGTAAAAAGACCGTCCGTGTCGCGAGTGCTAACCCTAGCACTTGCGACACGGACGGTCTGTACTGTCGTCAACACAGTCCGCAACGCGTTCGCGAACCGTGCTACTTCAGCGAATTGAGGCTCGGTGGTGGGGGGTCGACCTTCACGCCATCGAGGCCGGCCTGGAAGACGATGATCTTCTTCAGGATCTCGTAGGGCATGGCAGCGGGAGATACCGGGAGCAGCCGACCGTTGACCGACAGGGTAGGGGTTTGGTCTACGCCAGCCTCTTCTGCCAACTTGGCGGAAGCGGTCACCGTGGCCTTGGTCTCCGCCGTAGCAGCGCAGAGGTCGATGGCCGCGGGGTCGAGCCCAGCCTTGGTGACGGCGGCGTCCAGAGTCTTGGCGGTGCCTTCAGGAGTCAGAGCTTCCTGGGTGGCGTAGACCGCGGCCTCGTACTTGAAGTAGGCATCGTTGCTCTGCTTGGCGACGCAGACGCCTACAGCCGCCGCCTGGAAGGCTGCCGGGTGGATCGCCACGAGCGGGAAGGCCTGGTGCACGATGCGGGCCTTGGGGAAGTCCCTGGCCAACTGATCCATGGTGGTTGCGGCCTCCTTGCAGTGCGGGCATTGCAGGTCGGAGAACTCCACGAGGAGAAGCTCCTTGCCGGCGGCTCCCTGCGCGGGGCCGTTGGCGCGGTCCTGTAGAAGCTTGCGCTTCTCGGCGTAGGGGTTGATGCCGAAGTCGATCATGGTGTCCGCGATGGCGTGCTTACCGTCCGGCATCACGTAGAAGGCGGTGCTCTGCACCTTGGCGTTGGGGGTCTTGTCGGAGACGTAGACGATCACCTTGCTCACGCCCGGTGCGGCCGTCTTCTGAATACCTTCGACGCGCCAGATGCGATTGTCATCGTACCCCCAGAGGGAGTGCAGGAAGCCGTTTACGGTATCACCCGTTGGGACATCCGCGGTGAAGTACTTCATGTTGACCGGAGGAAACGGGTCGACTGGCGCGGCGGGTGCGGGCTGCGCGGAGGGAGCCAGCAGCGATGGAGGCGGTGCCTGTGCAACCGCTTTGTCCGAGACCGCGAACGATCCCACCATCAGAAGAGCCGTGAATCCCGTTGAAACTATCTCTGCAATCTTCAAAAAACTTCCTCCGTAAGATGTCACTTGCTGCTGCGTTTCTAGATCTGAACCTTTGCCGCGATGGGAAACCGTCTCCCGAGGCCAAAAGACTTCGGCGTGACCTTCAGTACCGGCGCTGCCTGCTGCCTCTTATATTCGCATCTCTCCACCAGTTGCAGCACCGACCGAACCAGCGCCACATCGACACCCTGCTCCTTGGCAATCTGTTCGGCGGAACAGTACCGCTCGACGTAGGCCTCAAGGATGGGGTCGAGCACCTCGTAAGGTGGGAGCGAGTCCGTGTCCTTCTGGTCTGGACGCAACTCCGCTGAAGGCGGTTTCTCGATGGTTGAGAGCGGGATCAGCTCGCGCTCGCGGTTCGCATAGCGGCTGAGAGCGTAGACCTTGGTCTTCATGACGTCGCCGATAACGGCGAGCGCTCCCACCATGTCGCCGTAGAGCGTGCAGTAGCCGGTGGACATCTCGCTCTTGTTGCCGGTGGTCAGGACCAGGGCGCCAAACTTGTTGGAGATCGTCATCAGCAGGCTGCCGCGAATTCGCGACTGGAGGTTCTCCTCCGCGAGACCGAACTTCGTGCCGGCGAAGAGCGGAGCGAGGACCGACTCGGACTGATTGAAGATCTCGTGGATGGCGAGCAGCTCGAACCGGATGCCGAGGTTCTTTGCAAGGTCGCGTGCGTCGTCGATGGAGCCCGCTGAAGAATACTCGCTGGGCATTCCGATGCCCATGACGTTCTCTGCGCCAAGAGCCTCGACGGCGATGGCAGCGACGAGGGCGGAGTCGATGCCACCGCTGAGCGCCACGAGTGCCTTCGAGAAGCCGCACTTGCGGACGTAATCGCGCGTGCCGAGGACGAGAGCGTCCCACATCGCTGCCGTCTCGTCGGATTCAGCGACAGGAGCGGCGATTTCAGCGACAGGAGCAGCGAACGGGGCCGTTGCGCTGGATGGCGTCTCGAAGAAGATGATGTCTTCGGCGAAGGACTTCGCCTGTGCGACGACCTGGCCATCGGGAGCAACCACGATCGATGAACCATCAAAGATGAGGCTGTCGTTGCCGCCGACCTGGTTGACCATCGCGACAAAGGCACTGTGACGCTTTGCCAAAGCCGCAAGCATCTCACGGCGGACCTTGCGTTTGTCGCGCCAGAAGGGCGAGGCGGAGATGTTCAGAATCACACGGTGAACGCCGGGAGGCGCGTCATCCCACTGCCGCATCAACTCTTCGACCGGATCGGTGGGATAGAGCCTGCGCGGCCAGAAGCCCTTGTCGTTCCAGGCATCCTCGCAGATGGTGATGGCGAGCGTCTCGCCGCCGATAGAAGTGAGCGCCTGATGGCTGGCTGGCTCGAAGTACCGCTGCTCGTCAAAGACGTCGTAGAAGGGCAGGAGCATCTTCTGCTGCGTGAAGGTGACCCTGCCGCCGCTGAGAAGTGCGGCCACGTTCCGGACATGCTTGCCGATGACGGATTTGAGCGGCATCACGGTTCCACAGAGGATCGCTGGACGACCTGGCTCGGCGGTCCATGTAGCAATCCCGGAGAGGGCCCGTTCAGCACTGTCGAGGAAGTCCTTCTTCTCGAGCAGATCCGCAGGAGGGTATCCGCAGATGGCGAGTTCGGGGAAGATGACCAAGTCCGCGCGGTCTGTCGCGGCCTTGGTCGCGAAGTCAATGATCTTTTGGGTGTTTCCGTCGAAGTCCCCAACCGTGGGATTGATCTGGGCGAGCGCTATTCTCACAACTTCAAGTCTAACCCGCGCTGGAGCGAAACTGTCATCCACGAAGAAGCGCCCCGATCCTCAGAGGATGACGGGGCGCTTGATCTTGTAAGGACGAGTTGGGAGTTGGGAAGGAGTTACGATCCCGTGCCGGTGATGACCACGCCTACCGTCCGGACAAGGATTTTGAGATCAAGGGCGAGGCTCCAGTTTTCGACGTACGCAGTATCGAGCGAGATATAGCTGTCGAAGGACGGGTCTTGCCGCGCTTCGACCTGCCAGAGACCGGTCAGTCCGGGAAGAACGTCCAGACGCTTCAGGTGGGAGAGCTCGTACTGCTCGACCTCTGACGCGATGGGAGGGCGGGGACCAACAAGACTCATGTCGCCGCGGACGACGTTGTACAGCTGTGGAAGTTCGTCGAGCGAGTACTTGCGGAGCTTGATACCGACCCGTGTGATGCGAGGGTCGTTGACGATCTTGAAGAGGATGCCCTTGCGCTCGTTCATGTGCTCGAGGTCGGCCTTCAGCTTGTCGGCGTTGGTGACCATGGTGCGGAACTTGTAGCAGTCGAAGCAGCGGCCCTTGCGGCCGATACGCTTCGCGGCGTAGAAGACTGGGCCCTCGGAATCAAGCTTGATCCAGATGGCAAGGATGGCAAGGATGGGAGAGAGAGCAACCAGGCCGAGGGCGGCGAGGGTAAGATCGAGCGCTCGCTTGACCAGGTAGGCACCGATGGGGAAGTCCCTGCGATGGAGCGGGATGGTCGGGAACTGGCCGACGTACTCGACGGGAGCGTTCCAGGCGAGGCCGTCGTAGAGGTCGGGCACCACGCGAACGTCGATACCTGCCGTGCGCGCCTCCTGCACGAGGCCGAGGACGAGCTTTTTCTCCGCAGGGACGGAGAGGAAGATCTCGTCGACGAAGAGGGTACGCGCCAGCTTCAAGCAGTTCCTGAAGTCGCCTACGATATCGGCGTCTCCTGAGTCGCTCTCTTCCTCCGTAATTGCAACGAAGCCCTTGAAGCGGAAGCCGAGGTGATCGAGCGAGTTGAGGTGGTTGCGCAGCGCGTGGGCGACACGGCCCGCACCGACGATCAGAACGTTGCGCGTCTCAATACCAGCGCGGAAGCGCTTGTACATCATGTGACGCCGAATCATCCGGCGAACAATAATCATGACGAACGCGATGAGCAGGGTCAGCGTGATCTCGATGCGCGAGATCTGCGCTCCGCTTGAGAGATACAGGGTACCGCAGAGCGTCAGTCCGGCGACGACGCTCGCGTGCGCCGTCATGCGAAGTTCATGCAGACCGCTCATCTGCTGGATCGGACGATACAGGCCATAAGTCCGCATGAAGAAGACGAGGCACAGACCGAACCAGAGGATGTAGGTCATAAAGACGCCTACGGATGATGGGGGAAGATGCTGTACCCCATCCCACGGTCCGCCCCGAAAGGGGATGGAATCGCGCAGCCTCATGGCGAGGCCGCCCGCGATCAGGGCGCTGATCAAGTCCAGCGAAGCGGATAGCAAGCCGGTTACCGACGGACGATTGAAGAGTCCGAAACTGGTCACCGAGGATCCGCCGGCGCTTGATCTTCCACTGTCCGAGGTCGGTATGGGACGCAAATAGTCGGGAGCTGCCACACTGCCTCCTTACAAATTCAAGACGACCTGATGCACAGGCCTGACATGGATCTCGTGATAGCGCCACCTTAACTGACTTTCGGTGATCTATCGAGACTATAGCGGATGCGGGAAACGCAAGGTCTACTACTATCGTTCAGAACGACAGCCACAAGTAACACTCCTGTGGCAGTTGACAAAGCGGTTTCACATCCGGTCGTAACCTGACTCACTGAAAACAAGCGGGCCTGGACTGCATCGGGGTTGGGGAGGTTGAAGTTGATTAGAGAAGCGCGTTAGCAAAGCGTAGCCTCATTAGAGGACCAATGTCAACGGGAATCTACTTCCTTTTCAATCTTACCTCGGAACGATGGAACGGCCGAAAGTATCTCTTTCTCCGGTCGCAGAGACAGGAATTTCTGGAACTCTCTTCAAACCGGCAACAAAAGTTCGTCCAGTTGGAGGAACTCGTGGATGATCGGATCTTGACTCGCCTCCATCTCCGCCATCGTGCCAAAGAAACGCGCATTGCCTTCGTGAAGAAATACGATTCTGTCCGCCAGCTTCTTGGCCAACCGCATGTCGTGGGTCACCACGATGCTGGTGAGGTGAAGCTGGTGCTTCAAGCGCTGGATCAAGTCGCCTAAGAGGTGGCCCATCAGCGGGTCCACCATCGTCGTAGGCTCGTCGTACAAGATCGCCTCCGGCTGCGACGAGAGGGCCCTGGCGATCGCCACCGACCGCTTCATGCCAGTAGAAAGATCGGAGGGGAGGAGGTTCTCCATCCCTGCAACGCCGACCATCTCAAGAAGCCCCTTCGAAACCTGCAGTATCTGGTCCTCAGCTAACTCTCTCCGCTCTCGCAGGGGGAAGGCGACGTTCTCGCCCACCGTAATCGAATCGAAGAGAGCGCCATTCTGGAAGACCATCGTGACCTTGCGACGAATCTCCTGCATCTGCTTCTCATCGAAGCCGGCGATGTCTTCCCCGGCCACCCGCACGATACCCGAGTCCGGCTTGAGAAACCCCATCAGCATCTGCAGCGAGACCGACTTACCTACACCACTTCGACCGAGAATGCAGAGGGTCTCTCCCGAGTTCACACAGAAGCTGACATCCTTCAACACGACAAAGCTGCCGAAAGACTTCGAGACGTTCTCAAAAGAGATATAGCTTCCCGGCTTATGGTTGGTCTCGGGAATCGCATCGGCAGCGGCCTCATTCTGCGCGGCAGCCTGCTCCATGAACTCGTCCACCATGGGAGCAACATCCTCGCTCACTCCCTCCGTCAGGTCCATTGACGACGTTGCAGAGGACTCGTCCGCCGAACCGGCCATTGACTCGTCTGAAGTCTTCGAATCGTCGCCGGGATCTTTGCTCAAATCAGACATGCCTCTCCAGGAGTGTTTCAGTGCTAGGAGTGTTTCAGTGCTTCTGGATACTTCCAAGACTTATCCAGCTGCGACGTGATGCGGTTTGGATGCTCTCGAAAGCTCTCCGAGCATCCCGTTACCTGCAATTATCTCGCAGGCGATTCGGGCTGCTTGTTGGAACCCTTCGACCTCAACAAAGTCGCGACCCTTTTTAAATCAGTTTCGGTATTTACATTGATGAATTGGTCGCAACTCTCGATGAACGAACATTCATTCAGATCGGCTTCTCCAGCGTCGACTTTGAGGTGCGACTGATTCATCGACACCCATTGAAGGCCTGAAGAGTTGCCCGCGAGATACCCGTTCGATTCTGATCCATCGACCCTATCCTCGGTCTGAGGTTCTTGATTGAATGACGTGCAACATGCCCCTGCAGATTGCAACACCGGCACAACCTTATAGCGGCCCGAGTCGAGCGCCTCTCGAACTGGTCCGAGCACGGATCGGTGGACAAGGCTTACTAAGGGCTGAGGCCTTCCGTCGAGTTCTACAAGACAAGCCTCGACCTTCTTGTTCGCTATAGCTTCAGTCGCCCACATGGTCAATAAGTGACCAATCCATGGCGCCGTGAGCAGCGGCATGTCTACCGGGATGAAGAATGCCCAATCGGCCTCTCCTCTTGTTGCCAGGTCATTCAGGGCCGCTTCAATGCCGCCGAGCGGCCCGCAGGAGGGGTAGCGATCGACGATTGCACGGTCTGCTCCTTCAAGCGCCTCGCGTTCGCCGCAAATTGTTACCTCGACACCACCGTCCGGAGATTGAAGTTCCTTTACCGAACGCAGCGTCTCGACGGCACGCTCCAGCAGGGTCTTCCCCTCCAGCTCCAGCATCGCCTTGTCGCGGCCCATGCGGGAGCTCTTGCCGCCGGCCAGGACGTACGGTTTTATCTTAAGCGTCAAGCTCAGGCCCCGACCGCGGCGAGGAACCGAATAATGGATTCGATCCCGCGATGGAAGTTCGACAGGTTGAACTTCTCGTTCGGGGCATGAAGGTTATCGTCTGGCAGACCGAAGCCCATCAAGACCGTTGGCGTCTTGAGTTCACGGACGAAGTCGCCGACGATTGGTATCGATCCGCCTCCGCGCACGAAGACGGACTCCTTGCCGAAGACCTCGCGCATAGCTTCGGTTGCTGCCTTCACATAGGCGTTGTCCGTGCTCACCACGATTGGATCGCCCGAGTGAATCAGACGCACCTCCAGCACGATCCCCTTTGGGCAGATCGATTCGACGTACTCCTTATACAGAGCGAAGGTCTCCGCGGGAGTCATGTCCGGCACCAGCCGCATGCTCACCTTCGCGACAGCCTTGGCTGGAATCACGGTCTTCGCTCCAGCACCGATGAAACCGCCGGGCATGCCGTGAACGTCGAGCGTCGGCCGCGACCAGGTCCGCTCCAGCGTGCTGTAGCCCGGCTCTCCGGTAAGCTCCGTCGACCCCACTTCGTGCTCGCGATACTCTTCCTCGTCGAACGGCAGCGCCTTCCACGCTTTCAACTCAGCGTCCGTGGGCGTCTGCACCTTGTCGTAAAAGCCGGGGATGAGGATCTTTCCGTCTTCGTCCTTCAGCTTAGCGATTACCTGGGCGAGCGCGACAAAGGGATTCGGAACGGCTCCTCCGTACATGCCTGAGTGCAGGTCCGTCCTCGCGCCGCGTGCCTCGATCTCGGTGTAGATCATGCCGCGCAGCCCCACGCACAGGGTCGGTGTCTCGGGCGCAAACATCTCCGTATCGGAGACCAGAGCGACGTCCGCCTTCAGCCGCTCACCATGCTCGCGGACGAAGGCCGCAATGCCCTCGCCGCCCACTTCTTCTTCGCCTTCGAGGATGACGCGGAGGTTCACCGGCAGCACACCACCACCCGCCACCATCAGCGCTTCGATCGCCTTCACGTGCATCCACATCTGGCCCTTGTCGTCGACTGCGCCACGGGCATACAGGTTTCCGTCGCGCTCCGTGGGCTCGAAGGGCGGCGACGTCCACTCGTTCAAAGGCTCTGCCGGCTGGACATCGTAGTGGCCGTAGCAGAGGACCGTCGGCTTGCCTGCCGCGTGCCGTAGATCTGCATAGACGAGCGGGTGGCCGCCTGGACGCGCTGCGGTCGCCGTCTCGATCAGCTCAATGTTCTCGAGGCCAATCCGCTTCAACTCGTCCGCGCAGAACTGCGCCGCCCGCCGCACATCGTCCTTGTGCTCGGGCGCGGTTGAGACCGAAGGAATCCGCAGCAGCGCCTTCAACTCTTCTACGAATCGATCCCGATTTGTATTCGCAAACTCTACTGCCGTGGCAGTCCCTGTAACCGTCACACTCATCACCACTCCTGATCTCTGACCAGCGCTACATCATGGGTGCCCCGTTCATGCAGTTCCATCGCACGAGTGAGCCGTAGCGCCACAAATACAGCTCCAACCATTAGATCTTCTAATATCGCTCGCGCTCTGGCACACCTCGGCACGAAACTTGAGTATATGAAAGATCAAGCGACTCCATCATCTACCATCGCGGGCCAGACCTGGAACACAGACGCGTATGCCGCCAACGGACGCTTCGTAGCCACTCTCGCGAAGGGCGTTGTTGAACTTCTCTCACCCCAGCCTGGCGAAAGGATCCTAGACCTTGGCTGCGGAGACGGCGCGTTGACTGAGGAACTCGCCGCGACCGGGGCGATCATCACCGGCGTCGATGCTTCTGCCGCCATGATCGAGGCCGCACGCGCTCGAGGGCTGCACATCGACCACCACGACGCTACGGCTCTGCCTTACGAAAACGAGTTCGACGCCGTCTTCTCGAACGCGGCGCTGCACTGGATTCGCAATGCTCCAGCGGTACTTGCCGGAGTTCACCGTGCCCTTCGCCCAGGTGGACGTTTCGTCGTCGAGATGGGAGGCCACGGCAATATCGCCGCGATCCGAGTCGCGCTTCAAGCGGTGATGGCCGACTACGGCATCGACGCCGAGGAGACGGCATCATCCCTGTTCGCCTCCCCAGCCTATTACGGTTGCCGGCTCGAGGCTGCGGGCTTCCGCGTCGACTCGATCGAACTCATCCCCCGTCCCACCCCGCTTGCCTCCGGCATGGAGGTCTGGCTGAACACCTTCCGCAACGGCGTCCTCGACCGGCTCGCTCCCGCTGAACGCGCGGAGGCGCTTACACGCACGGTCGAGCTGCTCCGTCCCGTGCTTTGCGACCTGGACGGCAACTGGATCGCCGACTACGTCCGGCTGCGCTTTAAGGCCGTCTGCGCTTGAAGATCAAGTCTTCGCGACTTCTCCCTGATCCACCGCGTCTAACCCGAAAGAGTCGAAGATCAATCCAGGGGCTGTGCGATACTGACGCACCGGCGGTTAACTTTTTGCCCTTTTATCGTGCAGTACGGTCCGAACGATCACTCTTGCACATCTAGATGCAGTTGGTTCAAGACGGAGGCGGTAAGCCGCCTTATTCATAGAGCTTCAAGCACTTCAAACGTACGACAGGAGCACATGTCCCTAAAACTCCGCAATCTCACGATACCCTCCCTCTTTCTCGTAGCGATCAGCCTGTCGGCACCTGCATTCAGCCAACAGATAGCGCAAACCCTGCCCAACGCCCCTGACTTCCCTGCTGCGGCGGAAACGGCCTACAGCACCAGCGCGGGCCCGTCCGACGAGACAACCGGCCAGCAGGACCAGACGCCCATCCAGGCTGCTACTACGCCCGATCATCCGGCACACCAGGACGGTCAAACCAAACGTATCCTTGGCATCATCCCCAACTTCCGATCGGTTAGTGCTAATCAGCACCTGCCGCCTCAGTCCATCAAAGAAAAATTTATTACCGCTTCTCAGGACACCTTCGACTACTCCGCGATCGTGGTTCCTGCGCTGCTCGCCGGCTATAACCAGGGCCGCAACCAGACGCCCGAGTTCGGTCACGGCGGTGTCGCCTACGGTCGCTACCTTTGGCACTCGGTCCTCGACCAGACCAGCGAAAATTTCTTTGTGGAGTTCGTCGTTCCCGCTGCCATGCACGAGGACACACGATACTACACGCTCGGCGAAGGCGGCTTCAGCAAACGCGCCGTCTATGCGATCAAGCATGTCGTCGTCACCCGCAATGACGCCGGCCACGACACGTTCAACTCGGGCGAAATCGTCGGAGCCGCGATGGCTGCCGCACTTTCGAACGCCTATTATCCAGGGCCAGAACGCACTTTTTCAAATACCGCCGAGCAATTCGGTACCAGTGTCGGCATCGATGCGATCACGTTCGCTTTCCGCGAGTTCTGGCCGGACATCAACCACAAACTCTTCCACGGGAAAGACTAAGTCTGTTGTGAGTTATCCGTTGTAAGTTGTACGTGAAACGAAGAACGTACAACTTGCAACGCTCAGCCTTTCTTCCAAACTTCCCGGATGTCCCTGCTTCGCATGCCTGCGCGATGTGCCGCCTCCAGCCCTTCGTCCGTATCTTCAAAGACAATGCATTCGGCGGGAGCCACGCCGATCCGTCGCGCCGCTTCAAGGTAGACATCGGGCGCGGGCTTGCCGTGCTCCACCTCGTCTGCGGAGACGATATGGTCGAAGAGTGGCAGCAGGCCGGTCGCTCCCAGCGTCGCCTTCACATTCTCCAGGTGGCCGTTTGATCCCACCGCCATGGGCACCTTGCCGTGGTTCGCCCGTGCGATGTCCGCGACGACAGCGATCTCCTCGGCGCGATCCAAGTTGCCGATGAAGATCGGGGTGTAGCGCCGGGAGAGATCTTCGGTGTCGATCTTGACACCCGTAAGCTCCTCAAACTCGGCAAATAACGCTGCCGGTGTCACACCAGTCCGGGCAAAGTACCACTCCGCCGACATCTCCAGCCCGAGGCTGCGAAGCGCCTCGTTTACAGCGTAGAAGTGGACGGGCGCGGTATCCACCAGCGTTCCGTCGCAATCGAAGATCAGCCCGGCATAGGGTTCATCAAGGTTAAAGCTCAAGTCGGCCATACCTTGAGCCTACCGCAGACGACGCCTCTACTTCTCGCTGCTTGGGGGAACCAGGCCCTTCAGACGCAGATACAGCGCGAGCGTCGCATACTGCTCGTTATCGTGCGATACCGTCCCCCACGCCAACCCAAGCCGCGATCGTGTCGATGTTCCTGCCGGGAGCATCTGCAGCAGATTCGCCTCACTGAGCGAAGCGAAGGCCTTATCGCACTCCGCGAACGAAGCGTTCAATGCCGCCACGATGGTTGCCTTGTCCGCGGTCTCCTCGGGAACTTTAGGCTGAGCCTCTGCGGCAGTTCCATTGATGGTTCCGCAGCTATGCCACTGCGCCTCGGTGATGTGGTTCACCACCCGCGCGTAAGTCCGAACCTCGGGCGTTGGCTTGTAAGAATAGCTCTCCGCGGGCATCCTGTCGGCGGACTTCAGGATGTTCCCCTTGAGCGCTGCATAACCGCGTTGAACCTCGGAAAACGGTGTCACCGGCACCGTAGAGACCGGCTTGCCCGGAGCCTGTGCCGAAAGGAACACATTCACGCCGACAATGGCTGTAACAACTGCACAACGCGACAGATTCAAACTTAGATTCAAGCAGGTCTCCTGGGCGTCCGGCTCAGGCTGGACTCACCGTTTGTTGCAGATTACTCCAACTCTCCGTGAACGTTCGTTACAAATCCGGCCAACCTGCAGCGGACGACGTACTATGGCATCCAACCATTTACACTAATCAATGGGCGCAATCGTGCCCAAAGGACCGGTTTTGATTAACTCAGTAATCTCGAAAGTCTTCGGTACCAGCAATGAACGCGCCGTCAAGCGCATGATGCCCATCGTCCAGCAGATCAATGAGTTGGAGTCTTCCATCGTCTCGCTCACCGACGAGCAACTTCGCAACAAGACCGTCGAGTTCCGCCAGCGCATCGCCGAGTCGATCGCCGCCGCCAACGTCCCGCAGGATGAGGCAGGCAAGCCGGACGAAGACGCTCTCTACGCCGCTGAAAAGGCCGCGCTGGACGAGATTCTACCCGAGGCCTTCGCCGTAGTCCGAGAGGCCGGCAAGCGTGCGGTCGGTATGAGGCACTTCGACGTCCAGCTCATCGGCGGCATCATTCTGCACTCCGGCAAGATTGCCGAGATGAAGACCGGTGAAGGCAAGACCCTGGTTGCGACGCTTCCCTGCTACCTGAACGCACTTGCGGGCCGCGGCGTCCATGTTGTGACCGTCAACGACTATCTGGCCAAGCGCGATGCCGAGTGGATGGGCAAGATCTACGGCTTCCTCGGCATGTCGGTCGGCGTCATTGTGCATGACCTCGACGACCGCCAGCGCAAAGAGGCCTATGGCTCCGATATCACTTACGGAACCAATAACGAGTTCGGCTTCGACTACCTGCGCGACAACATGAAGTTCGAGCTGACCGACCAGTGCCAGCGCGGACACTACTACTGCATCGTCGACGAGGTGGACTCGATTCTGATCGACGAGGCCCGTACGCCGCTGATCATCTCGGGTCCGACCGATCAGACGACGGACAAGTACGCCCGCGTGAATGTCATTATTCCGGAGCTGGAGCTCGGCGAGCTCGTCGAGACGCTGGAAACGAAGACCTACAGCGGCGACTTTGTCGTCGACGAGAAGGCACGCGCCATCACCGTCACCGATGAAGGCTGGGAGAAGATCGAGAAGCTGCTCGGCATCGGCAACATAGCCGACCCTGAGAACTGGGACCTCAAGCATCACGTAGAAACAGCGATCAAAGCGCACAATCTGTACAAGCGCGACGTGGAGTATGTGGTCAAGGACGGCGAGGTCATCATCGTCGATACCTTCACCGGTCGTCTTATGCCGGGACGCCGCTGGTCGGATGGATTGCACCAGGCCGTCGAAGCGAAGGAAGGCGTGGCGATCAAGAAGGAAGACCAGACGCTGGCCACGATCACCTTCCAAAACTACTTCCGCATGTACAAGAAGCTCAGCGGAATGACGGGTACCGCTGAAACCGAAGCAGCCGAGTTCGACAAGATCTACAAGCTTGACATCGTTGTAACGCCGACGAACCGCAAGATGCAGCGCATTGAAAACTCCGACGTCGTCTTCCGCACCGCGAAGGAAAAGTATTTCGCGGTGGCCGATGAGATCTCGCGGCTGCACGAAGAGAAGCAGCCAGTGCTGGTCGGAACCACGTCGATCGAGAAGTCGGAGCTGCTCTCGGACATCCTGAAGCGCAAGGGTGTGCGGCACGTCGTTCTGAACGCCAAGTTCCACGAGAAGGAAGCAGAGATCGTCGCGCAGGCTGGACGGCTTGGCATGGTCACCATCGCCACCAACATGGCAGGTCGTGGTACCGACATCCTGCTCGGTGGCAACTCCGAGTTCATGGCCCGGCAGGAGTTGGTGAAGAAGGCCCAGGCGCGGGCTGTATCCGCTGCTGAAGGCGCGATCAACCCTGTCGCTGGGCCTGGCATGGTGCGCTTCTACTACCAGTCGCAGGAGTTTGAGACCACCCAGGCAGCATGGGATGCCGCCATCGCTTCTCACGAGGCAGCCGCAAAGAAAGAGCATGAGGCGGTCATCGCCGCCGGCGGGTTGCACATCATCGGCACCGAGCGGCATGAGTCCCGCCGCGTCGACAACCAGTTACGCGGTCGCGCAGGCCGTCAGGGCGACCCCGGAGCGTCGCGCTTCTATCTCTCGCTTGAAGACGACCTGATGCGCATCTTCGCGCGTGAGTGGGTCTCTACCCTGCTGCAGCGCATGGGCATGGAAGAAGGCGTGCCGATCGAGAGCAAGATGATCTCGAACCGCATTGAGGCAGCGCAGAAGGCCGTCGAGACGCAGAACTTTGAGTCGCGCAAGCACGTCCTCGAGTACGACGACGTGATGAACAAGCAGCGCGAGGCCGTGTACGGCCTGCGTCGCCAGCTTATGGGCGGTGTCGACCAGAAGCAGCTCATTACGGATGACTATGTCTCCACCATTCTCTCGAACATCCTCGACGAGAACGCGCCAGAGAAGGCGCATCCCGACGAGTGGAAGACGGACGTGATCTTCAACCAGCTCTACGACGTCTTCGGTGTTCGCTTCGAGAATGAGATCAAGATCGAAGAGATGACGCGCCATGATCTTGGCGAGACCATCTTCGAGAAGCTGCGCGGCCGCTACGACCGCAAGGAGTTGATTCTTGGTCCGCAGGCGATGCGCTATCACGAGCGCATCGTGATGCTCTCGGTGCTCGATGGCCTTTGGAAGGACCATCTTCTCGCGATGGACCACCTGAAGGAAGGCATCGGCCTGCGTGGCTACGCGCAGCAGGACCCGCTGGTCGCGTACAAGAAGGAATCGTTCGAGATGTTCGAGGCAATGATGATGCGCTTCCAGGAAGATACGGCGCGCCATCTCTTCCGCATGCAGATCATCGGGCCGGATGGGACGCCGATCGATCCGGAGACGATCACGATCATCGCACCCGATGCTCAGCTTGGGCTTCAAGAGAATGACGAGCCAAGGCAGATCGAAGCGAACTCCAACGGGAATGGCCATGCCGCTGCACCGCAGCAGGCACCCACTCCGGTTGCGGTGCCCACACGGGCTCCGTCAACGACCATCGACGCGCTCGAAAAGGAGTTCCAGCGCAAGAAGCAGCGCGACCTCGATGCGGCTCGCGCATCGGGAGCAACTGAGAGCAGCAACGGAACAGGAGCTCCGAAACGCGCGGGCGACAAGGTTGGCCGCAACGACGATTGTCCCTGCGGGTCAGGCAAGAAGTACAAGAAGTGCCACGGCGTGAATGCTTAGCGCCAAAGCCTAAGGGGACGCGGTTTCGGGGATCACTTCTGGACGTCGTCGGCCAGAAGGTCCGCCTTGGTGGCAAGGATCCTTGCACCTTCGACATCGCCACCCTTAAGCGCGTCGGAGGCCTCCTTCAAGAAGAGCCTGACTTTGGCAATCTGCTTTTGCTCGTGGTCCTGCACAGCGGAAGGAAGGTCGGCGATCCGCTTCTCGACGGCGGAGATCTTCTCAGCCACATCCTTCTGCTGCCCCGGACTGGCGTCGACCCCCGAACCCAGCGCACCGAGCATCGCCGTCTCTGGCGGTGTCGTCTCGGCCGGTGGAGTTGCAACAGCAACCGTCGGAGCGGGTAGAGGCGGCGGAGTGGTGTTCGTCTGCTTCTTTGGCTTCTTCTTCGGCTTCACCTCCGCGGCCACGACCGGCTTCGCATCGGTGACGCCGGCAGGGGGCTTCGCCTCCATTGGAGGGAGCTCGGCCTGATTGGGCGGGGGCACGTAGATGTTGGGGGTCTTGGCCTGGGGCGCCAGCGCGGGGACCTTCTGCTGATGAAAGCAGCCAGACAACACGGTGCATAACAGCGCAAGGCCGGTCGACGCACCGATGTTCGTCCAAAGCAGTCTCACGCGCGTGTGCCCCGTAACGCAAAATTATTCTGGGTGGATGTGTCTAACCGCATGTTAGAACCCGGTGATGAGATCGGCAAGGTCAGAGTGAATACACTGCCGCGATCCTCCGCCTGAGCGTCAGTCGTGGACCGAACCGCGAGCGTTCCGCCGTGCATTTGCAGGATACGGTACGTCATGGCCAGACCAATACCACTTCCGGTCTTTTTTGTCGTGAAGTAAAGCTCGAAGATACGAGGCAGCAGTTCGGCCTCGATTCCCGTCCCACGGTCGCGTACCTCGATCACGGCCGATTGATTCTCACGGCGCAGCATAATGGTCACCACACCCCCATCCGGCATCGCCTGCATCCCGTTCAGAACGAGGTTGAGGATGGCCTGACGGATGAGGTCCGAGTCCACATGGACGAGCAGCGGGCCACGAACGGCCTCTGCCTTAACGGTGACGTTGTTGTCCTTCATCTGCTCCCAGGTCAGGTCGATGACCGCGGCGATCACGTCACGGAGGTCGATGACCCGAAGCCTGAGCTCCATGGGCCGGGAAAAGTCGGCAAGCGTCTGAACGACACGATCGAGCCGCTGCATCTCGCTGACGAGGATGTTGACGTGGCGTTGCGCCGACTCACCGGAGTCTCCGTTGGCGGCGAGCTTTCCGCGCAGAAGCTCCAGGTGAAGGACCATGGCGTTGATCGGGTTCTTGACCTCGTGACCGACGCCGGCTGTAATCCTTCCTATGGCGGCAAGCCGGCGCGAGACCTCAAGTTCCTGCTCCAACTGCATGGCGCTGTCGATATCGCGCAGTGTGAGCATAATGCCGATGTCCGCGCCGGAGGTGTTGCCATCGGGAATTCGATCGAGCGAGATCTGGACCTGTCGGCCGTCATCGAGCACGGCAAACTCCGGGGTGGTCCCATCATGCTCCAGCGCCGCGACCACAGCGGTGCCGAGCGCGGTATCGGGCGGGAATATCTCCTCGACGCGGCGGCCGACGAGGTCGCCGTGACGCTTCGGCGGACCTTCTTCTCCGGGTGCCCGCAGGAAGAGTGCAACCGCATCCGAGACCATCACCGAACGCAACTCGCCGGTGGCGTGGTCCGGGGCCAGGAGCAGGACGCCATCGCGCAGGGTATCCAGCATCTGCTCCATGTTGGCCTGGAGCGCGGTGTAGCGGGTCTCCTTGCTGCGCATCTTGCGCTCAAGGCGGTCGATGGTCTTGGCGACGCGTACGACCGTGTCCGGCTGATCGAAGGCGCCGTCGACGGGCTGGGGGCCATCTTCCTCCGCACCCACGGTGAGCAATTCGAGTTGAGCGTTCACCGTTTCAAGCGGTCGCAGCGCAATGTTGGTAAGAACTCCGGCACCGAGTACAAGAAGCAGGGTCGCGGGGACGGCAAAGAGGAGAGCGTCACGCAGGCCCGGAGCAAACGAGGCGCGAATGAACGTCGAACGCACACCTATATGGACGATCAGGAAGGGTTGACCGTTACGGTTCAGCGCTGATCCGAGATCGAAGACACGCGGCGTACCAAAGACCTGGCGCCACTGGTAGATGAGTCCACGTGCCGCAACCGTTTCGAGGCTGATGCGACCTGCGGCGGGTTGATCCACTGCATCAGGGTCCGTGCTGGCAAGCACGATACCGTGGGAGTCGGTGACGCTCACATCCTGCACTGTAAGCGAGGTACGGAGGATTGCCCCCATCTGCGCCTGGAGGGTCTCATCGCTGCGCAGCACGTTGCTGACGCTCTTCATCAGCTCCTCTTCGGATGCCGGTGTGCTGAGGTCGCGGGCCAGCCCAATCTCCAGCGCGTGCCGCACCGTCGACCTCACCTGGCTTGCGAGTGCCTCGTTCGAGGTGGCGGTCTGCTCGATCCTCTGCCGCAGCAGTTCTGCAATAAACAGGCCTGTCAGCAGAAGCACGACGATCAGCGTCACCACGGTCGCCGCCAAAACGAGCTTCGTCTTCAGGCGCATGACTTGATCTTAGTCCGTCCGCATCGAAGCACTATATTCCTTCAGCTTATTCTGGAGTGTCTTCGAGCTGATGCCAAGGATCTCTGCGGCCCGGGTCTTGTTGTTCTGGGTGGACTGCAGCGTCTTCAGGATCAACTGGCGTTCCGCTTCGTCGACGGTGGTGCCCACTTCAACCGAGACCATGCGCTCCTCGCGACGCTCCTCGGCGCGGCGCTCCGGAGAGTAGGGCTGCGGCGGATCACCGGGTGTCAGCGGACGCCGCGTATTCCGTGTCTGGCGCACCAGCGGAGAGAATCCCGGTTCAGCGAAGTTCGCGGGCAGATGCTCGATGCCGATGGTACCCGAACCGGCAAGAATCGTCGCTCGTTCGATGGTATTGCGCAGCTCGCGCACGTTTCCCGGCCAGTCATAGGCGGTCAGCTTAGCCAGAAGTTCCTCAGACATTCCCTGCACCGTGCAGTCGTGACGTGCGTTCATATCATCGATCATCTTTTCGGCGATTGCCTGTACATCGACCAGATGCTCGCGCAGCGGGGGCATCTGGATGTTGAAGACGTTGAGCCGGTAGAAGAGATCTCCGCGCAGTTCGCCGTTCTCGACGGCCTCCTGGGGGTTCTTGTTGGTTGCGGCGACGACGCGGACATCGATCGGCGTCTCGACCTTGCTGCCGAGACGGCGGAAGGCACGATCTTCGAGCACGCGAAGGAGCTTGGCTTGCGTCGCCGCCGGCATCTCGCCGATCTCGTCGAGCAACAGGGTGCCCTCTTCCGCAAGTTCGAAGCACCCGGCGCGGCGCTCGACGGCACCTGTGAAGGCGCCCTTTTCGTGGCCAAAGATCTCGCTCTCGATCAGCGTCTCCGGAATGGCCGCGCAATTGACCGCCACGAACGGCTTGGTGCGCCTCGCGCTGAGATCGTGCAGGGCACGCGCCACCAGTTCCTTGCCGGTGCCGCTTTCGCCGGTGATGAGCACGGGAACGTTCGAAGGAGCGACGCGCTCGATGAGCTTGAAGATCGCCTTCATCGCCGGGGAGCTGCCGACGAGCGATCCAAGCGTGCCCGAGTCGTGGGCGAGACGGCGGACCGGCTCAAGTTCAACATCAGTCTCCTTCTGCAAGGTGGCATTCTGCAGGATGGATTTGAGACGGACGGAATCGACCGGCTTCGGAAGATAGTCGAAGGCTCCGAGGCGCATCGCTTCAACGGCGGAACTGATCGACCCTTGAGCAGTGAGCATGACAACGGCGATGCGCTCTGGCATGTCGGTGATGCGCTGCAACAGCATCATGCCATCCATACGCGGCATCTTGAGGTCGGTGACTACGATGGACGGAGACCACTGAATGACCTTCTCAAGCCCTTCGACACCGTTCGAGGCGGAACTGGCACGATAGCCCCATGACTCAATGAGTTCAGTAAGGCCGGTGCGGGCGTGCTCTTCGTCTTCCACAATTAAAACTTTGACCACAGAACTACAGCCCTCCGCACATGGCCGGCATACGGCGCACTCTTGTGCTCAGAAATTTAAACATCGCCATGAAGTGACGAAAAAAAGCCGACTTTTCCGGCACTGGTGATTGGAACAGGTTGCCAAAAATTTGGGCATATTACCTTGGTTCCGTGGGTTACAAACTCTGGGTATCGCTGACTCCTGTTCCAGTTACCAGTCGAGCATCTTTCCTTCCTTGCTCAACGGGCCTTTTGCCTGCGGAAGAAAGGTATCCTATTAGGATGCTCGATCCGGAGATCAATGCGCAAGCCCTCGTCCTTTTGCTTCAGCAACCCAATCCGCCACTTTTAGTTGATGTTCGAGAAAAGTGGGAGTTCGACACGGCTCACATCGCGAATTCGCTGCTGATGCCCATGGGAGATGTTCCCTCCCGGGCCCATGCGGAGATCGACCCCGACGAGCGGGTCGTGGTGATCTGCCACCACGGGGCGCGGTCGCTGAATGTAACGATGTGGATGCGGGCGCAGGGATTTGAGCATGTGCAGTCCCTTGCGGGCGGCATCGATGGGTGGTCACGTACCGTCGATCCAAGTGTTACCAGATACTAGGCGCCCGGCCATGGCGCTGTTGGCGAAGCAGGTACGCTGTGGCTAAGGACTAGCTGCGCGCCCGCGGATGGGTCTCGTCGTAGACGCGCTGGACTTGGCCGACCGTGAGTTGGGTGTAGCGCTGGGTGGTCGAGAGACGCTCGTGGCCGAGCATCTCCTGGATCGCACGAAGGTCCGCACCCTCTTCAAGCATATGAGTTCCGAAGGCGTGGCGCAGGGTGTGCGGATGCACGTCTGCGGCGAGGCCACGGGACTGCGCGATGGCCTTGACGATCCGGCCAACGCTGCGCGTGGTAATTCGGCAATCGCCGCGCGTGCGCATGTTGATCAGCAGTGCGCCTTCGTGGAGGAGCAGTCCCTTGCCCGCTGCAGCAAGCTTCGCCTCACGCGCGGGAAGATAGGAACGAATGGCGATCGCCGCTTCGTCGCCAAGAGGGACGAAGCGTTCCTTGCGGCCCTTGCCGCGCACCAGGATCGAATCGTTGCCCCACTGAATGTCGCTGAGATCGATGCCGACGAGCTCCGAGTTGCGGATACCGCAGCCATAGAGAAGCTCGAAGATCACGCGATCGCGTTCCGGCCATGCGGCAGCCTCTTCCTTCTTTGCTCCAGTCTCAAGTGAGTTCAGGACTCGATTTACGTCCTCCATGCTGGGTACTCGCGGCAGACGGACGGGCCGTTTCGGAGTGGACACCAGCAGCGCGGGATTTTGCTGGATGAGACCCTCCTTCGCGAGCCACTTGAACCAGGAACGGATGGCGGCGAGGGCCCGGGCGGCGCTGGCTTTCGTGAGGCCGCGATCGTAAAGCAGGGCGAGATAGGCACGGATGTGGAGGTGCTCGACCTGGGCGAAGGAGCCGGAAGACGTGAGGGTTTCGTCGAGATAGGCGGCAAAGTTGCCTATCTCCCGGGCGTAGGCACGGACGGTGTGCTCGGAGGCACCGCGTTCGTTGGCGAGCATGGCGAGGAATCGTTCGGCCTGTTGGTGGAACTGACTTGGGGACTCCGTACTCATGCGACGGCCCCGGCAATTGGTTCTGCGGGGCGCTCGCGGCGCTTGCCTCGCGGATGATGCAGCCGGTGGACCTGCTTCAGGTGCTCCATGGCGACATGGGTGTAGACCTGGGTGGTGGCGATATCCGCGTGGCCGAGCAGCGTCTGCACGCTGCGCAGGTCTGCGCCGTGCTCGACCATGTGGGTTGCGCAGCTATGGCGAAGCTTGTGCGGGCTGGCTTTCGTACCCGATGGCGCGGCCGACCGGACCATCTCCCAGACCCACTGCCGGGTGAGGATCTTGCCGTTTTTGCTGAGAAAGAGAGCGCGTTGGATGCCAGCCTTTGCGAGTGCGGGCCGGCCGCGCTGGAGGTATGCCTCGATGGCCGCAACCGCCTTATCGCCAAGCGGAACGATACGTTCTTTATCCCCCTTGCCGCGAACCTGGGCGCGCGCCTGGTCGAGGTGCAGGTCCTCTTCTCGCAGGGCACAGATCTCGCCGACACGAAGGCCACCGGCATAGAGAAGCTCCAGGATGGCGTGATCGCGCAGGGCGAGGGCGTCGGCCTCCGGATGCTGTGCGGCGATGCCGGTGCGGTCGAGCATCGCCGCGACTTCGGTTTCAGCGAGGGACTTGGGCAGAATCTTCCAGCTTGCTGGAGTTTCGATGTTGACCGTGGGGTCGTGGGAGATGCGCTTGTCCATCAGCAGCCAGCGGTAGAATCCGCGCAATCCGCTGAGTTTGCGGGCGATGGAGCGGGACTCGACCTGGTTGGCGCGAAGGCCCTGCATGAAGGCGCTGACGTCCGCCTGGACAGCGGTGAGCAGGAGGCCGTCGGTCTTTTCGAGATGCTCGGCAAATTGTTCGAGATCGAGCGTGTAAGCACTACAGGAGGCCGGACGCAGGCCCTTCTCCACCCGGAGGTAGGCGGCATACTCCCTCACCAGCCGCGCATTCCCCGTCACGTTCGCATTGGGGTCCATGCGTTGATTATCCGCCCGGTGGCGGGGGTGGATGGGCGGGATCGAGCCCGTCGAACCAGCCAAGCTAGCACCAGACTTGCTACGTCTAACGCGCTGGTAAACTAGCGATGAGACGAAAATTATGTTTGAGAACCTTTCCGATAAGCTGCAACGATCTTTTAAGCACCTGCGTGGCCAGGGCACCATCACCGACGAAAACATTGGCGAAGCGCTGCAGGAGATCCGCCTCGCTCTGCTGGAGTCCGACGTAAACCTTACGGTCGTCGACGAACTCGTAAGCCATATTCGCACCAAAGCTATGGGGACCCAGGTCACTACAGCTCTCAGCCCTTCGGAGCAGATCGTCAAAATCGTCCACGACGAGCTTGTGAATGTGCTGGGCAAGGACACGGCGAAGTTCAAGACCGCCTCGCAGCCGCCGAGCGTGATTCTTATGGCCGGACTGCAGGGTTCGGGTAAGACCACGACCTCTGGCAAGCTGGGTCAATGGCTGAAGAAGTCCGGTCACCGGCCCATGCTGGTCTCCGTGGACGTCTATCGTCCCGCTGCGCGGCAGCAGTTGGCCATCGTCGCCAAGAGCATCGGAGCCAATATTTACGAGGGCGACCTCAAGGGCGAGACGGCGAACTCCGACCTCGTGCTTCGGTTGGCCAAGGAAGCTCGTCGTGAAGCGGCAAACTTCGGCTGCGACATCCTGATCGTCGACACCGCGGGCCGCAACCAGATCGACGCCGCGCTGATGGACGAGATGGCGCAGTTGAAGAAGCTGCTGAACCCATCGGAGATCCTGTTCGTCGCCGATGCGATGACCGGACAGGACGCGGTGAAGTCGGCAAAGAGCTTCCACGATCTGCTGGCGCTGACCGGCGTCGTGCTGACGAAGATGGACGGCGACGCGCGCGGCGGTGCTGCGCTGTCGATCCGCCACGTGACCGGAGCTCCGATCAAGTTCCTCGGAACCGGCGAAAAGCCGGACGCCTTCGAACCCTTCCACCCAGACCGCATCGTCAGCCGCATCATGGGCATGGGCGACATCGCCACGCTGCTCGAACGTGCGGAAGAGAAACTCGACCGCGGCAAGGCAGAGCAGTTTGCGAAGAAGGCGCTCTCGGGCGATGGCTTCTCGCTCGACGACTTCCGCGACCAGTTGCGACAGATCAAGAAGATGGGATCGATGAAGTCGATCCTGAAGATGCTGCCCTCGGTCGGCCCATTCGCCGGCATGGCGCAAGCGGCGGAGAACGTCGACGAGAAGCAGTTCACGCGGGTGGAGTCGATCATCAACTCGATGACGAACAAGGAGCGCCAGGACCACGAGATCATCTCCGGCAGCCGCCGCAAGCGCATCGCGAAAGGCAGTGGCACGACGGTGCAGGACGTGAACAATCTGCTACGTCAGTACGCGCAGATGAGAAAAATGTTCAAGACGATGGGCGGCGGCGGAGGCATCAAGGCGCAGCAGAGGATGATGAGCCAGATGCAGGGGAAGCAGCGGTTCGGGCGGTAGCTTAGACAGATTGGAGCGGGCCGCTCATGGGACTGGATGTCGTCGAACTCGTCATGCGCTGCGAAGAGGTCTTCGCGATCGAGCTTCGCGACGAAGATATGGAGCGGGTGCGAACGGTCGGAGACCTTTACACTGCGATCTGCAAGGAACTCAAGTTCGCACCTTGCGTGGCACCGACGCTCGAAGCCGGGAAAAATCGCCTGCCGCAGAAGGTTCTAAATCTGGAACCTGATGTCTGGAACGCTGAAGATACATGGGCGACCCTCGTCGCCATTTTCGTGGATCAACTCGCAGTCGATGAAGAAGAAGTGGTGCCATCTGCCGATATCGCCAACGATCTCCGGGCAGACTAGATCCGACCGGTGATATTCTCAAGTCGTTATGATCCGCCTCGAACTCCAACCCGAGACCGAAGCCCAGCTCGCCGCAGAAGCGCAGGCTCGCGGCCTCGCGCTGGACCGCTACATCGAGAAGATCGTAGAAGGTCGTCCTGCTGAGCAGCTTTTCGCCCAACAGAAGGCTCGCTCAATCAGCGAAGCGATTGACCGCATCCTCGAACTGCGCGAAGACTCGGATATCGGGGGCCTCAACGTTAAAGACCTCATCAACGAAGGCCGCAAGCACTGATGACAACGTTCGTCGTTGACGCCTCGGCCACCTTGCCCTGGTGTCTGAAAGACGAAGAGTCAGCCTGGACAATTAGCCTTCTTCGCCGTCTCAGCACTGGCGACCGAATCATCGTCCCCGCCCACTGGCCCACCGAAGTCTCGAACGGGCTGCTGATGGCGACCCGCCGCAAGCGCATCCCGGAAGGCCGTGCCGCTCTGTTCTGGGATGAGCTGGCAATCCTTCCCATCACGGTCGAACAAGCCCTCACCCCCACACAAGCAAAGTCCGCGCTCGCCCTTTGCGATCAGCACCGACTGACCGTATACGATGCCGGTTATCTTGAACTGGCCAAGAGGATGGGTATTTCTTTGGCCACGCTCGACGGCGATCTACGACGGGCGGCTGTGGCCGAAGGAGTCTCGCTCTTTCGATAAAGCGGAGCCATTAGCCGGCTAAGCAGATTTATTACGCCACCATCAAAATCTGCATCTCACTTCGTGTTGTGAAATTAAGTAGCACGGAGAAAGTATGCTCATCCTTCTTATCGTTCTGATTCTGGTCTTCGGGTTTGGCGGCTATCGCATGGGGCCTGGCCTCGGGTACTACGGCGGAGGCGGCATCGGCACAATTCTGCTGATCGTCCTTATCTTGTATCTGCTCCACGTCATATAACTAACCAGACCGCACCCACTGCATCGATGCATTCATCCTTCGCGCCGTAGCGATCGTTTCCACGCGTCGCGGCTCGAAGGGTGGCCGTGTCGCTCAAACCACGCCTTTCACCATCCGCACCACCGTAATTCCTTCCCCTGCACCAACCGGCACAGTAATCTCTTCCAGCTTGCGATAGCCCTTGAGGCTATACAGCGGTACGCCTGAAAGCGTGCTTCCCATCTCAAAGCTCTTGAAGCCTGCGTCTTTCGCGGCATCTTCAGACCGTACCAGGATTGCCGTACCCAGCCCCTGCCGCGCAAACGATGGGTGGATGAAGATGGCACGGATCTTTGCGGCGTCCTTCTGCGGATCAAGAAGCTCCGGCTCAATCGCTTCGACTTGATGGTCGCCGCCGTAGAGCGTCTTACGCTTGCTCCATCCACCGCAGCCCGCGAGTGCGCCGTCTTCCGAAAATGCGAGCAGATACGTACCATCTGCGACCAGTTGCGTGTCGACAGTGAAGACCGTTGTAAGCGCGAGTTCGCGTTGTTCGGGCGTGTATTCGACCTGAAGCGTGAGAACCGAGGCGGCGATAAGCTCGCGGATGGCGGGGATGTCGGCCACAGTGGCGGCGCGGAAGTGGAAGGCCATCGAAACAGTTTAGCGGGCGTGAGGGTTTGTGGCACTTCGCCCACCTTAGCGAAGATAGAGCTGTCGCGAAGATGGGGCGCCCGAACTGGTGGCGGTTCATCGCGTGAATTCAGATGCTCCGGCTGCGGTTGTCGCGAGATGCGGGTGCGGATTACACTTCTCCGCATGAAGCCATTCTGGAACCGCTCCCTGCTCAAGCTTGCTGCCGCCCTCGTTCTGGTTCCACTCGCCGCCCCGGTTGTTCATGCACAGGATTGGGCAAAGGCGAGGCTGGACAAGTCGCCACGGCACCGCGAGTGGGTGACGCTGAAGCATGATGGGCGCTCGTTGCAGGCGTATGTCGTCTATCCCGAGGTGAAGCAGAAGGCCACCGTCGTCGTGCTGATCCACGAGATCTTCGGGCTGAGCGACTGGGCGAAGGAGATGGCGGACGAGATCGCGGCGGAGGGTTACATCGTCGTCGCGCCGGATCTGTTGAGCGGCATGGGGCCAAAGGGAGGCGGCTCCAGCGAGTTTGCCGATCAGGAAGCGACGGTCAAAGCTGTATCCGGCCTGGACGCGGCGGTAGTGACGGCGGACCTCGATGCGGCGGCGGACTATGGCAAGAAGCTGCCGTCGGCCAATGGCAAACTCGCAGTGGCAGGCTTCTGCTGGGGTGGCGGCAAGACCTTCGCGTTCGCGACGCATCGTAAAGACCTCTCCGCGGCGTTTGTCTTCTACGGTCCGCCGCCATCGGATGTGACAACGATTGTGGCCCCGGTGTACGGCTTCTATGCGGGCAATGATGCGCGCATCGATGCAACGCTGCCGGACACCATTACAGCGATGAAGGCGGCGGGAAAGAAGTTCGAGCCAGTGACCTATGACGGCGCTGGACATGGCTTCATGCGTGCAGGCGAAGACCCGGCCCCGACGACGACCGAGGCAAACAAGCAGGCTCGGGAGAAGGGCTTTGCGCGGCTACTGATGTTGTTGAAGCAGGTAGATCAGCAGACGGCGCAACTTGCCGTTCCGGACATGGATCGTTCCGTTGCGAAGCAGGCGAAAAACGCCGCTCCGATGAGTTGCGAGCACGGAACTGTGACGACGGACACGGCCAAGACGAAGACGTCGGCTGCGATAATGTAGGGATGGACGCGACACCGCAGATAAGCCTTCAGGACAGGCTCGACGAAATTACAACCAGGACGCGCTCGCTGGTCCAGGCCGATCGGCTGGCGATCTCGGAACAGGCCACGGCAGAGCTGTTCGCGTCGGGCATCGAAGAAGGAATTTTGAAGGCGGGGGCGCTGGCGCCGGAGTTCAGTCTCGTCGACGCGCGGTCGCGCAAGGTCGTCCAGTTGGCCGACCTGATCGCGCTGGGGCCGACGGTTGTCAGCTTCTTTCGCGGCAGGTGGTGCCCCTACTGCGTGACCGAGATGGAGACGTGGCGCGAGCTTCAGCCGGAACTGCGCAAGCGTGGGGCGCTGTTTGTATCGATCGCGCCGCAGAGTGTGCGCCAGAGCAATTTCATGATCGAGCAGCATGCGCTGACGTTTCCCGTGCTCTCCGATCCCGGCGCGGCCGTTGCGGAGGCCTACGGTGTTGCCTACAGCATTCCCGAGGTCCAGCGCCGCTACTACCAAAGCATTCTGATCAACATCCCCTTCAATAACGCGGGACTGAGCTATCACAATGCGACGGAGGCAAGCTGGCGGCTGCCTTTGCCAGCAACTTTTCTAGTGAAACAGGATGGCGTAATCGCCTATAGCCAGGCGCATGCGGACTTCCGCGTGCGGACAGAGCCGGCGGAGATTCTGGCGCTTCTTTGATCGAAAGAACGGGCACGAACAAACTAAAAGCAGATCCTCCGACTTCGTCGAAGGACGCCAAGGATTTGGAAGATCGGACCTAACAGCCAACTTTGCGGCGGCGAGGGGCTTGGGTGCGACCGACCGGAGCGGGCACCGAGGCAGTGCCTGACTCGATCTTTGACTCAACCCACGGCTGGCATTGCGGGCACCAGTAGGTGGAGCGTGCCTGCTCGCCTTGTTTGCGCATCATGATGGAGGCACCGCAGCGGCGGCACTCTTCGCCCTGACGCCCGTAGACCCAGAGACGTTCGTCGCGGTTGGAGTTGCCCGTTGTCCTTCGATTGCCGAAGTACGTGACGATGCCGTCCCCCGAACCGTCGAGAACATTGACCTGCATGTAACGCTGGGCGAACTCGGCCATCTGTTCCCTCTCTCGCGGCGTAATGGTGTTCATGGCGCGAAAAGGGTTGACGCCAGCGATGAAGGCGACCTCACTCTTGTAGACATTCCCAAGACCAGCGAGCACGCGCTGATTCAGTAGGGCGACGGCGATCTCGGCGTTCGGATTCGCGGCGGCATAGTCCGCGAGCCGCTTCGCGCCTGCTTCGACGGTGAAGCCTTCCGAAAGAATGTCGGGGCCCAGCTTCGGGATCTGCGTATAGCGTTCGAGCGAGCGAGCGGTGTGGAACTCCACCACGGGGACGTTGAAGGCGACGGCTTCGAAGTCTGCGGTGCGGATGACGGCACGCATGGCGCGATGAGGCATGCGCCAGCGCTCGCCGGTGCGATAGATGTGCCAGCTTCCGCTCATCAGCATGTGCGTGACGAGGATGAGATCGCCGGAGAAGTGCATGAGACACCACTTGCCCCGCGACTCGACCTTCTCGATGGTGCGGCCGATGATCGGGGTGTCGTCGTTCACGCGAGCGAGCGGTGCGAGGCCGGTCTCGAAGCCGGTGACGATCTTGCCGCCAATCGCGCGTTGCAGAGCGCGGGCCGCTCGGTAGATTGTGTCGCCTTCAGGCATTGGGTCGCGCCTCTCTTTGTTGGCCGGGGAGAGGCGGCAGATTGCGGCGAACGTTGAAGCCCATAGGGGCGGCCTGGAAACCGGCGTCGAGGAGGATGCGGGCGATCGGATGTTCTGCTACCGAAATGCCATTGATCGTTGTGATGAGCATTCCCGCACGGTCATTGCCCATCGTGCTTTCGTGCTGGACACGGGTTACCAGAAACTCCGCAAGTGAGCGAGCTGTTTGTGTCCGCTGCGGTTCTTCTTCAGGGAGGAAGATCTGCAGGTTGGGGTTGCCGCGGCGCAGGTAGGCGATCAACGAACCGTTGCAAAGAATGACGCGCGCGCCGACGCTGCGCGTAAGCGACGATGACGCATCGGGCGCAGCGGGCCAGCGTAGGAGCGAGCCATAGGGATTAGCCGGATCGGTGGCGGCGAGTTGGACGATCTCGCTCTTGCCAGGGTCGGGGTCGTTGCGCAGGGAACGCAGGAGATCAACGGCTGCGGGCATGGCGAACTGCGTTGCTCCGAGGTCCGCGGCGAAGTAGCCACGACGGACTTTGCCACTCTCTTCGAGCGCCTTCATCACGTCATAGATGGCGGAGAAGCCACCGGGGAGGTTCTCGGCATGCGCGGTCTCGCGGAGGACGACGCCGTAACGAGTGAGCAGTTGCTGTGCGATGGCGTGCGACCAGTTGGTAGCGGAGCGGTCGGAATCGAAGGCCGTCGCCTGCAGCGTCCAGCGGCCTTGCACAGTTGGCGGAGTTGTACGGCGCGAGCGGAAGGCGCTCTGGTTATGAACGCGCTTCGCAGGGCGAGAGTTGGTGGAAGGACGATCGCAGTAAGCGCGGAGAGCGGCGAGGCCGTCGTTGCGAAGCTGGCCGCGCCAGACCAGGTTCCAGATGGCATCGATGGTCTCGCCGGGATAGCCGCCGCCGAGGGCGTCGTGGATGTCTGCGAAGAAGGACGCTCCATGGCTCTGCAAATAGGTAACAATGGCGGTTTCTTTTTCTGCTGCGCCCGCGTACTTCTCTTCTCCCCTTTCCCTCGTCCCTTCTCCCTGCGTTATGGGCCACAGCTCTGGTAATTTCTCCGCCAAGTACAGGCCGATGCGGCCATCGCGCTCGCCGATGGGATCGAGTCCGGCCCAGACGACTTCGCCGGCAGCGATGAGGGTGTCGAGGTCAGAGGGCTTATAGTTCATCAGCCTCGCAGGCAGTATCTCGGTCTCGAGGATGGAGGCGGGGAGCGGTGCGCCTTGGAGGTTTTCGATCACGTCGAGGAGAGCGTCGAGGCCGCGTCGAGGTTGGATGACGCCCTGCCAGCGTGTGATGAGCCGTGCGAGGGTGCGCTGTTCGACGGGCTCGACTTCCTTGCGAAGGCGGGCCAGAGACTTCCTGCGAATGGTGCGGAGGACTTCGTTGTCGCACCATTCGCGATGGATGCCGCCGGGGCGGAAGCCGCCTTCGACGATGCGACCTGTACCGACAAGCCGATTCAACGTGGTGTCGACTACATCTGGCGAGAGCGCAAAGCGGCTTGCGGCCTGATGTGTCGTGAAAGGGCCGTGGGTGCGACCGTAACGGCGCAGTAGGTCGAAGAGTGCTTCAGGGACTGCGTTGAGGAAGGCTGAAGGCAGGCCGGGTGGAAGAGGCACGCCAAGGGCATCGCGGTAGCGGCCAGAATCTTCCACAGCGATAAATCGCTTCTCTCCCGCCACGGTGACTTCAAGTACGCGCCGTGCCTTCGCCAGACGGTCCGCTGAATTTGCAACTTCTTCGGTTACACACCTGCGGAGAAGCTCTGCACGAGTGAGGTCTCCAAGGCGAAGGAGAAGATCATGCACGCCGTCCATGTTCTTCGCCTTGTAGGTATCAGCAAGGCACTGCAGTTGTTCTTCGGTCTCTTCGATGGCATTGAGGTCGAGCAGCTCGCGAAGATCGGCGTCGCCCATCAATTCGCGGAGCTGGTCCTGGTCGATGGACAGCGCCTGCGCGCGCCGTTCGGCCAGGGGAGCGTCACCATCGTAGATGTAGTTAGCAACGTAACTGAAGAGTAACGCGGAGGCAAAGGGCGATGGCGTCCGTGAATCGACGGTGTGGACGCGGAGTGAACGGTTGCCGACGGCGCGGAGAATCTCCATCAACGCGGGCATGTCGAAGACGTCGCGCAGGCACTCGCGATAGGCCTCCAGCAGAATCGGAAATGATGAGTAGCGAGAGGCGACGCTGAGCAGGTCGTAGGCGCGCTTGCGCTGTTGCCATAGGGGCGTGCGGCCATCGGCGCGGCGGCGTGGCAGTAGTAGAGCACGGGAGGCGCTCTCGCGGAACTTCGCTGCGAAGAGAGCGGTCGAGCCGAGTTGGCGCAGGACGAGTTCGGCGGCTTCTTCAGGTTCAAGCAGCAGCGGTTCGATGGGCGGAGCTTCGTCGGCCTCGGGGAAGCGCAGAACGAAGCCGTCTTCGCTCCACATGGTCTCGACTTCCATGCCGTTGTTGCTGCGGATCTTTGCCGTGGCAGCCATGGCCCAAGGCGCGTGGATGCGACTACCGAAGGGCGTCAGCACACAGACGCGCCAGTCACCAAGCTCGTCGCGGACGCGCTCGATGACGATGTTGCGGTCGTCGGGAACGGTGACTGTCGCGATCTCCTGGTCGGCGAGATAGCGCAAGACGTTCTCGGCGGCCCGAGGTTCGAGGTCGTGTTGCGAGACGAGTTGCGTGATCGCGACGCTGCGTGGCATCTCCCGCAACTCGCGGACAAGAGCGCCGATGCGGTGGCCAAACTCCAACGGTCGGCCTGCGCGGTCGCCGTGCCAGAAGGGCATCTTGCCCGGTTCTCCAGGAGCGGGCGAGACAAGGACGCGGTCATGATTGATCTCGTCGATGCGCCAGGTCGAAGCGCCCAAGATGAAGGTGTCACCGGTGCGCGACTCGAAGACCATCTCTTCATCCAGCTCGCCGACGCGCAGGGGCTTGCTGGCTCCTGAGAGGAAGACACCGTAGAGGCCGCGGTCCGGGATGGTCCCGCCGTTGAGGATGGCGATGCGTTTGACGCCAGAGCGCGGGGTGAGCCAGTTACGGTTGCGGTCCCAGGTGATGCGTGGGCGAAGCTCGGCGAATTCGTCCGATGGATAGCGACCGGCAAGCATGTCGAGCACGCCGTCGAATACGCTCTGGCTGAGGCCCGCAAACGGCGCGGCACTGCGGATAAGCGCGTAGAGCGCGGCGTAGCTGATGCCGGGGGATTCTTCTTCGTCGGATTTCGCCTTGCTGCGAAGTGCAGCGTTCAGCGCATCGAGCGGCGGATGCGCGATAATGGCTACCATCTGCTGCGCCAGCACGTCGAGCGGATTGCGAAGAAAGCGCGTGGACTCGACGTGGCCTTCGTGCATGGCGCGGGTGACGGCGGCGCAGGCGATCAGGTCGGCGCGATACTTGGGGAAGATGATGCCGTTCGAAGGCGCTCCGACCTGATGACCTGCGCGGCCTATGCGCTGCATGCCGCTGGCGACCGAGGGTGGAGCTTCGATCTGGATGACGAGATCGATCGCTCCCATGTCGATGCCGAGTTCGAGCGACGATGTCGCAACGAGGGCCTTGATCTTCCCTGCCTTCAGCAGCTCTTCGATCTCGCTGCGCTGCGTCGCTGCGAGCGATCCATGATGGGCGCGGGCGATGGGTTCGCCTGCGAGATCGTTCAACGCCCCGGCGAGCCGTTCGGCTACACGGCGGGCATTGACGAAGATAAGCGTTGAAGTTCGCTCGCGAATGATCTCCAATAAGCGAGGATGGATCGACTGCCAGATCGAGGTTCGCTTCGGACCTTGCGACACCGGGCCGCTGGGGATCTCTTCGATCTCGCCGAGCTTGGCCATGTCCTCAACAGGCACTTCGACGCGTAGGTCAAGGAGTTTGCGGGCACCAGCATTGACTATCGTGACAGGGCGATAGATGGGCCCGGCGGCATCGGACGGCGCTGCTGGGTCCTGGGCGACCTCCATCAACACTTCGGAGACCTCACCTTCGACGTTGGCGATCAGCCCTTCGTCAGTGCCCGATTTGATGGCGTCGGCTTTGGTCGTCGCGCCGCTGAGGAAGCGGGCTACTTCTTCAAGCGGGCGCTGCGTTGCGGAGAGGCCGATGCGCTGAATCGCGCCGCCTGTAAGAGCCTCGAGGCGTTCGATAGAGAGCGCCATGTGCGCGCCGCGCTTGGTGGGAACGAGAGCGTGGATCTCGTCGATGATGATGGTTTCGACGGAGCGGAGGGACTCACCGGCTTCAGAGGTGAGTAGCAAATATAAAGACTCAGGCGTGGTGATAAGGATGTCGCCGGGATGGTTGCGGAAGCGTGCGCGCTCCTTCGGCGAGGTATCGCCCGTGCGGACGCTGATCTCCGGCATGCGGAAGGGAACGCCTTCACGCTGGGCCATGTTGGCGATGCCCTGCAGCGGCGAGCGGAGATTGCGTTCGACGTCGGCGGCGAGGGCCTTGAGCGGCGAGATGTAGACGACGCGGCAGCCCTTGGGCGCATAGGCTAGCGTCTGCATCATCAGCTTATCGAGGCACCAGAGGAACGCCGTGAGCGTCTTGCCAGTACCGGTAGGCGCGAGGATAAGCGTGGATTCGCCGCGTGCAATAGCGGGCCAGCCCTCACGCTGCGGGGCTGTGGGACCGTCGAAGACCGCGCGGAACCAAGCAGCGGTGATGGGATGGAAGAGCGCAAGTGCGGTGTCGGCTGAAGGAACGACCTCTTCCGCAACGACGGTCGCAGCTTTGGCCGTCTTCTTCGGCTTCAACTCTTTCGATTTGGCGGGATTGCGTGGCATGAAATCTTTCACCCTAGCTTACTTCGGGCTCTCTGTTGAGATGCGGGTTCCTCGCGATTATGTGTGTGCGGTCAACGCATTCGGCCCGCGACGATTGAGTAAGATGGCGGTATGTCTGATTCATTGCACGCCAGCGGTCTTGCCCCCGCTACGATCGACGATCTCCGCCAACAGGCGAAGACGGTTGCCAAACACTCGCACTCCCCCTACAGCCGGTTTCGTGTCGGCGCAGCCATTTTGATAACCGCTGGCGAATCGGCGGACCAGCATGTTGTGACCGGCTGCAATGTCGAGAACGCATCGTTCCGCTTAACGACCTGCGCGGAGCAGTCGGCGATTGCCACAGCGGTTGGGAAGTATGGGCCGAAGATCAGCATTCACGCGGTGGCGGTGGCGAATCTG
Source organism: Granulicella aggregans (assembly GCF_025685565.1). NCBI lineage: Bacteria > Pseudomonadati > Acidobacteriota > Terriglobia > Terriglobales > Acidobacteriaceae > Granulicella > Granulicella aggregans. The sequence continues at coordinate 640,016 of NZ_JAGSYE010000002.1, forward strand.
AATGGCGCGGCAAGCATGCCGTGCGGTGCGTGCAGGCAGACGATCCTTGAATTTTCTACGCCAGACACATGGGTCTTCTATCCGGCCGAGAAGGGCGCGGCAGCAGAGGCGAAGCTCACTGACCTGATTCCGGCAGCCTTCCGATTGGAGCAGGCATGAGCGAGACCCTACAGATTCATCCAGTAGACGTGATCCTGCACAAGCGCGACGGCCTCGCGCTGAGCGATGCCGAGATTCAGTATTTCATCCGCGCCGTCGTCGAACACACGGCTACCGACGCGCAGATTGCCGCGTGGCTGATGGCGGTGTGGCAGCGCGGTCTGAATGCGCGCGAGCTGGCCACGCTGACGACGGCGATGCGCTACTCCGGCGAGACGTTCGATTCGGCGTTTCTGAACAGCTTCTGCATCGATAAGCACTCGACCGGAGGCGTGGGAGACAAGACTTCCCTGCTGATCGCGCCTATCGTGGCAGCCGCCGGACTGAAGGTGCCTATGATCAGCGGCCGGTCGCTGGGTCACACGGGTGGAACGCTCGATAAGCTCGAGACCATTCCTGGCTTCCGCACGCAGCTCTCGATGGCGGAGTTCGCCGACGTCATCTCACGCTGCGGCTTCTTCATGGCCGGACAGACGCCAAGGCTGGTTCCGGCGGATCGCATCCTTTATGGCCTCCGCGACCACACCGGGACGGTGGAGTCGCCGAATCTGATCTGCGCGAGCATTATGAGCAAGAAGCTAGCCGAGGGCATCAACGGGTTGGTGCTCGACGTGAAGACAGGCAGCGGCGCGTTCATGTCGAAGTACGAAGACGCAAAGCATCTCGCATCGTTGATGGTCGAGACGGGAGAGCTTGCGGGAACGAAGACAGTCGCTCTGCTAACGGCGATGGATGAGCCGCTTGGACGGTTCTCCGGTAACTGGGTCGAGGTTTGGGAGTGCGTCGACATTTTGAAGAACGTCCGGCATCCGATGTCGGCGGACCTGATCGAGTTATCGAACATCCTTTCGGGATGGATGCTCTACCTCGGCGGCAAGGCTGACTCGCCGGAGGCCGGCGCGAAGCTCTCCGATGAGATGCTGACGACTGGGGCGGCTTACAAGGCATGGCTGGAGATGACCGCATTGCAGGGCGGCGATGTTCGCGTTTTTGACGATCCCGCTGCGCACCACAAACCTTCGGCGAGACGCGTGCTGACGGCTGGCGCTTCGGGCTACCTGCACTCATTGGACTGCCGCGAGGTGGGATGGGCAGTGCAGCGACTCGGTGCGGGACGTGCGAAGCCGGGCGACCCGGTGAGCGCGCACGCCGGGCTTGAAGTTCACGCCAAGCTTGGGACGAAGGTCGAGGAAGGCCAGCCGCTGCTGACCTTGTTCGCAGAAGATGCTGCGTTGTTAGATGAGCCGGAGGCGATGCTCCGGGCGACCTACCACATCGCTCCGGAGCCACCTGAATTGAACCCGCTCGTGCGGGAGATTATCCGCGCCCAATGAACCAACAAACAGTTTCAGTCAAAGCGGCGATTCGCAGAGGGCAACTGACCGTCAATCTGCCGGTCTCGATAATTATTGCGTCGGGCGGGATTGTCACCACTCGGTTCGCCCATGGTTGGTGGATACTACCTGGGTTCATAGCTTCGATTTCATTGGCCTGGTTATGGTGGTCGCTTGCTGTCCCAAGTTGGAGGTTGTGGGCCTTGCGTTCAGGTTGCGATCCAGACGAGTTGCAGAAACGCGGAGTTCAAGTCGGCCTTGTCTGGCCGAGGGGCAGCTTCTTCGAAAAGACAGAGCTACCGCCTCGCTGCCACAAACAAGGATAGGACTAAGCGCTGCGCCGTCTGCGTCCGCTGATGAGGTAGATCGCGGCACGAAGCTCCAGCAGCGGATCGTTCGAAGGCTCGATGCCGTCGACGCGCGGGATCGGGTCGAAGATGGTGTGCTTCTGCTCCGCGGCATCCTCTTCCACCAGCGAGGTCAGTGTGATGGTGCCGAGGTCGGCGATCTTGCTGTCGGCTGCCCAATGAATCGTCGCATTGTCGACAACTTCGCCCACTCCGGCTAGCTGCGCCTTCACCTTGAAGACAACCGGGGCGGACTTCACGCGAGCCGCGATCTCGTCGAAAAGGTAATTCGGCTCCTTCGCCTTGGTCGCCTCGTCGTCGAGGTGATCGAGACCAGCCTCGGGAGAGATCTGGTAGCGGATGAACTGTGAACCTCCCTCTGCGTTGAGGAACTCCATCGCGGTGACGCCGAAATAGCCTTCCGTCGCGAAGCTGACCGGGGCGGGCTTGGGCGTCTGCACGAAGGCGAGTGCGGCGGGATGCGACCCGACGAAGGCTTCCACCGGAGTGGGCGAAGGCGCACCGGGAGCACTGCTTGCAATCGCGGTCAGAAATTCCAGGAACTCTTCGCCGGTATGGGTCGGGAAACCGTCTGTGGAGTGGGCGATGATGTCGGTGTGAACTCGTTCGCCGAGGTGGAAGCGGACGGCAATACCGCGCGGGTTCGCGTTGGGATCGTTGTCCGGGATGACAGGAACGCCGGTGGAGTTCGAGAAGCGGACCGTGACGGGAGTGGAAGGATTGGCGAAGTGGGGAGCGCGGCTGAGCGCAGAGGCACCCGGCGCCGGGGTGAACTCGCCCTTCAGAAGGATGCCTTTAGCATGGGCCGGACGGATGCCGGGGTAAGCGCCAAAGATCGCCTGGAACTTTGCGATCAGGGCTTCACTGAGTGCGATGAGCTTTTCGTCATTGGGAAGAGGCATAAAGTGATCTCCTGGAAATTTTGGGAACGGTGGCCCAAGGTCACTCTACCGAGGGATAGCGAGGAACGCTACTCGACACATAAATTCTTCAAGAATCCGCGCTTGCGGAGCATGGCATATCTCTTTCGGGGATCGGAAGGGTAGTTCGATTCGGCCGCCGGAAGCGAATCTTTTCCCCTCCTATCTCTTCCCTCCGCGTGCTCAAAGTGGGATACTAAGTCGCTGATGCGTAAGCCACTGATTGCCGCGAACTGGAAGATGTACAAGACGCCCGCCGAGTCGGTCGCCTTCCTGCACGAATTTCTCCCCCTGGTCTGCAACATCGACGACATCGACATCGCGATCTATCCGACGATGTCCTCGCTGGCGTCTGTGATCGGGGCCGTCCAGGGCACAAACGTCTCGGCTGGAGCTCAGACGATGCATTGGCTGAACGAGGGTCCCTACACGGGCCAGACTTCGCCGACCATGCTTGCCAGCATCAACTGCGACCATGTGTTGCTGGGCCACTCCGAACGCCGCATCTACGCGCACGAAACGGACGACATGGTGAACTGGAAGCTGCGGGCAGCGCTAGCCCAGGGTCTCATTCCCATGGTGTGCGTGGGAGAGACCCATGACAAGCGAGAGTCGGGCCTGACCGAAGCCGTTTTGCGCTGGCAGATCAGTTGCGCACTGAACAGCATCAAGCCCGAAGAGGCCGAGCCGATCGTCATCGCATACGAGCCCGTCTGGGCCATCGGCACCGGATCGGTGGCCAAGCCGGACCAGGTCTCCGAGGCGCACCGGATCATTCGCCGGGAGGTCGCCGCCCGGCTGGGAGAACAGTGTGCGGAGAGGATGCGGATTATCTACGGAGGAAGCGTGAAGCCGGAGAATATCGCCGGCATTATGGAGCAGCCGGAGATCGACGGCGCCCTGGTGGGGGGAGCGAGCCTGAACCCGCATACCTTCGCCGCGATCATTCAAAATGCACTGCCGGTGGCACATGCCGCCAGCCGTTCGAAGTGCTAGTTGCACTGTGGGCAGAGCTCTAGCGGACTACGCCTATCTGATCCACCGGCCAATAGACGAAGGCTGCTTTCCCGTAGATAAGCTCCCGCGCGACCGGGCCGAAGTCCCGGCTGTCGCTGGAGATCGAGCGATGGTCGCCCATCACCCAATAGTCATGGGGCGGGATGATCGTCTCCGGCTGTGAACGCTCATCCTCATAGCGGATGGGAACGTAGCCCTCTTTAAGGGGCACGCCGTTTACGAAGACCTGCCCGTGGTCGATCTTCAGTCGGTCGCCTCCCACAGCAATGACCCGCTTGATATAGCTCTTCGAGTGGTCGTGGGGATAGAGGAAGACGACCACATCACCGTGATGGATATCGCCGACCCGATAAGCGATCTTGTTGATGAAGAGCCTGTCCTGATCCTGCAGCATGGGCAGCATGCTGGTGCCTTCGACGCGGACAGGCTGGTATAGGAAGACAATAATGAACGCCGACACGATGATGGAGACCAGAACGTCCCGTGCCCAGGAGGAGGTCCAGGGACGCAGCGCGGGGGGCAATGAAGCTTGAGGCTCCCTGGAGGGCTCAGCGGACAGCGATTCGAGCGATGCCTCTGGCCCCGGGCCGGGCACGCTGACTGTCGTCCTCGCCGGTGGTAGCTGTGGTTGCACGTCCTGAGACACTTCGGTGTTCGCTCCTGCCTGGGATGCAGCCGCCAAAAGGGCCAACCGAACCTATCTTCCCTTCTACCAATCTACACTCGCAACTTCCAGGAGCCCAACTGTGGGAACGGGAGCGGCGAAAAGAACCAGCCGAGGTGAGTCCTCCACCCCGAGTTAGGAGTGAATACTGGGATCGTGGCTCGCAAACTCGCCGCATCTTCTCTTAGTCTTTATCTCACCGTGAAAATGCGTTTTCGTGTCCCCTGCGTTCGCGATCTCACCCAAAAGATGGAGTGTGCAAAATAGCCGGTCGACTAGACTACGAGGAAAGTTGATGGTCGGCCACGCTGCCGCCTCTCCGTTACGGGATGGAACTCGTCGCTTGGCCTGAACCGACGTGGCGCTCCCGTGCCTGGCCGACGAGCCCTGAACCCGGTAATGTCGTCAACAACATAACGACATGCGATTCAAAGAGCGAATCAGCGGCGATATCCGTACAGCATCATTCCCTATGGACAACATCAAAGTTAGCAGTAGAATGACACAGGATCGCATACAACTATGGCCACTCTCACACTACCCGACCTCCCCATCGTTCAGAAGGCTGGTACAAATCACGTGTCTGATCCGGCATTGATTACGACCGAGACAGCGAACGCGGCCTCGGAAGGGTTTGATAAGAAGTCCGCTCTCGAGATCGCCCGCATCATCAACCACGAAGACGCCAAGGTAGCCGCAGCAATCAAGAAGGCGCTTCCCGAAATTGCAGTGGTCATCGACACCGTGGCCCGCGCGCTTCGCGATGGCGGTCGCCTGATCTATGTCGGGGCCGGTTCAAGCGGACGGATCTCCGCTCTCGATGCCTCGGAGTGCCCGCCAACGTATTCGACGACCCCGCAGCAGGTCCAGTACATCATGGCCGGCGGCCCGAAGGCGCTAGCCTCGGCGTCCGACGTAAATGAAGATTCGCCCGAGATCGGCCAACGTGACATTGCTCGCCGCCGTCCCACGCGGAAAGACATCGTCATCGGCGTCTCCGCCAGCGGCCGCACCCCGTATGTTGTTGGTGCCGTTGAATATGCACGCGCACGCGGAGCCAAGACCGCTGCCGTCGTCTGCAACCTGCACACTCCCCTGGCCGAAGTGGCCGACACCACCATCGTCGCCGAAGTAGGCCCGGAGGTCGTCTCCGGATCGACCCGCATGAAGGCCTCCACAGCCCAGAAGATGATTCTGAACATGATCACAACGGGAGCGATGACCCGCCTGGGTTACGTCTACGACAACCTGATGGTGAACGTGCACATGAAGAACGCCAAGCTGGTCGAGCGTGGCATCCGCGTGCTGATGACCGTCTGCGAGATTGACCGCGATACCGCTATCCGCACCATCAAGTCCGCCGGAAAGTCGATTCCGATCGCGGTCGTCATGTTGAAGGCCAATGTCGACAAGATGGAAGCAGTTCGGCGCCTGACCAAGTCGGACGGCAACGTCCGTCTCGCGATTGAAGACTCCAAGCTCGAAATCTGATCCTTCCGGTCAAATGAATCAAGGAGATCCCCGCCCTCAAGCGGGGATCTCCGCTTTCCGAACCAAATCAGGATTGGCACTCAGACGAGGTATTTCTCGCGGAAGAGCGTGAGGTGGTGCTCGGCGTGCCCGGCGAGAAGAAAAGCCATCGCGCGAACGGTGAAGGTCTTCCCGTTCGCCGTGCCTGTGCGCATCCAGGCGGTCGGCGGCAGATGTCTATACAGTGTCAGAGTTGAAAGCCGGACCTGGCGGAACTCTTCAAGGTGATCGGCAAGCCTTACCCTGTCCGCTTCGGCCCCTGCGACCGCCACGTCCTGATCGAAGCCGGGTAAAGGATCGCCCAGACCGCGAGCGAACCATAACGCTCGCCCGGCGAAGATGCGCTCTGTGTCCGTGATGTGGCTCATGGCCTCGCGAATGCTCCATTTGCCGGTAGCGTAGCGGTGCAGCGACTTCTCCTCCGATAAATCGCCGAGGAGTTCGTCAAACTGCGGCAACTGATTCAGAAGAGCCGCCAGAGGATCGTCTCCCTCTACCTCGTTGATGTAGTTCCAGTGAAACTCCGATGCCTCATGCGTCTCCGGTCGTCCGATCATGCCACCACTGTATCCTCTGATTCATCGGTTCGCCAGACCAACCTGCTATTCTTTACCTTGAGTTATAGAGGTAAAGATGGCCGCTTCAAGCACGATCAGCAGTAAAGGTCAGATCACCGTGCCCATCGAAGTCCGCCGGCGACTTGGAGTCAAGCAGGGTGACCGCGTCGAGTTCGTCGTCGAAGACGGGAAGACGATCCTGCGTCGCGTACAACCATCAGAAAACCCTTTCGACAAATGGATCGGCCGTCTCCCAGGATTCAAAAACGTCGACGAGATCAATGCCTGGGTGCGAGAGATGCGCGATCCAGATGGGGAATATGAGTGAGAACATCACTCGATACAAACATTCTCTCCGCCATCTGGTCGGGAGAACCCGGCGCCTCCAACCTTTCAAACCAGCTTCAGGTCCTCAGGAATACCGGAACGCTCGCCATCGCGCCGATCGTCTTTGCGGAGCTGTTCGCCCATCCACATGCGACCCAGGACATTATGGGCGAATTTATGACTGACACCGCAATAGAAGTCGATTTCCATCTGGACAAGTCCGTCTGGATCGAAGCGGGCCTTCGGTACTCCCAATATGCAGCCCGCCGCCGGAAATCTATCCGCGAGGCTCCGCGGCGTCTCCTTGCGGACTTTCTGGTAGGAGCCCATGCGCTCGTTCATGCAGACCAGTTGATGACTCTAGACACCAACAGATTTACACACGACTTTCCTGAGCTCCGCCTGGTCGATACATCCGTCCTATAGCATCGGCCCGAACCACCCCCGCCACCCATTTCCACTCCGAATCCCCCTAAACTAAGGGGATGGACAAGTTTGTAGTACGCGGCGGCAACCCGCTTCTCGGCACCGTCAAGATCTCCGGCGCGAAGAACTCCGCGCTTCCCTGCATGGCCGCCGCCATCCTCACCGCCGACGAGGTCATCCTCGAAAACATTCCCCAGGTCCGCGACATCGAGACCGAACGCAAGCTGCTTGAGTCAATGGGCGCGGAAGTCGAGCTCGGCTATGGCCGCGCCCAGCACCGGACGTCGATCAAGTGCGGCATTCTTTCTGACCCCGTTGCCAAGTACGAGATCGTGAAGACCATGCGCGCGAGTTCGCTGGTGCTCGGTCCGCTCATCGCGCGCACTGGCATAGCCCGCGTCGCGATGCCGGGAGGCTGCGCCATCGGCGGCCGGCCCATCGATTTGCACATCAAAGCGCTCGAACAGATGGGCGCGACCATCACCTACGACCACGGCTACCTGGAGGCAAAGGCTGATCGCCTGAAGGGTACGCACATCGTCTTCGACAAGATCACGGTTACCGGGACGGAAGACATCCTGATGGCGGCCACGCTGGCTGAGGGCGAGACGATCCTGGAAAACAGCGCCCGCGAACCCGAAGTCACTGATCTCGCTGCGTTGCTGATCGCCATGGGCGCGAAGATCGAAGGCGCTGGCACGTCGACCATCAAGATCCAGGGTGTCTCCAGCCTGCATGGCGCACGCTACCGCATCAATCCCGACCGCATTGAAGCGGGGACATTCCTGATAGCCGGTGCAATCACTGGCGGCGATCTGAACGTCGATTGCTGTGACCCCGCGCACCTCGGATCTCTGATTGGCAAGCTCGAACAAGCGGGTGCCCGTCTCGACATTGGGACCGACAGCATCCGTGTGCGCTCCGAAGGTGTCGGAAGCCTGAAAGCGGTCGACATCTCAACCGAAGAGTACCCCGGCTTCCCTACCGACATGCAGGCACAATACATGGCGCTGGCGACCCAGGCGGAAGGCACGTCCATCGTGACCGAGAACATCTTCGAGAACCGGTTCATGCACGTGAACGAACTCGTCCGCATGGGCGCAAACATCAGCGTCTCCGGCCGTACGGCAACGGTGCGTGGTCGCACGCCGCTGCAGTCCGCAGCCGTGATGTGCTCTGACCTGCGGGCCTCTGCGGCACTCGTTCTGGCAGCGCTGGTCGCCGACGGGGAGAGCATTCTCGACCGCGTTTATCACATGGACCGCGGCTACGAGCGCATGGAAGAGAAGCTGCGTGGAGTCGGGGCCCAGATCCGGCGGATGGGCGATGTGTTCGGAAAGAGATAGTTCGCGCCTCAATCCGGAAAAACAATCTTGCACCTAGATCTCGATTTCGGTGATAATAAATCACGGAATCGAGGTGCTTGTTGCCAGCCGCCCTGCTCGTTGAACAACTCGCTCCCAGCGTCACCGGCTATCCGTTCGAACACGCGGCGAACCTCGCGGACGAGCGTGAACGGGCCAGGCTGAGCGCCAGCGCGCTGAAGGCATTTCTGAACATTGCCGCAAAGTGGGAGTTGAATGAGACGCAGTCGCGCGGTCTGCTCGGCGGAGTTGCTTCATCCACTTTCCATGCCTGGAGATCGAATCCCGGCAGTAAGAAGCTCGATCAGGATACTTTAACGCGGATCTCTCTGGTGATCGGCGTCTACAAAGCGCTGAACATCTACTTCAGCAAGCCGTGGTCGGATCGCTGGATGACGCTCGAAAATCGTGGGCCGTTGTTTGCCGGACGCGCGCCGATCGAGTACATGCTGCGCCATGGCCAACCAGGCATGGTGGAAGTTCGCCGCATGCTGGACTCGTGGCGTGGCGGACACTAAGATCGCAGTGACTCCGCCGCTGCAAGCCTTCCGTCGCCGCGGTCTGCATCGCCTGATTCCCTCGAAGTTCAGTGAGGGTGGAACGGTGCTTGCGGATGTGGCTGACGACGAAGCGATGCTTGCCGACATGATGCTGCTGGACGGTGCCACGAACGATCGCATTCAGGGCGAGCATCATGGCATCTCAGGCATAACCCCCTATGAGCTTGTCTACGGCATCCCCAACGCGCACATTGTACGAGCGGCTTATCTGCATCCCAGCCCCTTTGGCAGCCGCTTCAACGACGTCACCCGCGGAGCGTGGTACGCTGCGATCAAGTTGGAGACCTCGTTCGCAGAGGTGATCTGGCATCGCGGTGAACACCTGGCGGAGATGGTCGTCCCTGAGCTTCCCGAGCAGCGGCCTGACGTTGAGTTGTCGGAGTATGACGACTGGCAGGCGGACTTCAACACGGGCTTTCACGCGCTTGAGCCCGTCGAGGCCTATGCGGAATGCCTGGAGCCAGCGCCGGTTCCCGAGTGCTATGAGCGTCCACAGGCATTTGCGAGGCAGCTTCTCAAAGAGCGCTCAAACGGGATCGTCTATCCCAGCGTGCGCCACGCCGGGGGCACCTGCGTCGTATGTTTTCGTCCGGCGCTGATCATCAATCCCCGGCGTGCCGGTCGTTACCAGATTGAGCTGAAGCTAACGCGTGGCACGTACCGCAGCAAGATCCAGCGCGTGTTGGTGGAATAGGTCGTACCGACATCCGCCCTAGGCGTGGCGTTCGCGCCACAGCTTGTAGATGCCCCATGCCGCCACCGTGCAGTTGTCGACAATCGTTCGATCAAGGATCATCGCTTCAAACCGCTCAACCGGAACGCGATGAACGGTCAAATCGTGCTCTTCCGCATCCGGCTCCGGCTCGCCTAGCTTCAGGTCCTCCGCAAGAAAGCAGACCTGCTTCTGATTCATCACGCCATAGGCGATCTGGAAGGTCGTCAGGTGAGTCATCTTTCCGGCGGTCAGGCCGGTCTCTTCGCGCAGTTCGCCCCGAGCGAGTTCTTCGGGATCGACATCGGCTGTCTCCCACCCGCCTTGGGGGAACTCCAGATGGTTTGCAAGGACGGTATAGCGGAACTGTTCGATGAGGTAGAGGAAGCTACCTTCCGCAGTGACCTCAAGCGGGATGACGATGCACGCAGGATCCTTATCGATCACGCCGTAGATCCCACGCTCGCCGTTCGCCCGCTCGATCACATCTTCGCGAACGCTCGTCCAGGGATTCCGGTAGACCTCTCGCGTGCTGATCGTCTTGATCGACATAGGTAATCCACCCCAAAACCTTGTCATCCTTCGCCATAAGCGGAGGATCTACTCCTGCTCTGTCCTCACTTCAGCTTAGCAAGAGCGTCACAAAACTCTTCTACCTCAAGAGTTGCAGCGCGATTAATTGGGGCTCAGAAACTCCAGGTGAGAGGGATACTTCGGCGAGCCGTAGATCGACATAGTCTGCGCTTTGTACGCTTCGGGCGGAGCGGTCATGATGTTGGGAACAAAAGTCTGTGGGTTGCGGTCGTAGAGCGGGAACCAGCTCGACTGGACCTCGACCATGATCTTGTGGCCCTTCAGGAAGGTGTGGTCCGCGCCATGGAGGCTCCACTTGTACTCGTTCACCTCGCTGGGCTTGATGGCCTCGGGATGCTCGAAACTCTTGAGGTAGCGGCCACGGAAGATCTCATCGACGATCATCAACTGGTAGCCGTTCATTGGAGCGGGAGCGTCGTCTGGGTAGACGTCGATGAGCTTGACGACCCAGTCGGCATCGGTGCCGGTGGTTGCGGCAAAGAGGTCGGCTACGACGTCGCCCGTGACGGTTACATCGTGGTCGAGCACAGGCGTGGTGAAGTTCGCCAGGTCCTTGCGGCTGCTGACGAAGCGCTGATCTTCGACCAGCCACGGGCGCCAGCGTGAGCCGGTGCCGTAGGTCGATTCGACCGGCCTCATACGAAACGGAATAGGGTCAGCGGGGTCAGCGACGTAGGCGGCGGCGACGGTGTTGTAATCGCCCGTCGGAGCGGCGAATCCAAGCGCATGCTCGGCGCCAAGGTACAGCTTCTCGCCCTTGAAGCCGCTTACGGGTGGCCAGACATCGTAGCGCTCCCACTGGTTGACGCCGGTGCGAAAGCTGGCGACACCCTTGAGATCAAAGCCGCTCTGGCCTTTCAAATACTTCTCGAAGAACGGAAATTCCATGGTCTTGCGATACTCTTCGCCGGTGGGCTGGCCGAAGTCTATCGCTCCCAGGTTCTTGCCCGGGCCGCCCCACCCTCCATGGTTCCACGGGCCGAGAACCATGAAGACCTCGCCCTTCTTGTCGTGCGGCTTCAGCGCGGCGTACTCCGCCTGCGTGCCCCACATATCTTCCTGGTCCCACCACCCGCCGACTTCAAGTGTGGGGACTTCGACCTTGGTGAGGTGCGATTCGACGGCCATGTCCTGCCAGAACTTCGTATAGGCGGGCTGCGTCAGGAAGATCTTCGCGGTGGGCAGATTGCTTATCTTCGCCGACTCCGCCGCTCCGGCAAAGTTCCCATGTTCGAGAAAAAAGTTGTACTGGTCCTCTTTGGAGTCGGCCGGAACGTCGGTCTTCTGCGCTTCCAGTTGTTGCACGTAGTCGAAGCCGTAGGTCTCGCGGAAGGCTCCGTTGTGGAAGAAGTCGTCACCCTTCCAGACATTGGTCATAGGCGCCTGGGGAGAGATCGCCTTCACCGCCGGATGGGCGTCGATGCCCGCCATCATCGCAAGGAAGCCAGGATAGGAGACGCCCAAAACGCCCACCTTGCCGGAGTTATTGGGCACATGCTTCAGCAGCCAGTCGATGGTGTCGCGGGTGTCGGTGGTCTCGTCGACGTCCTGCTTGGAGTGATGCGCGACGATGGGCCGGTTCATCACAAAGGTGCCTTCGGAGCCATATCTCCCGCGGATGTCGCAGAGGACGAAGATATAACCGCTCGCCACCAACTCCGGCTTGGATATGTTGAGCCGCTCGGAGGTGGCGTGTTCCGCGCCGTAGGGAGTGCGCTGGATGAGAAACGGCAATGCTGGGCCTGACTTCTCGGAACCGACTGGACGGAGGATGACGACATGAAGCTTTACCCCATCGCGGACAGGAATCATCTCTTCCTGCCGGGTGTACTCGTGATCGTGATGTTCCGGCTTTGCAGCGGCATCCTGAGCGAACGCTGGCAAAGCAGCGGATAGAGAAATCGAAATTCCTATGGCGAGAACTGCTCTGCGGAATACGCTCACGATCACCTCAACTCACGAATTTTTACTGCTTCCTGCGCGGCCAAGATACGCGGCCATCTTCTGTCTCAACAGGTCAACCAGCTCCGGTTGCATGTAGGTGTAACGGTCCGGAACGCCCAGGCAAACGACCGTCTTCCCTTTCAGCGCGTTAGCGAATCTGGTTTGCAAGAATTTCTTCTGTCGCGCTTCCATCACGAAGATGGCATCCGCCCATTCGACTATGCCCAGATCGATCACGTACTCGGCGTCTGGAGCCGTGCCCGCGGAGCTGGTCCCAATACCGTCAATCTCGGCGAAGACGGCCTCTGCCGTCGGCGAACGAAGACGATTCCTCGCGCAGACAAACAGAAGCCGCTTCACTTGCTGATTTCCAGGGATCTAACCCAGCGCTACCGGCTCGACGGGAATTGGACTCGCGTCGCACTTCCAGCCCTCGCGACCATGGGTTCCATCGCAGAACGGGCGCTTGGACGAGAGTCCGCAGCGGCAGAGCGAGATCGCCGGTTTGCCCGTCAGGTCCCACACATTCCCGTTCACGTCCACAAGCTCGATAAGACCTTCCACCCGGAATGGGCCGTTCGGACGAACCGTGATCTTGACCGACGGCACCGGCGTCTCAGCCGCACTCACAACTACTTCTTCAGACATTCGAAACTCTCCAGAAAGCCAACCTGCGCTTGATAAGCCAGCATAACAAACGCTTCGTCATCCACTTCGCAGCCAATGGTTAAGCTTTCACCTTCGCGATGGCCTGACGCAGCGCCGGGATGCCACCCTGACGCACCGGCCCATGACCGCAGGCGAATCTCTCAATGGGATAGGCAAGCAGCTTCTCCGCGCTTGCCACCGCGACTTCGGCGTTCCATGTAACGAACTTTGGAAAGGGGAAGAACCACGGCGCGTGATTGCTTACATTCAGCTCACCCATAGCCACCAGCGCGTCGCCGGCGTAAAGCGTGCCGTCGCGCTCATCGAGAAACGACATATGTCCGGGGATGTGACCGGGCGTGTCGATACACCGGAGCGAGCCCACCTTGTCTCCTTCGCTCAGGAGCCGGGTCGGCTTAGAACGGATGCCCGGAGTTCCACCTTTGATCTTGCCCGGAGCCTCGCCCGGTCGCATGGAGAGATCAGGTGGGGTTCGCAGGATCGGCAGGCTCCGCTCGTTCGAGATCAGCTCTGTCCTGTCAGATCCAAGTTTCGCGAGCAGAGCATCCACAGAACCCACATGATCGGTATGGGCATGCGTCAGCAGGATGCGGCGAATCGGCGCGTTAAGGCGTGCAGCTTCCGCGATGATCAGCGCAGCCGTACTACTCAGCATGCCCGTATCGATCAGCGTGAAGCCATCCTCTTCCCGCACCAGATAACAGTTCACAAATCCGAAGCGGGTTAGCTGGCGCGCGTTGCCGGATACCTGTGTCGTTGTCATAATCTTCAGCGATCAAGATAATTCATCCGCGCCGACAGATCGAGACCCGCCAGCTTATTCTGCCCGATTCCTCTAGAAGTCGATGTGCGAGCGGACGCTGAAGACAATCACAGGACCACGGGCCGTGTTGTAGCCCGGGTGATCGATGAACTGCGTATCAAACGCATAGAAGAAACCGCGCCACGCGTGAAGGTTGTAGTAGCCCTCGAGGATATCCTCGCGGCCGTAGCTCAGGTTGCCGTCACCGAGGATGAAGCCGTGGCCACCGAGCTTCAGATACTCCTGATGGTCATGCTTGATCGCGTTGGTGACGAAGGCGAGGCCGATCTTATCCAAGGGACGATGCCAGCGTGATCCGGCAAAGTCGCCGCCGGTCTCAAAGGTCTGGTCGACCTCCGTGTAGGCAAACGACTCATGCTGGCCTTCGTTCCAGCCAATCCTGCCAAAGACGCGAAGGTCCTTCGATAGCTCCTGCTCGGCGTTCAGTCCGAAGCCGTACTTCACTTCGCTGTCGCGCTCGTGCGCGGTGATGTCCGGCACGGCGTCGGTGCCGTTCAGATAAGCGTTGATCGCATCGCGATAGAGGCCCATATGGGCGTGGTTCGCATATCCCAGAAGGCGAACGACACTCCTTCGCTCCTCGCCTCCCTTGCTTCGAAGAAAAGGAAGACGCGACTCGAACTCGACGTTCTGCCCACTCGCGCGGCGCAGGGCCCAGTCAAGGTCGATGCCGTTCGCCACGGTCGGCATCAGCGCAAGAACGTAACGGGCAGACCATTGCTTGTCGTCGTACTCGGTCACCACGCCGTAGGTATAGCCGCGCGTGTCCGCCGCATAGTCCCAGGCTCCGTTGTTATCCACCGTCCAGTTCATGAACTGCAGGTGGCTATCGGTACCGATGGAGTTGATATCGAGCGTGTCGGGCAGGCTCATCTTGCCGGCACGAATCTCGAATCGCCGCTCCGGAACGAGTGTGGCGAGGTTGAAGACGCCACGGTCGGCCTCCACCATCTTGTTCGTCAGGCCGATGGTCTGGCGAAGCTGAACGCGGGCGAGATAGGGCTTTGAGCCCAGGTTGGGATTGCGGACGACATCCAGGTTGGTGAATCCGGCGATGCCGAGGGCCTCGCTAAGTCCTCGGCCACCGGCCGATTCGAAGTCCAGCAGAAAGTCGGTCTCCGTGCGTGGATTCTTGCGGATCTGCATGCCGAGATAGAGAGTCCCGATGAGCGAGACCTTATACTCTCCGCGATTGATAAAGCTGTTTACCCCCTGGTAGGGCGAGTGGAACGCGGGATCGGCCTGAAAGATGATGTTGGTCTGGCCAGCGGCGAAGAAACGCGACGTGTTCGAGTGGGGAAAGACGGTGACCGGAGCACTCTCCGCCGGCAGAGCGTCTGCTGGAGATGCCGCGCTGGGGGCATCGGGTATCTTTTGAGCAGAGGCAGTGGAGCGGAGGCTGGAGGCGATCGCCAGCAGGGCCATCGCTCCACAGAGTCGCCAGGAGAATGTCATAAGCCTCCGATTTTCAGCCTTCGAGATGAATGTCGTGCAAAATTGCATGAGGACGGATTCGCTTTCGAGAAGGCGGATTCAAGGATCGAGCACGGTGCGGATGGGATTAGTATACCCCGGTAGGGTATAGGCGAGAGACATGACGAGCGACAAGCCTGGTAAAGAACGTGTGAAATTACTGAATCGCGTCAAACGCCTGCGCGGCCAGTTGGATGCGGTCGAGCGCACCCTGGCGGAGGATCGCGAGTGCGCGGACGTGCTGATGCTGCTGGCTGCCGTGCGCGGCGGAATCAACGGCCTGATGGCGGAGGTGCTTGAAGACCACATCCGGCTGCACCTGCTGCAGGACGGCCGGGTACCGCTGACTCCGGAGCTCGGAGAGGAGTTGATCGACCTGGTGAGGGCGTATCTGAAGTGATATCACTTTTATCGAAGTGATATCATTCGGTTGTGAGGTGACCCATGGCTGCTGTGACGATTCGCAATCTATCGGACGAAACACATCGCGCCCTGAAGGTCAGGGCAAAGCAAAAAGGTAGAAGCACCGAGGCGGAGATTCGTTCGATTCTTGACGAGGTAGTGAATCCACCTGAGCGGCTCAAGATTGGGACGGAGTTGGCGAAGCTAGGCAAGCTGTTCGGCGGTGTGGAACTGGATATCAAGCGTGATCAAACGCCCGCTGGAAGCACAGTAAATTTTGAATAACTGAGAGCGTCCGAATGATTTTGGTCGATACGAACGTTCTCTCCGAACCGATGAAGCCAACCGCAAACGCGACGGTTCTTTCCTGGCTGGACAAACAGCAGGATGGAACGCTTTATCTGGCGGCAACCAGCTTCGCTGAATCCTTGTCGGGGATCGAGCTTCTTCCGAAGGGTAGACGCAAGCAAGTGTTGTCTACGACATTTGAGACGCTCGTGCGTCGGCTCTTCAAGAATCGTGTTCTGCCTTTCGATGATCGAGCGGCAGTTGAGTATTCGAGGGCAGTCGCGATCGCCAGGAGCAAAGGTCGCAGCATCTCCATCGCGGACGGTCAGATCGCTGCCATCGCAGCCGTCCACGGCTTCACCGTCGCGACCAGAGACACAGCGCCCTTCCTCGCAGCCGGAGTGCCGGTTTTGAACCCGTGGCAAGAATGATTCCCTGTTTTCACCCGCCGTTTGACATCCAATCTCCCCGGCGCTACCTTCTAGCTACACGGGAAAGGAGGATGGTCCAGCCTATGAAAATTGATTGTTCCAGTTGCAAAACGCTACGTGAGGTGACTGAGGCTTAGAGCGTCCTTGCTCTAGTCCCAGCGGTTTTTTTTCTCAAGTATCCCCGCAGCGGCCCATGCACGAGTATGGACGCCTCAAGTCAATCCCACCAGTCTACCGCCGAACGGCCCACATCTCCGGATGCGGGCCGTTCGCTTTAATCCTCATCCCTTCCCTCTCCTTCTTTCGCCGTAAAATAAGCGCATGATGTCGCCATTGGTAATCGCCGGAAAAGCCTTTCAGTCGCGCCTGATCGTGGGCACGGGCAAGTACAAGGACGGAGCCGAGACACAGGCTGCTGTCGAAGCCTCAGGCGCGGAGATGGTCACTGTCGCGGTGCGCCGCGTGAACCTCGACCGGTCGCGTGAGTCGCTACTCGACTTCCTCGACCCGGAACGATACTTTCTTCTGCCCAACACCGCCGGTTGCTACACCGCCGAGGAGGCCATCCGCGCCGCTCGGCTTGGCCGCGAGGTGGGCCTTTCGGACTGGGTGAAGATCGAGGTCATCGGCGACCAAGCGACACTGTATCCGGACATTCAAGCGACGCTCGAAGCGACCCGCGTCCTCGTCAAAGAGGGGTTCACCGTCCTTCCCTATACGTCTGATGACATTGTGTTTGCGAAGCGCCTGATCGATGCGGGTGCAGCCGCAGTCATGCCTCTGGGAGCGCCGATCGGTAGCGGTCTCGGCCTCCAGAACACGGCCAACCTCCGCATCCTGCGCGAGCTGATCACCGAAGTTCCGCTGATCGTGGACGCTGGCGTAGGCACGGCGTCGGACGCTGCTCTAGCGATGGAGTTGGGCTTCGATGCGGTGCTTATGAATACTGCCATCGCCGCCGCCAGCGACCCCATCCTGATGGCCGACGCGATGCAGCATGCTGTGCTCGCAGGGCGACAGGCGTTTCTTGCGGGGAGGATGCCGAGGAGGCTGTATGCGACGGCTAGTTCGCCGCTCGAGGGGATTTCAAAGTAACCCAAGTGGTGCGCGAGATTGACCGAAAAAACGCCTTTCGGGAGATCTGATCAATTGAATACAGAATCCACGTCAGCATTCCTATAGTTTTCGACCATGGGTGTCCCGATGACGGATCAAAGTTCTAGTTCTTTCACACATAGGCGGAAACAAGACGGCTCGCACGATTCGATCTGCCTCGCCTGTCTCGCGACGATCTCCTCACATATGAGTGAAGCGGGTCTGGAAAGAGAAGAGCAGGATCACGTCTGCTCCTTTTCCTTCCGATCTATTCGGTCAAAGCGCACGATCGACACTGTTCCGACGAACGTACGATTTCCTTTGCGCATGTCTTGAATCGACAACAAGAGTGGGCTCCGTGTTTTTTGTCTTCAAAAATACGCGTAGGGACGACCGACGAGATCATCGATTCGAGGCGCTAAGTGAACAGACTACTCGGGTGCCTTCGCTGTATTGCTCAGCCTGACCTCTACTCGCTTGAGCAGTGGATCGCTCTGAGCTTGAGCATTACTTGCCTAGGAGTCGATGCCTACGCGGTCTTCCTCACGATCACAGGTTCACCCCTGTCTGTCGGTTCATTCAGCATCGATATGTCAGGTCATGAAGCACTCATGTGGACGTTCGAAGGCTTGCTTGTACTGGCCGTAGCTGGTCTCTTGGCGTTCGCTTTTTCCACGCGCTCAGGCCTTCCTGATATCGAATAGCTGTGCACTTTTTTCCAATCGGCAGGAAGCTGCCGAAACCCCGGCACAACCAGCCTCGTCCAAACCATCAGATTGCAAAATCAGTCAGTCGCCGATGCACGACTCTCGATCCATCACCCGACCCCACTGTTCCAGCATTCTTTTCCACCCTGTCGTAAACTCGCACCATGCGCGTCTTCGGCATCGATTGCGGCACTGAGTTCACCGGCTACGGCGTGGTCGAGATGGACCACGAGGCCCGCAACCCGAAGCTGGTTCATCTCTGCGCCGGAGCCATCAAGCTCAACAAGAAGGAGACCACTCCGCAGCGACTGGCGCAGGTCTACGCGGAACTAATCGGGCTCATCGCGCTGCACCAGCCTGACGTTGTGGCCATCGAAGAGGTCTTCTTCTCCGCCAACGCCAAGTCCGCGCTGAAGCTCGGCCAGGTACGCGGCGTCGCCATGCTGGCTGCTGCAACCTGCAAGATGCCGGTCGTCGAGTACGCTCCGTTGTCCATCAAGAGCGCGGTCGTCGGGTACGGTCTCGCCGCGAAAGAGCAGGTACAGTTCATGGTCACGCGGCTGCTCGAACTGGACGAGACGCCGGATTCTCCCGACGCCTGTGACGCTCTCGCCATCGCCATCTGCCACATCCACACCGCGCAGACACTCACCCTGCAGGGAGCTTCTCGTTGAACGCACTTTCGCGACGCATCGCCCTGGTCTTCCTGCTCCTGCTTCTCACCAGATTCGGATCGGCGCAGATTCAAACGCCTGTGCCTGTAGCGGAGGTCACTTTCCACTTCGAACGTCCGGGCCTTCCCGTGCCAAAGTTCACCCTAACCGTTGACGAGTCCGGTCGCGCCCGCTATGAGGCAGACGAGGTTATCATCGCTGCGAGGGTAGCCACGGAGGCTGAACTGACCCCGGCGCATCATATCGACCGCACGGTCACGCTCAGCAGAGCGACCACCCAGAAGATCTTCGCGAACGCCCGGGCATTGGACCTATTCAACATCGTCTGCGCTTCCAAGGCGAAGAACATCGCCGACACCGGCACCAAGACGCTGCGCTACTCCCAGGAGTTCCTGCACGGCAGTTGCACTTACAACTACTCCGAGAACAAGGGTGTGGTGCTGCTGACCGATCTCTTCGTTGGGATCGCACGCACGCTGGATGTGGGCCGGAAGCTGGACTTCCAGCACCGCTTCGACCGGCTTGGCCTGGACAGCACCATGGCCAGCCTGTCTGAAGAGGTAGACGCCGGAAGAGCCGTGGAGGTGGGCGTGATCGCGCCGACCCTGCGCTCGCTCGCCGAAGACAGTGACGTGCTACAGCGCGTTCGCCAGCGCGCCGCCCGGCTGCTGCAAGTTGCGCAATCCCCTTCGTAATCGCGCTGCGATCCGGTTTTGCATTACTCGCACCAGATTTTTTAGGCCGAGCGGTTCCGACGGCGCGTCTAAACCGTGTCGCGCGTGTTTCTATGGAGTGGAAGCACACGACTGAAGCACACGACGATGGGAGTCGCGTCAATGTCCCTCATTTCTTTTCTTGCCAGTTCGAAGTCCAGAGGCTCCGCCCGCAGCGGGATTCTGCTCCTCGCTGTCGTTGCGGTGGTTGGGGCCAGCATGTCCCGGCCCGCCTTTGCTCAGAGCGTTAAGCCATTTCGCACGGCGCGGCTGACCTACCTTGCAGGCGATGTGCGCGTGGAACAAAGCGGCACCTTGTCCGGATCGAAGGCGGTGGTGAATCTGCCGCTGGTGGAGGGCGCAGTGCTTTCCACGGGTGATGACGGAGAGGCCGAGGTAGAGTTTGAGGACGGCAGCCTGCTGCGGCTCACACCACACTCCGGCGCAGGTCTGGTCAATCTCGGCATCGACAGCAGCGGCGAGTATCAGACCCGAATCACCATCCTGGGCGGCTTGGCGTACGTGGAACTACGCGGCGGCACCAAGTATCACTATCTGGTGGACGTCGGAGGCGACGAGATCTCGCCGATCGAAAATGCGATTGTCAGGGTCAACTACGATCAGGCTCCAGCGAGCATCTCGATTCTGGATGGAAGCGCACACCTGGTTGCGGCCAGCGGCTCGGACTTCTCGGCCACGGCGGGGCAGACGGTTCGGTCCGGCGATGCCTCCGAGGGGGGCACGTATATGGCTCGGGAGGTGGTCGCACCGGAGAGCTGGGACCAGTGGAATCAGGACCGCGATGCCGCAGCAGCCGGGGAAGCCTCGACCGAGACGGATGTGCGGTCGAAGTACGCGGGGGATCAGGGTTATGGATGGTCGGACCTGGACGCGAATGGGAATTGGTACGACGTTCCGGGCCGGGGAGAGGTCTGGCAGCCCGACGTGGCTGCCGCGCCTGTCGATGACGGTAGTGGCGATGCTGCGGCCCAGTCTTCGTTCGACCCCTACAGCTATGGAAGCTGGGCGTACACACCCGCCGGCTACCTTTGGGCCTCTGGTTACGGATGGGGATGGTTGCCCTACCGCTGCGGGCAGTGGAACTACTGGGATGGCTTTGGATGGGCGTGGAGCCCCGGCATCAACTGCGGCGCCTTCGGCTTTGGCGGCTACTACGACGGCGGGGTGTACATCGGCCACGCTCCGGGCGACTACAAGAAGCCTGGCCGCCCGCTGCCAAAGCCGGGACCGGTGCATCCGATCCTTCGTGGCCGCGGAGGACCGGTACCGGTAGCGCCCGTGCATCCGATCCAGCGTCCAGATGCCAATAACCCGGAGCACCGCGACACCGGAGAGCGCGTGATCGCCGGCAACACCGTGATGCCTCTGCCGCGCACGGGAGGTCTGGTTCCGGCACAAAGCGCCTCGAGCAACGCTCGAGCGACGATCGGGGCCGGAATGCGGCGAGACTACGCCGTTGACCGTTCCACCAGCACGCCGGTGACCGGAGTGCAGCCATCTGCCCTCTATGCGGCCCCGTCGTCAAACGCTCGTGCCGCCTGGCATCCGGTGCAATCAGGCGACGGAGCACGTCAGCCCGTGGCTGAGGGCAGCCGCGCGGTACCTGTAGTACGCTCCGAACCGGTCGCGCCTCAACGTCAGTCGGCTCCAGCTCCGCGGGCAGCACCTGCTTCTGCGCCTGCAACACATCCTGAAGCCGCACCCTCGGGTCACCCGAAGTAAACAAGTTTCTTTGATTCGCGTAAAAGAGAGTTCGGCGACTCAACCAACTCTTCTCCTGGTGCGAGGGCATACTGAAGAGGTGACCGTCTCTGAACAACTTTTTATCTTTCTCGAAGCGGCGGTGGCCTTCGCTGGTCTGCTCTTTGGCAGCTTCCTGAATGTCTGCATCGCTCGTCTTCCGCAGGGCGAGAGCGTTGTGACGCCGCGCTCCCGGTGCCCGGCGTGCGGCCATGGGATTCGCTGGTACGACAACTTCCCTGTCCTCAGCTGGCTCGCGCTAAGAGCGCGCTGCCGCGATTGCAAATCGTCGATCTCCTGGCAGTATCCGGCTATTGAGTTGGCGACCGCGACGTGGTTTGCCATCGCCGGCTCCGGGTTTGCGAGAATGATCACCTCGGCCCAGCCCGCCCAGGCTTACAGCGCGGAGGAGTGGGCGATCTCCGCGATCTCCGCCCTATCGAGCTCGGTCCTCGGCTTCTTGTTGATCGGGCTGATGGTGATGGACTGGCAGACCTATCTTCTACCAAATGCTTTCACTTTTGGCGGCATGGCAGCGGCTTTCTTCCTCACTTGCAGCGAAGCGATCTTTCTCGCTCCAGGCGAAGACCAGATCGTCCTGAACTCAACCCACCAACTCAGGCTGCGAAGCCCGGGAAGCTTCGCCTCGCAGGGCAATGTCTTCCTGACCGGACCGGAGCACCTGATCTTTGGCAGAATCGCCGCCGCGTGCGGAATTGCGCTGCTGCTCCTGTCTATCCGGTGGATCTACAGGGCGCTACGCAAGCGCGAGGGCATGGGCATGGGCGACGTGAAGATGCTGGCAATGATCGCGGCGTTTCTGGGCTTCTGGCCGGCGATCCTCTCTCTCTTCGTGGGAGTTCTGGCGGCAGCCGTTTACTCCGTCGCACTGGTTACCAAAGGGCGGGCGACGGCGACGACCCGCATCGCCTTTGGAAGCTTTCTTGCTTTCGGCGGCCTGGTCTCTACCGTCTTCGGGGAGCGCCTCATCGCAGCGTATTCCCTTCTGCTGCAATGACTCCCAGCCAACCCCAAAAATGGGACTTGACATTTCGTCCCATCATCCCAAAGCCCTTGTTTGCTTGACACTTGCCAGTCACGCTTCTAGTCTCGAAACTGGCCATGCAAAGTTACCCCTATATCTGGAATTACCTTCCGCTCGTGCTTCAGGTGCTGGTCGCGCTGGGGTTGGCGTGCGGCATGGTGGGTGCCTCGTTCTTCATCGGCAAGCATAAAAACAGTCGCACCAAGGGTGGCGCGTACGAGTGCGGCATGGACCCCGTGGGCGATGCCCGCGGCCGCTTCTCCGTTCGCTTCTACATGGTCGCGATGCTGTTCATCCTCTTCGACGTGGAAGCCGTCTTCATGCTTCCCTGGGCTGTGATCTTCCGCAGACTACCCGCGATCACTGGCTCGAAGTTCTTCGGCTTCAATGAGATGATCGTCTACCTCGGCTTTGTCGCCGTCGGCCTCTTCTACGTCTGGAAGAAGGGCATCCTGAACTGGTCGAACGATAAGGGAGACCTGTAAATGTACGATCCCGCAAGCAAGATCGCCGGATTTGCCGCAGTTCTTGAGGCTCAGCCCGAGAACGCCGCAGTGAAGGCTCTGACCGCTCTGGCCGTCGACGCAAAGTTCGATCGCAACGAGTTCACCTTCACGGTCAACCGCGAGAACATCATCGAAGCGGCGAACGCAGTCAAAGCCGCAGGGTACAACTTCCTCGAAGACGTCACCGCCGTTGATTGGTACCCGTCGGAGCCGCGCTTCCAGATCAGCTACCACATCCTCTCCCACACGCTGAAGGAACGCATTCGCCTCGTCGTCCGGCTGGATGGCTCTGATGCGAACGTGGATAGCATCATCTCCGTCTGGCCCTCGTGCAACTTCTACGAACGCGAGATCTTCGACCTCTTCGGCGTCCACTTCGCCGGCCATCCCAACCTCGTCCGTATCATGATGCCCGAGGACTGGGAGGGTCATCCCCTACGCAAGGACTACCCCGTGGAGGGCTACCGCTAATGGCTCCTGTCGCAGAAGAAGAAGCAATCAAGCGCTACTCCGCGCAGAACCCCGGTGTAAACGACATCCTCGCCGACGCCCGCGCGCACAGCACGGGCACAACCAAAGACCACACCATGGTCATCAACATGGGCCCCCAGCACCCGTCGACACACGGCGTACTCCGGCTTGTGGTGGAGATTGATGGTGAATCGGTCGTCGGGCTGGCTTCGGACATCGGCTACCTGCACACCGGCATCGAGAAGACCTGCGAGGCGAAGTTCTACCAGCAGGTAGTTCCGCTGACCGACCGCATCGACTACCTCTCACCGATGTCGAACAATCTCTGTTATTGCCTGGCGGTCGAGAAGCTGCTGGGCCTCGAAATTCCCGAGCGGGCACAGTACCTTCGCGTCCTCTTCAACGAGCTGACCCGCATCCAGTCCCATCTGGTCTGGCTGGGAACGCACGCCATGGACATCGGCGCGCTGACCGTCTTCCTCTACTGCTTCCGTGAGCGCGAAGCTCTGCTGCGCATCTTCGAGGCCGTCGCCGGCCAGCGCATGATGACCAGCTACTTCCGCATCGGCGGCCTCAGCCTGGAACCGCCCACCGACCTCTACAAAGAGATCCGCAGCTTCCTGGACACGATGCCTTCGAACATCGACCAGTACGAGGGCCTGCTGACCGGCAACCCCATCTGGATCGGTCGTCTGAAGGGTGTCGGCTACCTCTCGCCCGAGGACGCGATCGCTCTCGGCGTGACCGGACCTCCGCTGCGCGCCAGCGGCGTCGACTTCGACCTGCGCCGCGATATGCCCTACTCCGGCTACGACAAGTTCAAGTTCAACGTTCCTACCTCGACCGGCGGCGATGTCTGGGCTCGCTACGAGGTTCGGATGCTGGAGATGCGCGAGTCAGTAAAGATCTGCCTGCAGGCGCTCGAGGGACTTCCCTCCGGCCGCATCGTGGCCGACGCTCCGAAGATCATCCTTCCCGACCGAGAGCAGATGAAGACGCAGATGGAGTCGCTGATCCATCACTTCAAGATCGTCACCGAAGGTTTCGGCGTACCGGCAGGCGAGGTCTACCAGGGCATCGAAAGCCCGCGTGGGCAGATGGGATACTACGTAGTTTCCGACGGTACGGCTAAGCCCTACCGCGTCCACATGCGTAACCCGAGCTATGCGACGCTGCAGGCGCTCGAGACGATGTGCAAGGGCAAGTTGCTGGCGGATGTGGTTTCCGTCATTGGCTCGATTGATATTGTGCTGGGAGAGATTGATCGATGAAAAGAACGCGCGAACGGACGCTATCGACCATTTATGGAGCGGTGTGCCTCTTGTTCGCATCCTGGATGGGTCTAATGTGGTTTCTTGATCATCACTCCCGTACCCTTCACCCCTCCAACGGGAACGATCTGAAAGACGTCTGGAAGTTGGCTCTAATAGCCGCCAGTCTCGGGATGCAACTGATCTCCGGAAACAAATGGGCTCAAGCGATTTTTGTAGTTTCTAGTTTTTGCATTGGATGCTGGTTATTGTTTGGATTCAAGACCACACGGACTGAGATGATCTTTGCTCCGCTTTTTTTCGTTCCGGCGACTCTAGCCTTTGCCGCTTGGAAGAAGGCTCCTGCACAGATGCAACATGGAATCTAACCTTCACACCGAACTCTGGACCTCCTTCGCTTCGCAGATTCGCAGTTACGGCGCGGCACACGGGCTCAACAGTCAGCACCAGGCAGTTGTAGAAGTAGGCAGTGACGTAATTCTCCTTCGTGTCGGAACCCGCTGGCTCCGCTTCACTCCCAGCGAGATGACCGAAGACAACAACCGCGTGCACCTTTTCCACCTGAACGAAGATGGAACCGTGACCGTCGGAGATGTAACCGAAGATATGGACTTTACCGCCGAAAGGCTGACGCGGGAGCTAATGCAGTGAGCACAATCGCCAACACGATCTTCTCGCCAGAGACGGCGGCACGCTTCGACAAACTCGTCACCATCTATCCGGTGCGCCGTTCCGCGCTCGTGCCCATGCTGCTGTACGCGCAGGACGACCTGGGCTACGTCACCGACGCCGCTATCGCCGAGATCGCCGAGCGCATCGGCATCCTCGAGCTCGACGTGCGCAACGTGCTCAGCTACTACTCCATGCTGCGCACCAAGCCAGCGGGAAAGTACAACGTCCAGGTCTGCACGAACATCTCCTGCATGCTGCGCGGCGGGTACGAGATCCTCGACCACTGCAAGCACAAGCTCGGCATCGGCCACAAAGAGGTCACGCCGGACGGCGTCTTTTCGCTGGAAGAGGTCGAGTGCATCGGCGCCTGCTGCTGGGCTCCGGCCATGCAGATCAACTATGACTTCCACGACGATCTGACTCCCGAGAAGGTCGACGTTCTCTTTCAGATGTATAAGGACGGCCAGGGAAAGGACGTGAAGTAGATGCCATCGCTCGTCTCGCACCCCGATGAAGTAAAGGTCCTATCGCGCCGGTTCGGCCAGGGCGCAACCGATATTGAGAAGTACATCGAGCTCGACGGCTACAAGGCCGTGCAGAACGCCATCGCGCAAGGTCCGGAGTGGATCATCAACGTGATGAAGGCCTCCGGCATGCGCGGCCGCGGTGGCGCGGGCTTCCCTACTGGTCTCAAGTGGTCGTTTGTTCCAAAGCAGTCCGAGAAGCCAAAGTACGTGCTGGTGAATGGCGACGAGTCCGAGCCCGGCACCTGCAAGGACCACGTCATCTTCCTGCACGATCCGCACGCGGTCATCGAAGGCACGATGATCGCCGGTCTCGCCATCGGATCGAAGCTCGGCTTCATCTACCTGCGCGGCGAGTACCGCTACCTGCTGAAGATCGTCGAGAAGGCCGTCGCGGACGCCTACGCCAAGGGCTTTCTAGGCAAGAACATCTTCGGCACCGGCGTGGACTTCGACATCATCACGCAGACCGGAGCGGGAGCGTATGAGGTCGGCGAAGAGTCGGCGCTGATGGAGTCACTCGAGGGCAAGCGCGGCGTGCCTCGCATCAAGCCTCCCTTCCCTGCTGTCGTCGGCCTCTATGGCGGCCCCACCGTCATCAACAACGCAGAGACCATCGCCGCTGTTCCGCACATTCTTCTGATGGGCGGCGAAGAGTTCGCTAAGCTGGGCTCCGAACGCAACGGCGGAACGCGCCTCTTCGGCATATCCGGCCATGTAGAACGCCCTGGCGTGTATGAACTCCCCATGGGCTACAGCCTGCGCAAGGCGATCTACGACGTGGCGGGCGGCGTGAAGGGCGGCAAGAAGCTGAAAGCCGTCGTGCCCGGCGGATCGTCCTGCCCGGTGCTGACCGCAGACGAAATCGACGTAGGCCTCGACTTCGACCAGATGGGCAAGGCCGGAACTATGCTCGGTTCAGGCGGCATCGTCGTGCTCGACGAGACTGTCTCGATCGTAGAGTTCGCGCTGCGCACCATCAACTTCTACCAGCACGAGAGCTGCGGCTGGTGCATCCCCTGCCGCGAGGGCACGGACTGGATCAAGAAGACGCTGACGCGGGTTCATGCGGGCGGCGGATCGAGGAAGGACGTCGACAACGTGCAGTATCTCGCCGAAAACATGCTGGGCCGCACCTTCTGCCCACTTGGCGACGCAGCGGCGATGCCGACGCTCGGATTCGTGAAGAAGTTCCGCAAAGAGTTTGAAGATTACATTGACGGCAAGAAGGCTGGAGTACCGATTATCACCATCGATCAATTAGTCGGAGCACATTGAGTCGTATTCATCTGTAAAGCACAACACTCACCGACCGGAGCAGAACCAAGGTGAAGCGGCGTGATCTAGAGAAGATTGTTTTGAAAGACGGATGGCGGTACAGCTACTCCAAAGGCGGCCATGACCATTATGCCCATCCAACGAAATCCGGTAAGGTGACCTTCTGCGGGCACCCGTCAGATGAAGTTGCACCGAAGACGCTAATCAGTATCCTGAAACAGGCAGGTTTGCGATGACGAGACAATATCCGGTGATCTACGAGTGGTCCGGCAAGAACTTCGCGGGCTTTGCGCCGGATATTCCGGGATGCATGGCGACGGCGAAGACCCTCACCAAGATTCGCTTGGCGTTGAAAGGCGCGCTCGAATCTCACCTGCAATGGATGCAGGATGACGGCGATCCGATCCCCGAAGCTTCTTCAGAGACGACCGTAGATATGAGCGACGATCCGGAGTTTCCAAATCCTCCCGGGTATTACGTCGTCGTAGAAAAAGTAGATTTGCAGCTCCCACGAAAGAGACGCACCACCGCCCGCAAGGGCCTTTCACGCGAGGCTGTGCTCGCCTAAGGAACTTATGCCAGACGTAACCTTTACCGTTGACGGAAACAAGCTCACCGCCCCCGCGGGCACTCTACTAATCGAGGCCTGCAAGTCCGCCGGCATCGAGATCCCCGCGTTCTGCTACTACCCGGGGCTCTCGCTGCAGGCCGCCTGCCGCATGTGCGTCGTACGTATCGAGAAGATGCCGAAGCTGCAGACCGCCTGCACCACGCCGGTCGCCGAAGGCATGGTCGTACAGACCGAGACTCCGGAGATCGCGCAGGCCCGCAAGGCCACGCTGCAACTGCTGCTCGGCAACCATCCGCTCGATTGCCCCGTCTGCGACGCCGGTGGCGAGTGCGAACTGCAGGACATGACCTTCAAGTACGGCGCGGCGGACAGCTTCTACGCGGAGCCGAAGAACCACCGCGAAGAGCAGAAGTGGTCGCCCGTCGTCTACTTCGACCGGCCGCGCTGCATCCTCTGCTACCGCTGCGTGCGGATGTGCGGCGAAGGCATGGACGTCTTCGCGCTTGGCATCCAGAATCGTGGCAGCTCTTCCGTCATCGCTCCGAACGTTCCCGCGCAGATGTCTCCTGACGATCTGCCGCACGTCGACTGCGAGCAGTGCGGCATGTGCATCGACGCCTGCCCCGTGGGCGCGCTCACCTCCGGCACGTATCGCTATAAGACTCGCCCGTGGGAGATGAACCACGTCGCCACCGTCTGCACGCACTGCGGCGATGGCTGCAAGACGACTCTCGGCGTGCGCTCGACTTCCGATGGAGCCGAGATCGTGCGCGGCGACAACCGCGACAAGAGCGGCATCAACGGCGACTTCCTCTGCAACAAGGGCCGCTACGCCTTCGACTTCGCCAACTCGCCCGACCGCATCACGCAGCCCTTGGTGCGGAACTCAAGCGGCGTACTGCTGCCCGTCTCGTGGGAGCAGGCGCTCGAACACGTCGGCAAGAAGCTTCGCGAACTGCGCGACACGCGCGGCGGCAAGAGCATCGGCGTGGTCGGCGGCAACCGCCTCACCAACGAAGAGGCCTACCTGCTGCAGAAGTTTGCACGCACGGTCCTGCAAACGAACAACATCGACCACCACCGGACTGCGGACTACGTCACCTTCGCGCAGGCGCTTGCCGGAACCACTGGCAAGGCCGCCTCGCAGCGCGATGTTGAGAAGGCACCAGCGATCTTCCTCATCGGGGGCGACCCGACCAACCAGAATCCGCTGACCGCGTGGAACCTGCGCTCGAATGTCCGCCTGAACAAGGCTCGCATCTACATCGCGAACACGGAAGGGATCAAGCTCCGCCGCAACGCGAAGGCTTTCCTGCACGTCGCTCCGTTTGGATATAGCGCGTTGGCCAGCTTCATCGCGGGAGACGACTCGGTGGTTGACTCGCTGAAGCAGCCGGGCACCGACTCCCAGGCGCTCTTTGACTTCCGCGCTGCACTTCGCGCCGAACAAGAGGTCGTCGTCCTCATCGGCTCCGAGCTTCGCGGCGGCGATCTGAAGCAGCTTCTCGACTTCGGCAAGACGCTCCCAGGCCGTAAGTTCGCCCTGCTCTCGGACTACGTCAACTCGCGCGGCGCAGCCGATATGGGTCTTTTGCCGGACATGCTGCCGGGCTACACGCCCATCACCGCGGGCAGCAATCTTGCAGCCGAATACAACATTGCCACCGAGCCCGGTCTCGACATGCTCGAGATCTTCGACGCCGCCGGACGTGGTGATCTGTCGGCACTGTACGTTGTTGGAGCGAACCCGGTAGCCCGTTACGGAGTCGACCCCATCGCCCTCAAGAACACCTTCGTCGTCGTGCAGGAGATGTTCCTTACTGAGACCGCCGCGCTCGCCGACGTCATCCTTCCAGCCGCCAATCTCTACGAGAAGTCGGGTTCGGTCACCAACAGCTACGGCGATTTGCAGCAGGTCAATAAGGCTGGCGATCGCGCCGGTGTCCGTACCGACTTCGAGATGATCGTCCGCATCGCCGACAAGATGGGCGCGAACATGCGCGCGCTCGTTCCCTTCGGCAAGGGCCTCCGCGCCGACATGGGACAGACCCGCGGAGCTCAGTCCGGCGAGGCCGACCGCCACGCCGTATGGCTGACTGCGAACAACCTCGAGCCGCGCCTTAGCCCGTTCGATCCGATGGCGATCCTCGACGAGATCAACCGCCTCGTCCCGGGTTACAGCCTGCTGCGGCTGCAACTGCTCTCAGGCAACGACCAGCACCTATCGCCCGCCGCACCCAGCGACCTCGTCCAGATCACCAACCGCCGCGACCTCGTGCTTCCCGCGAACGATGGTCTGTTCACTTCCGGTACACTGGGCCGCTACTCCGCCATGCTTGCCGACCTGCAGCAGAACGCAGCGAGCCGAACCGCCGCCGCCGAACAGACCGCAGCCGACTGAACCGATTTCGAGAGATGAGATAAAGAGATACGATGACGCACCTTCTAGACAGCCTCTCCGAGTTCCAGATCTTCCTCCTGCTCACGATCGTGAAGGTGCTGGTGGTGCTGGTCATTACGCTGACCGCCGTCGCCTACACCGTGCTGTTGGAGCGCAAGGTCATCGGTCGCATGCAGAATCGCTGGGGACCTAGCCGCGTGGGGCCTTTCGGACTGCTGCAGCCGCTTGCCGACGGCATCAAGCTCTTCCTGAAGGAAGATTTGACACCGCTGGCGACCGAGAAGCCGCTCTTTCTCGCCGCGCCGATCATTGCGCTCACCTGCGCGCTCATCTCGGTCGCGGTCGTTCCGTTCGGTGCTCTCACCCGCATAAGGGGCGTAGATCTTTTTCAGATCGCCGATGTCAACGTGGGCCTGCTGGTCATCCTCGGCATCACCTCGATCGGCGTCTACGGCATCGCGCTCTCTGGCTGGGCCTCGAACAACAAATTCGCTCTGCTCGGCTCGCTCCGAGCAACCGCGCAGGTCATCAGCTACGAGCTCGCGCTTGGCCTCTCGCTGGTCGGTGTCGTCCTTCGAGCCGGATCGCTTCGCCTTCGTGACATCGTGGACGTCCAGACGACGCACGGCATGGCCTCCTGGAATATCTTTGGCGGATTCCAGTTCGTCGCCTTCTTCATCTACCTGATGGCCGCCTATGCCGAGACCAACCGCTCGCCCTTCGACCTTCCAGAAGCCGAATCCGAGCTCGTCGCCGGGTATCACACCGAGTACAGCTCCATGAAGTTCGCCATGTTCTTCATGGCCGAATACGCCAACATGATCACCGTAAGCTGCGTCGCCACGCTGCTCTTCTTCGGCGGAGCGTCCAGCCCACTTGGCCATCTGCTTCCCGACGACTTCGGCGGCCCGATCCTCTCAGCGATCTTCCCGATCCTCTGGTTCGTCGCCAAGATCTTCTCGTTCCTCTTTCTCTACATCTGGGTCCGTTCCACGCTTCCGCGCTTCCGTTACGACCAGCTTATGGACTTTGGCTGGAAGTTCCTTCTTCCCGTCGCCATGGCCAACATCGTTGCCACCAGCCTGGTATTAGCGCTGCGCGGTTAAGATTCACGCAGCAAGCTGTTTTACAATCAGCAGATAGCCGCAACCTCTGCTGGGAACCGTTCGAGCTTCAGCTTCTGCGTGCTGGGCTCAGCGAAAAGGATTCGACGGACGAACATGGAACTGGCACTCTTCATCATCTTCGGGCTGATCGCGGTCGCGGGGGCGCTCAACTTCCTCTTTCAGCGCCACCCCATCAACAGCGCGCTCTCGCTGATCGCCGTGATGATGTCGCTGGCCGTTCTCTACTGGTCGCTTGGGGCGGAGTTCCTCGCCGCCGCACAGGTCATCGTCTACTCGGGCGCCATCATGGTGCTCTTCGTCTTCGTCATCATGCTGCTGAATGCGGGCGAAGAAGAACGCACCAGCGGCAGCCGCATGGCGTACATCGCCGGCTTTCCCGGAGCTCTGGTTATCTTCTGCCTGCTCTCCTTCGTCTTTTTGACGGAACGCAAGGCGCTTGGTAACGCCAACATCGGTGGCTATCTGAACAACCTCACCTCGAACATCTCGGAGATCAGCACGGTTCTGTTTACGAAGCTGCTGCTTCCCTTCGAGGTCACCTCGGTCCTTATTCTCGTCGCAATCCTCGGCGCGGTCGTTCTCGCACGGAAGGAGCAGTAGACAGATGGTTCCCATCTCCTGGTACCTGATCCTCGCCGCGATCCTGTTCTCGACCGGCGTGGCTTCGTTCCTGATCAAGCGCAACGTCGTCACCATCTTCATGTCGATCGAGCTTATGCTCAACGCCGTGAACCTGACCTTTGTCGCCTTCGCCCATATGTGGCACCAGGTGAACGGCCAGATCTTCGTCTTCTTCGTCATGGTCGTCGCAGCGGCAGAGGCCGCGGTCGGCCTCGCCATCATCATCGCCATCTTCCGCACCCGCAGCACGTTGAACGTGGATCAGATCAACCTGATGAAGTCGTAACCGTAGCCCCGACAGGCAGGAAAAAGTAAGCTATGCCCTCTTCGTATCTCTGGTTGATTCCGCTGCTTCCCTTCGCCGGGTTCCTCATCAACGGGACCATTGGCCGCAAGCTGCCTCGCGCTGCCGTCACCGGAGTCGCCCTGCTCTTTACGCTCGTTCCCGCGCTGCTGGTTGCGTGGATCTGGAGCGGCGTTCTCGCCGGTGCAGCGCCGATCTCGATCGTCAGTGCTCCCTGGATCAGCATCTCCGGCTTCACCGTCAACTTCGCCTTCACGGTCGATCACCTCACCGCGATCATGCTGGCCATCGTCACCGGCGTTGGCTTCCTCATCCATCTCTACTCCGCCGGATACATGGCGCATGAGGACGGCTTCTGGCGCTTCTTCGCCTATCTGAACCTCTTCATGTTCTTCATGCTGGTGCTGGTGCTGTCGTCGAGCTTTCTTCTGCTCTTTGTCGGCTGGGAGGGCGTCGGTCTCGCCTCCTACCTGCTGATCGGCTTCTACTTCAAAAAGGACTCCGCCGCCAATGCTGGCAAGAAAGCCTTCGTCGTCAATCGAATTGGCGACTTCGGCTTCCTGCTTGCGATGTTCCTGATCATCGCCCACTTTGGCTCGCTCGATTTTGCGACCGTATTCAGCAAGGCATCCCTGATAACGACGCCAGGCGGATTCATCACGGCGATCTGCCTCCTGCTCGTCGTTGGAGCCGCCGGTAAGTCCGCCCAGATTCCTCTTTACGTCTGGCTGCCGGACGCGATGGAAGGTCCCACGCCCGTCTCCGCGCTCATCCACGCTGCGACCATGGTTACGGCCGGGATCTACATGGTCGCGCGCTGCCATGTGCTGTTCAATCTTTCTCCAGTGGCACTCACCGTCGTAGCCTGCATCGGCGCGGCCACCGCGATCTTCGCGGCGCTGATCGGTCTGGTGCAGACGGACATCAAGCGCGTCCTCGCCTACTCGACCGTCTCGCAGCTCGGCTACATGTTTCTGGCCTGCGGCGTTGGAGCGTACTCGGCCGCTATCTTCCACCTGATGACCCATGCCTTCTTCAAGGCGCTGCTCTTCCTCGCTGCGGGTTCGGTGATCCACGCGCTAAACGGCGAGCAGGATATGAACAAGATGGGCGCGCTCCGCAAGCGCATCCCCGTCACGTTTTATACGATGACGGCGGGAGTTATCGCCATCGCGGGAATCTGGCCCTTCGCTGGTTTTTACTCCAAGGACGAGATTCTCTATCAGGCCTTCACTTCTACGAACCCTGTTGGCAAACTTGTCTGGGCAGTCGGCCTCGTTACGGCGGGTCTCACTTCGTTCTACATGTTCCGTCTCTGGTTCAAGACCTTCTGGGGCGAGTCACACGTTGAGGAACATGGCTCGCTCGAGCACCACGGTGCCGCCGTCCATGCTCACTCTGACACCAAGCTGGTAATAGAGGCCAGCCATGATGACCACAGTCACTCGCATGGCGTTCACGAGTCGCCATGGATCATGCTATTCCCTCTTGTCATTCTCGCGATCCTCTCGTTCATTGGTGGCTGGGTCGGCAACCCGGAGGCCTTTGGTGGTCATGACGAGATCGGCCACTTCCTCGCGCCTGTACTTACTTCGGGTATCGCAGAGAGTGTCGAAGGCAGTCATAGTACGGAATGGATTCTGGCGGGGATATCTCTCGCGACCGCCTTCCTTGGTTTCCTCGTAGCCTACTTCCTCTACATCGTGAAGCCGGGAACCTCCACCAAGCTCGCCACCAGCTTCAAGCCCGTCTACACTCTGCTCGAGAACAAGTTCTACGTCGACGAGATCTACGCCTTGGTTATCGTCACACCGCTCATGGTCTTCTCGCGCCTCTTTCTCGCCGGTCTCGTCGATGGTGGCGTTGCCAGTGGAGTTCCCTCCGCCACCGCAGCCGGAGTTCGCGGTCTTGGCAGCCTGACCCGCAAGATACAGTCGGGAAACATTCGCTCCTACGCCGGATGGCTCGCGCTTGGCGCGGCCGCCGTGCTCGTCTTCATGATCTTTATCCACGTTCGGTAACGCCCGGGTGCCCCATCCATGCGGCTTCATCGCATGGGTGGGACGTAAAAAGTTCAAGCAATCGCTTTTACTAAGGAAAAGATGAACCTGCCGCTATGAATCTAGACCACTCCATCCTTTCGATCATCACCTTCGTCCCACTCGTGGGCGCGGTCGTTCTCGCGCTGCTGCCGGACAAAGGCAAGACGATGCAGTGGGGCGCGCTCGCCGTCAGCCTCGTCACCTTCCTCTGTACCCTGCATCTGCCCGCACACTATAACTACGCCGCGCACGGCTACCAGTTCGAGCAGAATTGCTCCTGGATCTCGAACCCCGCCATCCGCTACCACCTCGGCGTCGATGGACTCTCGCTCTGGCTCATCGTGCTCACCGGCTTTCTCGCGCCTCTTGGCGTGCTCATCAGCTGGAACGCGATCCCCAAGCGCAAGAAGACCTTCTACATCCTCTTCCTGCTGCAGCAGACGGCAATGTTCGGTGTCTTCGTCGCTCTCGACCTCTTCCTCTACTACGCATACTGGGAGCTCACGCTGGTTCCCATGACCATCCTGATCGCCACCTTCGGCCGCACCGAAAAGCGTCGCGCAGCAGCGATCAAGTACTTCCTCTACGCCTTCATCCCCTCGGCCATCCTGCTCGTCGCCGTCCTCTGGCTTTATGTGCAGACGGGCACCTTCGACGTGCCTACACTGACGCATCTCGCAGCGGTCCACGGCATCTCGGCCAATTCCCCGGCCCTCTGGCTCGCATCCCTAGCCTTTCTGTTCGCCTTCGCTGTGAAGGTGCCGATCTTCCCGCTGCACGGCTGGCTTTCTGATGCCGTCGCCGAAGCTCCTACCGCCGCTGTCATGGTGCTGGTCGGCAAGCTAGGCCTTTACTCCATCCTGCGCTTCAGCTTCGGCATCTTCCCGGACGAAAGCCACCGCATCGCTCCGCTGCTGATTGCGCTCGCCGCCATCGGCATCGTCTACGGCGCGCTCATCGCGCTTGTTCAGAAAGACCTGAAACGCCTAGCCGCCTACGGCACGCTCGGCCACGTCAGCGTCGCGGTGCTGGGCATCTTCACCTTCACCATCGCCGGCCTCGACGGCGGCATCTACCAGACCCTCAACGAGGGTCTCGGCGGCGCGGCCTTCTTCATGCTGCTCGGCCTGCTCTACGAGCGCTACCAGACCTACGACATGCGCGGGTACGGCGGTCTGGCCGCGAAGTTCCCGTGGATGGTGACCCTCTTCGTCATCACCACGCTCTCGGTCATCGGCCTGCCCATGCTGAACGGCTTCGTCGGCGAGTTCCTTGTCTTCTCTGGCTCGATGCAGTGGTCGCTGCTGCACGGCAGCAGCTTCTGGTGGACGGCCCTCTCGACATCGGGCGTCATCCTTACCGCTGCCTACATGCTCTGGATGATCCAGCGCGTCTTCTACGGCGACCTCGGCATCAAGAGCGAGACCGTCACCGGATGGGACATCGATGCGCGCGAGCACATCGCTCTCTGGCCGCTCATGGCCGTCTTCCTTGTAATGGGATTGGCATCGCCCTACTGGACACGCGCAATTGATACCTTCGCGGTTACAAATCAACAACCGGCAGTCACATCGCCCGCCACCCCAGCCGATACCGCATCCCGGCCCGGCGCGTTTGCCGACCCAACACTATCCTCTGCCGCGCTCGGCAAACCCGCTCCAGAAACAAACAAGGGAGCCCGCTACTAATGTCGCCTAACGTAATCGACCTGCTTCCCGAAGAGATACTTACCATCACTGGCGTGCTCGTCATGCTGATCGAGCCGGTGCTGAAACCCGGCACCAGCCGCAAGCCGCTCGGATGGCTCGCAATCCTCGGCACCATCGCATCAGGTGCCGCAGCGTTCTATCAGCTTCAGTTCGGCACGCTTCAGGCCTACTCCGGCTTGATCCAGATCGATGCCTTTTCGGTCTTCTTTCATGTCCTGATCGCAGCGGTTGTGCTGGTCACGCTGCTGGGGTCGCTGGATTACTTTGACGGTCACGCTACCCACGCTGGCGAGTACTTTGCGCTCGCGCTCTTCGGCGCCGTGGGCATGATGCTGATGACCTGCTCGGTCGAGTTGCTGATGGTCTTCATCGGCCTCGAGATCTCTTCGATCTCGACCTACATCATGGCCGGCTTCCGCAAGGGTCAGGCAACAGGCTCCGAGTCCTCCATCAAATACTTCCTTCTCGGCAGCTTCGCGACGGCCTTCTTCCTCTACGGCATCGCGCTGGCCTTCGGTGCGACCGGCTCCACATCGATCGCGGCCATCGCCGCGGGTCTCGGCACCTCCGCTACGCCTACTATGGCCTTCATGGCGCTGGCCATGATTGTGATCGGTATCGGCTTCAAGGTCTCCGCGGCTCCCTTCCATGTATGGACGCCGGACGTCTACCAGGGCGCTCCCGCCCCGGTCGTGGGCCTGATGTCGACCGCACCCAAGGCCGCCGCCTTCGCTGTGCTTCTTCGTATCACCTTCGACGGCTTCCCAGGCTTCGAGCCCCGCTGGGCGCTCCTGATCGGCATCATTGCCGTGCTCTCGATGACCATCGGCAACCTCGGCGCTCTGCTGCAGAAGGACGTGAAGCGCATGCTGGCTTACTCGAGCATCGCGCATGCAGGCTACCTGCTCGTAGCCTTCACCGCCTTCCCTAAGGACGCGATCGCCTCGGCCGCCTTCTACATCGCGGCCTATTCGGCGATGAACGTCGGTGCCTTCGCCGTCATCACCCAGGTCTCAGGCTACGACGAGACCTCGCGTACCGCGGAAGACTTCACCGGCCTCGCGCTGCGCCGTCCGGTCATGGCTGCGCTGCTCAGCTTCTTCCTGCTCTCGCTGATCGGGATTCCCTTCACCGGCGGATTCTTCGGCAAGTTCTACGTCTTCTCGGCCGCCATCAACGCCGGCCACATCTGGATCGCCGTTCTCGGTCTGGCGAACAGCGGCTTCGCCTGCTTCTACTATCTCCGCCTGATCGCCGCTCTCTATACGAAATCGCTCAAAGACGTGACCGAGGATGGCGTGGACATCGCCCATCCCTTCACCGCGACGACTGTGCCTGCTGGCATCGGCCTCACGCTTGCGGCTGCCGCGACGCTGATCCTTGGCATCCTTCCAGGACAGGTTTTGCAGCTGGCTCAGCGCGCTGGGACTACGTCGCTCGCTCCGGTTGAGAAAGCTGCCATGCCCACGATCGAAATTAAGTAGACTTGCCTTCCGGTCGGCGGTTGGCTGTCGAAATCGTGTGCTTATCCGTTGAACTGGATCACACCGTCGGTGCTCTGTGTACCTGACCTGCGAATCGATCTTTGAGCTTCAGTAAAGGTCTCTCCAGAAAGCGATAGCTCAGTGCCGCAATCAGCAGAGTGGCCGTGAATGCGACCAGCAGGGTCATCGCAAACGGGTGTTCAGTTGAGACTCGGTGGGCCAGCTCTGAGTAAACATCGTGCAGTAGATCGTGGTAGACGTAGAAGCCATAGCTGATGATGCCCAGGGCGCGTAGCGGCCTCCAACTAAGCGCGGCTCCTAAAGCGCTGCCGGGGTGAATGCATTCCAGAATTAGTGCGGCAGCGAAGACGTCAATGATCGTGAAGCCAAACACCCCGATCCAATTCGAAGCTGAGCCGTCCAGGGGCAAGGCAAGCGCTTTTGTAGCGATGAGATAGAGCGCGACAAAGAGGGCTGCGGAAATGAGCAGCAAAGGACGGCTCAACCGGCGCACCATGGCCTCTTCCGGGCCGCGCAAACTGAGCGCGACAAGACCACCAATAAGCAGCGCATCGAGGCGAGTGGGCAAGCTTCGATAAAACAGTTCCATGCGGAGGAGTTGAGGGGAAAGCGTCACACTCAGAATGCCTCGAAGAATCGGACTGAAAATGACCGCAGCCAAGCAGATCTTGATCAGCGTCTCTCGCCTCCGTACCTGATACACGATAAGCGGCCAGATCAAGTAGAACTGTTCTTCTACGCAGAGCGACCAGAAGTGGCCTATGTAGAGATGAAACGGGTATCCGAACCAGGAACTGACGGGCGCTCCAAATGTCAGCTTGTCGAAGCGGTACGGATCGCCTGGGACATGGAGGAAGAAAAACCGGGCGTAGTTCCCGAGGTAGACCGGCCAAAGTGCCCAGCGCCAATTCCACTGCCAATGAGCCAAGCGCGCAACGAGCAGGACGATTGCCCAGATGAAGTAATACAACGGGAAGATTCGCAAGGTACGCCGGACATAGAAGTCTCGGTAGCGATGGCCTTTGTGCTGGCTGTCATAGAGGATGCCAGTGATGAGAAATCCGGACAGCACGAAGAAGATATCGACGCCGGTCCATCCCCAGCCAAACAGGAATGCTCGGCCTGCGCCGTAGTGCTGAAAGAAGACCATAATGACAGCCACGGCCCGCAATCCATCTAGCGCAACGTAATATGCCGATTTTGGGACACCAGGGGAGGTTAAGGTCATCTTGGAATCTAACTATATCGCGCGCCGGTGATCGCACACCGATTTGCCACCCCTCATGTTGAAGGCGGAAAATTGAACGTAAGTCATTTCCGGAGAAGATAATGCGCAAGAAAGTAACCATCGTAGGATCGGGCAATGTTGGAGCCACCGCAGCACACTGGATCGCCGCCAAGGAACTGGCCGATGTTGTCCTGCTGGACGTCGTCGAAGGCGTGCCCCAGGGCAAGGCGCTCGATCTTCTGCAGGCCATGCCGATTGAGAAGCGCGACTGCAGTATCCTCGGCACCAACGACTACGCAGACACCGCCAACTCCGACATCGTCGTCATCACCGCAGGCATCGCCCGCAAGCCGGGCATGAGCCGCGACGACTTGTTGAACACCAACTCCGGCATCATGTCGAGCGTCGTCAAGCAGGTCGTAGCCGCGTCGCCCGACACCATCATCATCGTCGTCTCGAACCCGCTGGATGCCATGGCGCAGGCTGCGTTCAAGCACTCCGGCTTCCCGCGCGAGCGCGTTATAGGCATGGCGGGCGTGCTCGACTCAGCCCGCTTCCGTACGTTTATCGCTACGGAGCTGAACGTCTCGGTCGAGAATGTCACAGCCTTCGTCCTTGGCGGCCACGGCGACACCATGGTGCCGCTCTCGCGCTACTCGACCGTCGCTGGCATTCCGATCACAGAGTTGATTGCGCCCGATCGCTTGAAGGAGCTTGAGAGCCGCACAGCCAATGGTGGCGCGGAGATTGTGAAGCACCTGAAGACTGGGTCTGCTTACTATGCGCCTTCTGCGGCTGCGGTCGAGATGGTCGAAGCCATCCTCAAGGACAAGAAAAAGATCCTTCCCTGCGCCGCCTATCTCCAAGGCGAGTACGGCATCTCCGGACTCTATGTCGGCGTGCCTTGCAAGCTGGGAGCGAAGGGCCTTGAGCAGATCATCGAAATCAAGCTGACGGCTGAAGAGCAAGCCGCGCTGCAGAAGTCTGCTGATTCGGTGAAGGAGCTCTGCACCGTGATCGACGTTCTGTAAGACTCCGAAGCATAGACCTACGCGAGAGGGCCGGCTCCATAGCCGGCCCATTCTTGTTTAATCAGGCTGGCCACGCTGTTCGGAGGCCGCCTTGTTGGAGTAGTGCGTCACATATTTCAGCCGGCCTACGTAGCCTAGACGAATGGGTTCGGCACCCGTGGGCAGAATCCAGAACGCGGCGTAAGCGAAGAGGAAGGCCCAGCCGATGATCCTGCGCCCCATTGGGATCTCCGACGCGGGAGCGTCAGGACCGTCGCGTTCGACACGCTGTACGTCCAGATAAAGCAACAGAAACGCGATGCTGATGACGTGAATGTAGATCCAGCGTCCCCAGTCGACGGCGAAGTAGAAGAGCACGAGCGTGCCTAGGAAAGAGACGAACACTGAGGTCCAGAGCACGATAAGGTCGCGCGAGAAGCGAGCACGGGCCAGGACAAGGCTCTCTCCAAGGGTCGGAACCAGCGCCAGCGCCGCGAAGAACGGGAAGACCTTCCAGTAACCATATCTGTGGATGAACATAATTGTCTCTGCGCGTGCGAAGTCGCGGGAGCGGACGAGATAGACCATAGCTCCGTTGGCGCAGATCTCCGTGCTGTTCGGCACTTCGAATTTGTATCCGATAGAGGAGCATATCTGGGTGACGATCTGCTCGTTGCCGATATGTTTGGAGCAGAAGTACGTAGCTACGACACCCACCAGAGCAGGCAACGCGCACGCCTTCGCCGCTTCCCTGAAGCTGCGACCGCTGAACATCAGCGCCGCGAAGAAGTAAGGAGCGTAGAAGATGTTGCCTTCGTGCGAGAGCGTGCCAATCAGAATCGCCGCGGTCAGGTAGAGTACGACGCCGGTAGACGACAGCTTCCCCTTCTTGAGCAGAAGGAGGAACAGGGCGAGCGCCGCGATGTGGATGATCTCTTTGTTGTAGCCCGAACGCGGGTGCAGAAATTGATAGGAGAACGTTGCGGGAGAGAGCAGCAGTGCCAGCACCCAGAGGTTCAAAGAGGACGCGAGGACGAAGAAACGTGCCGACCAGAAGATGATGACGTAGCAAAGAAGGTAGAAGACTACGACGTACACGACCGGCGATAGATGGGTCACGCGGCTGAGAACGTATGCAACCTGCCCAGGAAGCCCGCGGCGGATGAAGCCGCCTTCGTAGTTCACCAGCCAGTTCGAAAGCGTCCAGTTGCGGGAGACGCGAATGACGATCAGTCCATTGATTAAGGTCAACGCAGACGCGTAGAAAAAAAATACATTGACCCAGGTCTTTGGGAGCTTCAGGGATGCAAGCTGCATGGTGTCGGATCTCCGGTATACGGGGTGCGGACTCGCCGGCTACGCTTGCACTATAAATGGTCTCAGCAATGGCCGGAGAAGGGTTCGGAAAGTTCCTAAAGACCTCTCCGAACTCTCTCTCCGGCCATGTATGACATGCGACAGACGGCGTTAGGCTACGCGCTCGATCGTGACACTCTCGAGTACCACGGGCGTCTTCGGACGGTCCATGCCGTCCTTGGCTACCTTGGAGATCTTCTCGACGATGTCGTAGCCTTCAACGACTTCGCCGAAGATGGTGTGCTTGCCGGTCAGCCAGCTGGTGTCTGCGACGGTGATGAAGAACTGCGATCCGTTGGTATTCGGGCCGGCGTTCGCCATGGCCAGCTTGCCCTTCTGCTGGAAGCCGTGCTTCGAGCCCTTGGTCTCGTCCGCAAACTTGTAGCCAGGACCGCCCATGCCGGTGCCTTCGGGGTCGCCGCCCTGGATCATGAAGTTCGGGATCACGCGATGGAAGATGGTGCCGTCGTAGAGCTTGTCACCCTTCTTGGAGCGGCTGTTCCACTCCTTGGTTCCCTCGGCGAGACCGATAAAGTTTGCAACCGTCTGCGGTGCGTCCGCCTCGAACAGCTCGCAAACGATCGTTCCTTCCGATGTCTTGAATGTGGCGTATACGCCGGGCTTGGTAGGCATTGTGAATCTTCTCCTTGCAGGTTAATGGATCGGTAAAAAGGGCGCTCCCGCTGAATCGCAGGATGAGCGCAAAACTAGTTAGATGTAGCCGCGGGCAATTTTGGCGTTGCCGCAGGTGCGGCTGCAGGCAGCGGCGGCATGGGCTGGCCTTCGCGCACGATCGTCACTTTATTGATGATGACTGGCTCGCGGGGTTTGTCCTGCGCGTCGCGATCGACGCGCGCAATGGAGGCCACAACCAGCACGCTGTGTTCATCGCACTGGCCGAAGATGGTGTAGCCGCCGTTCAGGTCGGGATACGGGACCTCGGTGATGAAGAACTGAGAACCATTGGTTCCATGGCCATCCGTTCCCTGGCCCGCGTTCGCCATGGCTAGGCGTCCCGCGACGTCGAAGGTCAACGACGGGTCGGTCTCGTTGTCGAAGTAGTAGCCTGCATCGCCCATGCCGGTTCCTAGCCGATCGCCACCCTGGATCATGAATCCCGGAATGACGCGGTGGAACGTGACGCCGTTGTAAAACGGCTGGTGATGGACCTTCTTGTGGGTCGTCTGATCTTCCCAGTCCTTCGAACCTTCAGCTAAACCAATAAAATTCGCCGAGGCCACAGGGGCGATCTTGTCAAAGAGCTTGCAGGTCATTCGCCCCATGGTCGAATCGATCACGACCGTCGGCCCGGTCGGCACCGGTGGTGCCTTGGCGTGGCTCACCGTGCTGGGAGCGTCGGGCAGGTCCTGCGAGGCGGCCGCGGGCGCCGATTGGGTGGTAGCAGGTGCCGGGGGCGGGGTCTGCGAGGCCGGAGCTTGCGCCAGAACGGGAGAACAATAGGCGGCTGGGCCAAGAAGCGCCATCAGCGCGAACGAGCGAAGGATCATTGAGCGGTAAATCTCCACTTAGACAGGCTATCGCAGCCATCGTTATGAAGCAAAACCGGTGGTTCAATTCGGGAGTGAAGCGAAACCAAATGTCGTTCCCAATGTAACTACCCCGCAACAGGATGCGTCTTATCGTGAAGCAATAGGAGGAAGCCAATGGTTCGTTTCGCACTATACGGAGAGTTGAAGGCCAAGCCCGGCAAAGAAGCCGAGGTTGAGGCCTTTCTGAAGCAGGGCGCGGAGATGGCAAAGCAGGAAAAAGGCACCGTCACCTGGTACGCCCTGAAGGAAGATGATGGAGCGTATGGCATCTTCGATACGTTTGAAGATGAGGCAGGCCGCGAGGCTCACCTGAACGGCGACATCGCGAAAGCATTGATGGCCAAGGCAGCCGACCTCTTTTCCGAACCGCCAAAGATCCACAAGATCGACATTGTGGCCGAGAAATAGCAGCTTCGGTTAAAGGGCGATTGTTCGATGATTGTTCGATGTCCGACAACCTCGAAGTGGCCTCCTACATCACAGAGACAAGCATGGAGGTGCTTTTCATGGCACAGGGACTTGATTCAACGAAATCCGCAGCACGCCCGTCGCACGAGGCAATCGAACAGGACACCGTTGCTACCGAGGTAGGTGACTCCGAGCAGAAGCGCTTGGATCACATTGGCATGGAAGCGGCGAAACGCGGCAATAATCGCATCATTAGCAATGAAGAGAGGATCCCCTCAAGCACGATCTTCACCAAGTAATTCCGAAATCACTTCCCCAGATTGAAAACAGAAAAGGCGCTCCGACTGGAGCGCCTTTTTCTTTTTTACCTTGGCCCGAAGGCCGCAGACTAGACAGCCTTGAGGTAGATGATAACGAAGGTGAAGAGAGCGAGGGACTCGATGAAGGCGAGACCGAGAATCAGGAAGATGAAGATTCCGGGACGGGCGCCGGGGTTACGTGCGAGAGCTTCGGTAGCCGAAGCAGTCGCCTTACCCTGACCGAGACCGCAGAGGCCCGATGCGAGCGCCATGCCGAGCCCGGCAGCCAGCGGAACCGAGTTGAATCCACCTGTCGCAGTTCCCTGCGCAAAGGCCGGCGATGCGATGAGCAACGCAGCCAACGACATAAAGACGTACTTGAAAACCATGAACGTGTTCTTCATTGTGTTGCTCCTGCTCCCAGAATGTACGCCGCCAGTGGGTGGTTGATGCTCACCGTGCTGGCACCCTCACGCTATGCGGCGCTGTTGCAATCCCGCGGAGTGGGAGCCACTCTCCACGGCGAAACTTGTTTGCACGATCTCTAGTGATCGTGTGAGACAGCCAGCGAGAGATAGATCGTCGCCAGCAGGAAGAAGACATAAGCCTGAACGACAGCCACACCAAGGTGCAGACCGAGAAAGATCAGCGGCACGCCGATCGGCACCAGCGAGAAGAACGCCAGTGTTACGAGATCACCCGCCAGCATGTTCGCGTAGAGACGGACGGTGAGCGAGAGGACGCGCGCCAGGTGCGAGATGATCTCGATGGGCAGCATCAGCGGATAGAGCCACCACACCGGCCCCAGGAACTGCTTGATGTAGCCCGCTCCGTTCGCCCGGATGCCATGGTAGTGGTAGTAGAGAAAGGTGCAGAGCGCGAAGCCGAGCGGCACGACCGCGTTCGCTGTGGGCGACTCGAGGCCGGGGATCAGGCCGAGCAGGTTCGCCAGCAGGATGAACAGGAAGAGCGTGGTCAGGTAGGCCGTGAACTTCTCATAACCATGGCCGACGATCGATTCGCTCTGGTCGGCGACAAACTCGCTGGTCATCTCGGCGAGATGCTGCACCGCGCCGGGCTTCTCAACGCTCAGCGAGACACGCACCGCGATGAAGTACAGCAGCAGGAAGGCCGTTACGAGCAGCTCCA
Source organism: Granulicella aggregans (assembly GCF_025685565.1). Lineage (NCBI taxonomy): Bacteria > Pseudomonadati > Acidobacteriota > Terriglobia > Terriglobales > Acidobacteriaceae > Granulicella > Granulicella aggregans. Next base: position 684,575 of record NZ_JAGSYE010000002.1, read on the forward strand.
TAGCCACGGCGTTCGTGATCGGGGCCTTCGGGTGAAGCACGTGAATATGCAGCGCAGCCAGGAGCGAGTCGACCGGTCCGGCGAAGAGCGAGTTCAAAAACTTGGTCAGCAGTAGCTGTTTCGGCATAAGTAGTTTCTTTTGAGCTGAATTCTGACTACACCGTCCAGGCCTTCATCAGCCGGATGCCCTCGATCGAGAGACAAAACACTCCCAGACCAAGGCCAGCCGCGAGCGCGAACACTGAACCGTGTAGAACCTTAAGGCTACCATACAGAAGCACGACGGTAAGCCCCAGCCGCAGGAAGAAACCCAACAAAACACGGCCCATAGGCTTGGCTTTCCCGGTTCCTCCCGGCTCGGCATCCATCTGGGCCATCACGGCTGTCATCAGGCGCAGCCACTCCCACAATCCCGAGCCAGAGATCAACGCGCCGACCAGCAGTAGCGCGGCACTCTGCCAGCCCAGCTTCAGCCAGAGCAGCACTGCTCCGACCGCCGTCAGGATCGCCAGCAGCCGGATCGCTCCGATCACGGTCCGGCGAAAGTCGGCGTCGGTAAATTCGTCAAAAGCCTTCATCGTCCCAATATCCCCAACCCACTATGAAGCGTCATCTCGACCGGAGCGAAGCGGAGTGGAGAGACCCCCGCATTTGCATTTGTCCTTCTGCGCCGTGGAACATGTGCATGTGCCCCATTCATCGCGGCATTATCGCGATGAGTGGGTCTTAGTGCGCCAAATACCGCGCTACCGCCCATCACTCAAAAACTTCGAAGCCGTGCGGAAGATCTGGATAAAGCCAGCGACCGCCCCCAGCAGAATCCCCAGAATCCCGATCCAGTGCTGATGGAAGTGCCGGTCTGCCCATCCGCCTGCCAGCCAGCCGATCAGGCATCCAGCAGGCAGCGCAATCGCCAACTGAATCATCGACTCGGCCTTGACCACCTCGCCCAGCCCGCGCTTCTTCTCTTCACTTGCCATAGCTTTTCATTACATCATGGCGGCATCGCCGTTGGCCCTGCCGGGATGCAGCACCTCGTTATACTGAAGTGTCTGGCCTCCACGCCAGCCTCCAAAGGGACACCTGTGTACGAATCGAAGTTTGAGGAAGACCTCTACCAACTGCGCCGCGACAAGCTGAAGCAGATCGCCGAATTGGGCCAGCCCAGCTACCCCAACAGCTACGCCGCCACGACGACCGTGCCCGAGATCTGGGCCGCCTACGACGCCATCACCTCCGAGCAGTTCGAGGCCGACATCGCCGCCGGCAAGAAGATCGAGGTCTCCATCGCCGGCCGCATCATGGCCATTCGCGTCCAGGGCAAGGCCGGGTTCGCGCAGTTGCAGCAGAGCGGCCGCCGCCTGCAGATCTACGTTCGCAAGGACGACGTTGGCGAGACGTCATTCGCCATCTACAAGCTGCTCGACCTGGGCGACCACATCGGCGTTCGCGGCCACCTCTTCCGCACCCGCACTGGCGAGCTGACCATCCACGTCGCGGAACTGACGTTCCTGACCAAGGCGATGCTCGCGCTGCCGGACAAGTACCACGGTCTCGAAGACACGGAGCTGCGCTACCGCCAGCGTTACGTTGATCTCTTCATGAACACCGGCAACACCCCGAAGACCGCCCCCGCCCCGGCTCCGTCAACAGAACCGGGAGCCGCCACGGAACCGGGTGCCCCATATCTGGCGGCCTCATCGCCAGATGTGGGAGAAGCGCCACAGGTCCAGCCCGAAGGCCCACCCAACGTCCGCGAGGTCTTCGTCAAGCGAGCCGCCATCCTCCGCGCCCTCCGCACCTTCTTCGACTCACGCGGTTACCTCGAAGTCGAGACACCGATGATGCACTCCATCGCCGGCGGAGCCGCGGCGCGCCCTTTCACGACCCACCACAACACGCTGGATATGGATCTCTTCCTGCGCATCGCGCCGGAGCTTTACCTGAAGCGGCTGGTGGTCGGCGGCATGGACCGCGTCTACGAGATCAACCGTAACTTCCGCAACGAAGGCGTCAGCACGCAGCACAACCCCGAGTTCACCATGCTCGAGTTCTACCAGGCGTATGCGAACTACCACGACCTGATGAATTTGACGGAAGAGCTGGTGAAGTTCGTGGCGATGGAAGTGAACGGGACGACCAATTGTCACTTCAATGGGAACGAAATCGATCTCGACAAATGGACCAAGCTGTCGATGCGGGATGCCATCATTCGTTTCTTCCCGACGGAGTTCGCTCAACAGCCGATAATCAGTACCTTCGATACTAGGGAATCTTTGTACAGCCTTCTCGACATGGTTGTGAATACGGGATATAGCTGCGAGGTCGCAGAGCGGAGAACCGAGCTAGACCGGATAATCAACGCCCTGAACTTGTCAAAATCAAATCTCTCCGTTGGCGACCCACTTGGCAAGGTCATCGCAGAAGTCTTCGAGACCGTCGCCGAGTCCCATCTCGTCCAACCCACGATCATCTACGACTTCCCTCTAGCCGTCTCTCCGCTCTCCAAGCAGAAGCCCAACGAGCCCGACTGGGTGGAGCGCTTCGAGTTCTACATCGGCGGCTTCGAAGTGGGCAACGCCTTCTCCGAGCTGAACGACCCCGACGAGCAGCGCCGCCGCTTCGAAGCCCAGATGGCCGAGAAAGAACGCGGCGACGACGAGGCCCACGGCATGGAAGAAGACTACGTCCGCGCCCTCGGCTACGGCCTCCCGCCCACCGGCGGCGAGGGCATCGGCATCGACCGCCTTACCATGATTCTCACCGGCAGCCGCTCTATCCGCGACGTGATCCTCTTCCCGCTCATGCGGCCCCAGGCGAAGACCAATAGCGCTGATTCCAAGCCAGAGACTCCGTCATCCTGAGCGGAGGCGCGTAGCGCCGAAGTCAAAGGACCCCGATAAAGTTCACACCACCCATGCCGCTCGGACCTTTCAGCCACGTACTTGAATGTGGCTGAGAGGTTCGAGCGGTACTGGCAGGTACAAACAGCGTCGGGATCCTTCGACTCCGCTTCTCGCGATACAACCGCGAGATGCTACGCTCAGGATGACGGGATTCACTCGCATCGACCGAGGACTCACCCGACCTGTCAAGCCATTTTCCCCGTATCTCCCTCATTCTAAAAGCCAAAAACTTGCCCAAAGGATAGTGCCCACCTGCTATCCTTAACTTATGCTGCGAAAAGAAAATTTCAGCTGCGGGCACTCATCCGGACGAATCTGCTAACCGTATAAGAATGACGACTTTAGGGTATAAGCCTTTTATTATGAGGACTTTGACCTCTGCAATTTTTTAAGTCGCACATTGCAAACAACTTATACCGGCCGAGGCTAGCGTTTTTTTTGCGGGCCATCGCACGCAGAGGAACAAACCTACCCTTTCTTCATCCGCTTCACTACCTGCGCCAGCGTGGTCTCGTTCATCGCGGCCACCGCGTGCGATGCCGTCTTCTTCATCAACGAGGCCAGCGCCTTGTCCTCGACGCCGAGCCACTCCCCTGCCGTCGCCGCGAACACATCGCCGATGCCGATCTCCTTCGCTGCCACCTTCAACTTCGCTCCGCCGCTGGGCCCCTTGCGCTGCACGATGAAGCCCGCTTCATGCAGTTGAAGAAACACACGCCGCACCATCACCGCGCTCTCGTTCAACTCGTCCGCAATCGCCTGCGAGGTGTGCATTGCCTCAGGTTCAGCCGCCAACAGTGCCAGGACACGCAGCCCCAAATCGAAACGTCCATTCATTGCCATGCAAAGCAAGCTATCACACGCTCTGCTAGCATTTCGAAGTGAATATCCTCTTTGTCGGCGACGTCTTCGGATCAGCCGGCCGCCATATCGTCCGCGAACACCTCCCCCACGTCCTGGAAACCAACGCCGTCGACCTGCTGGTCATCAACGGCGAGAACTCCGCCGGCGGCTTCGGCATCACGCCGTCGCTGGCCGAAGAGTTCTTCGACATGGGCGCGCATGTCATCACCACCGGCAACCACATCTGGGACAAGCGCGAGATCTTCGAGTACATGGCCGTCCCCGCGGACTCGCATGTGCGCGGCCGCCGCGTGCTGCGGCCGGCCAACTACGCGGTCGGCACGCCGGGCTTCGGCTACTACCAGGGCGAGCTGCCGACGGGCCAGGAGTACGCCGTCATCAACCTGCAGGGCCGCGTCTTTATGTCGTCCTGCGACGACCCCTTCCGTAAGGCCGATGAGCTGCTCTCGAAGATAACCGCCAAGGTCATCCTGCTGGACTTCCACGGCGAGGCGACATCGGAGAAGGTGGCGCTGGGATGGTATCTCGATGGCCGCGTGACAGCCGTGCTGGGAACGCATACGCACATCCCAACGGCCGACAACCGCATTCTGCACAACGGGACGGCTTACCAGACGGACGTGGGCATGTCGGGGCCGTATGACTCCGTAATCGGCGTGGAGAAGGAGCTTATTCTGGCGAAGTTCCTCACCGGCATGCCGGGCAAGTTCGAGGCAGCTAAAGGCAACGCGAAGATGTGCGCGGCGCTGATAGAGTGCGACGGCGCGACCGGGCGGGCGACGCATATTCAGCGGATCATGCTAGGAGAATGACGGGTAGATCGGGCCTTTGGCCCGAAGAGTTCGCGGGTTGAGCTAATAAGAGAAGAGGCAGCCCGAAGGCTGCCTCTTCTGCATTTGACTGCGGCCCAAAACTACTTCGCAGCGGCCTTCTTGTGTACCGGAGCCTTCTTTACCGGAGCCTTCTTCGGCACAACCAACTCAGCGTCGCTCATCGTGATCATCAGCGGGCTGGGTGTGTAGGAGGCGTAGGTGCCCTCCAGCGTTACCTTGTCGCCGACTGCGGGCACAGGCGTCTTGAGCGGCTCTTTCAGGTTGAAGGTGAAGTCAGCCGTCTTGGCCTGGACCGAGTCGTCGGAGACGGATACCTGGATCGAAGAATCGGTAGCCGAGACAATTGTCACTTCAGGCAACTCAACCGACTTACCCTTGATCGTTTGCCAGACCTTATCCGCATCCTCGGGCTTGCCATTCGCCAGGATGAACTCCTTATCGCCAACCGCGAGGGCGGAGAGATCCGGAGTGTCCTTGATGACGCCGGCGACGATGTCAGCAGGCGACGGAGCGGGGGTGATGGTGAAGCCTGCCGGCGGATCAAGGTTGGTCTGGACGGCGGCGGTCACAGCGTCATAACCATCGGCCTTGCCGTGGTACTTCTTATAGCAATAGTTCGCGACCTTCAGGAACTCGGTCTTGTAGGGGTCGGGAGCGAAGGCTGCGGCGCGCGAGGTGTACCACGTGCAGTTCACATAGTCAGGCGGAGTGGACTGGTAGTAGGCGATGCCGAGCTGGTAGGTGTCCTGGAGCAGAGGGCCGGGCTTGGTCGTCTGGTCGACCGGAACTGATGCGAGCTCCGACTTGTAGTTCGTGATCGCGGTCGCGGTGTCCTTCTTGGCTAGTGCAGCGGTAGCGATGGCGCTGTAGAAGGTCGGCGTCACACCCTTCTTCAAGTTGTCGAAGTCAGCCTGAGCCATGTCCTTTGGCTTGGTCGCGGCAAGGCCCTTGGTGGCATAAGAGGCAGCAGCGTCAAGAGCAGCCTGCTTCGCCGCCGGGTCGCTCACTGCATCCGCATTCTGCTTGCGGAGGAAGACTTCAAACGTCAAGCCACGAAGGTTGTTCGGGTCAACCTGCAGGAGGCGATCGGCTGCGTCCAGGGCTTTATCGGGCGCTGGAATCTGGCTGTAGGCAATCATCAACTGCTGCAGGACATCGCCCTTTACAGCCGACTGCGGGAACGCCGTCAAATAAGCCTCGCACGCGGGGGCCTTGGCGGCGGGAGTCGTCGCACTGGCGCAACCGTTATACGACGCAAATTCGGCGGCCGGCATCTGCACCTGCCCAGCGTCAGCTTGACCAAATGCGATCATGCTGGCTTGAGGGGCAAAGCTTGCGACCGTCAGGAGAGATGCAACCACTACCTTCTTCATTCAAAGCTCCTCAAAACATTCAGGTTGTCGATTGGCCAACGGAGCGCCCAATTCCTATGCACACATGAAGGACGTACTCCGCTGCGTCCAACTGCCAGTGAAGCGGATTATAGAAACCGTGAACTACTCATGCAAGTTTCAGGGGTTTTGCTCAACAATACACGCAATTCGCGTCGTATCCATAGAGATTTGTAAAGATCGAAGTGCAGATCCAGACGCGGCGAATTCATCGGGGAACCGTTTTCCGTGATGCCCTATTAGCGGCACTGAGAGGTGAGATGCAACTTTTTTGTATCCGACTTTCGATTCGTCGCGGGCAGGTCGGAGATGTGGACGACCTGCGAGGGCAAAAGGGTCTTCTTTTGCTTTGGACACCTATTTGTTGGGTTACGTCCCGATTTCCCACAAGATGTAGCGTCACACATGTTGCCGGACGAGGTTCGCCCTAATAAAGTACAGCTAGGCGGGCTTCCACCTGATATCTGGAATCCGCATTCACGAGGCCACATGCTCAAGCTCAAAAAAGTTCAGATCCTCGGCTTCAAGTCCTTCTGCGACCGCACCGAAGTGCAGCTCTCGGGCGAAGGCATCGCTGCCATCGTCGGGCCGAACGGCTGCGGTAAGTCGAACATCTCCGACGCCATCACCTGGGTTCTCGGCGAGCAGTCGGCCAAGAGCCTCCGCGGTATCAAGATGGAAGACGTCATCTTCGCCGGCTCCCGCGAGCGCAAACCAACGGGCATGGCAGAGGTTTCCCTGACTCTGGTCGATCCGGATGTGTACGACGGCAACCAGCTTCCTGACGAGAACGACGTAGTCGCCATCAACTCCACCGCCTCGATCTCCGACTGGGACGAGACCGCGCTCCGCCAGCAACGCGCCGAGGAGACCGAAGAGGCCGTCGCCGATGCGCAGCCCGGCACCGTTATCGAAGGCGACCAGAAGATACTGCCCGCAGATGCGAACGCGGAGCCTGATCCGGCCAATCCCGACAACGTCGTCCTCAAGATTCGCCGCCGCAAGTTTGGCCGCGCTCCCGTGCGCGCCGGGGAGATCACCATCACCCGCCGTCTCTTCCGGACCGGCGACTCCGAGTACCTGCTCAACGGCAAGATCTGCCGCCTGCGCGACATCCAGGACATCTTCATGGGCACCGGTCTTGGCGGCGAGAGCTACGCCATCATCGGCCAGGAGCGCATCGGCCAGTTGCTCAGCTCGAAGCCGCTCGACCGCCGCGGCATCATCGAGGAAGCTGCGGGCATTACTCGCTTCAAGACGAAGAAGCGCCTTGCTGAACTACGTCTGGAGTCGGCAAAGCAGAACCTCTCGCGCGTCAACGACATCTTCGACGAAGTGACCAAGCAGATGGGCACGCTGAAGCGCCAGGCCGCCAAGGCCGAGCGCTACGGCGCGCTGCGCGATGAGCTCCGCACGAAGCTCCGCGTGGTGCTTGCCAGCCGAATGTCGCAGCTGGATACCGAAGCCGCATCGGCGGCTGCGGAGATCACGCGTCTTGGAGCGGTGATCGACGCTTCCGCGTCCGACCTGGAGACGATGGACGCCGCTCACACGGAAGGCGTCAGCACCGGCTACACGCTGGACGCGCAGATTCGCGAAGCGAACACGACCGCGAACCAGTCCGCCGTCGAGCTCGAACGCATCACCGCGCGTACCGCTTCGAACACCGACCGCATCGCCGAACTCACAAATCGCCTTGAGAATGGCAGTGCGGAGCTTGAGGCCGCGCGGCTTCAGCTTGCGCAGCTCGCCGGGGAGCAGGAGCAGCACCGCAGCTTCCTCGAGACCGCGACCGAAGAGTCCGCCGGATCGCGCGAGGCCGCACAGGCCCAGCAGGCGGCCGCGCAGAACGCCATCCGCGCGCTGGCGCAGGCCGAGCAGCAGGTCGAGAACAATCGCCGCAACGGCATGTCGCTCTTGCAGCGTGCCAGCCAGACGCGCAACGAAGAAGCCCAGGCCGCAGCCGCTCTTGCCAGCCTTGATCGCGAAGGCGAGCGGCTGAGGTCTGAGTCCGACGTCGCCCGCCAGGAGCTCACCCAGCTTGGCCTCGAACGCGGCCAGGTAAAGATGTCGTTCGAGTCCGTCACCGAGCGCCTGAAGCGACTGGAGGCCGAGATTGCGGCACTTCGGCTTGAGCTCGAACAAGCCCGCAACGCCGAGAACCAGTCCAAGCGGCGAGGCGACCAGCTGCGCGGCGAGCGGGCTACGCTGGAAGGGCGCCGCAACTCGCTTGAGTCGCTGATCCGCGAGCACAGCTACTCCACAGACACCGTGAAGAATCTCTTCCGTGCCAAGCCCTCCGCTGGCGCAGGTGAGCTGGCACCGATGGGAACGCTCGCCGACTTCCTCGACGTCGAAGGCAAGTACGAGGGCATCGTCGATGAGTTCTTGCGAGACGAGCTGAACTACGTCGTCGTCAAGAGCTGGGACTCAGCTGGCGAAGGCCTGCGTCTGCTGCAGAAGGACGTTGCCGGGCGCGCTACGTTCCTCGTCCACACTGAAAACCCCGACGGCTTCGCCCACGGCGTGAGTGCAGCGAACCCACCGCAGGGCGAAGGCATCGTTGCGCTGAAGGACTGCATCAAGGTCCGCAATGGCTTTGGCCGCTCGCTCGAAGTGGTCCTGCCTCGTCTGCGTGATGGCTACGTCGCACCCGACTCCGAGACCGCGCGCAACTTGGCGCTCGAGTACCCTCAGGCGTTCTTCCTTGCACCTTCGGGCGACACCTTCCACAACGTCACCGTGACCGGTGGCCGCACCCGCGCTCAGGGTCCACTTGCTCTCAAGCGCGAACTCAACGAGGTTCAGCAGAAGGTCGACGCCGCAGCCGCAGAGCTAGCTGCCACCGATACGAAGACGGCGGAACTACAGCACACGATCTCCGAGCTGAACCGCACCCTCGAGGGCAAGGGACACGAGCGCCGCGACGCCGAGCGCGAGGTTGCCAACTCCGGCGCTGCCCTTCGGCAGATGGACTCTGAGGCCCAGAGGATCGAGCGGCGCCTGCAGGACTGGCAGATCAACAGCGAGCGCAACCGCGACGCGCGCACGCAGAAGGCAGACCTCATCGCCCGTCTGCAAGACACCGCGGAGAAGCTGGACGCGGAACGCGCCGCGCTTGAGGCTGGCCTTGCCGACCTGCAACAGCAGCTTGGCAATCTTCGCGAACAGCGCGAGCTTTTGCAGCAGTCGGCGGCTGAAGCGTCCGCCGCCCTGGCGGGCTTGGAAGAGCGCCGTCGCAATGCTGCCGCGAACCTCGAACAGACGACACGCCTCTTCAACACGCAGAACGCCCGCATCCAGCAGCTTGAGCAGCAGCTTGCCCAGGCGAGCGCGGAGAAGCAGCGGCGTGAAGAGGAGACCTCGTCGCTGGCGATCCAGCATGAGCAGTTGAGCGAGGCCCGCGCCACGGCGGTCGCCAACGGTGCTCGCCTCACAGCTGAAGCCGCAGAGCTTCGCGCCCGCATGGCGGAGCTCGACCAGAAGCTGCGCACCCTGCGCCATGAGACCGAGGCTCTTCGTGAGCAGCGTGCTGGCCTGACGGCTCGTGCCGCCAAGCTGGCCTCGGACATCGAGCACATCGAGGCGACCTGCCTCAACGATCTCGGCGTCGTCGCTACGGTACTCCGCGAAGATGCCAGCATCGTCCGCATCGAAGGCGAGGCGCTCGTCAGCGAAGAGGAAGAGTCGCGCTCGCTTAAGCAGCGCCTCGAAGCCATGGGCCCGGTCAACATGATGGCGCTCGAAGAGTACACCGAGACCGCCGAGCGACACACCTTCATGGAGGGCCAGCGCAAGGACCTGCTCGAATCGATCGAGAACACGCAGGCGTCGATCAAGGAGATCGACGATGTCTCGCGGCTCAAGTTCGACGAGGCCTTCAAGGTCATCAACGACAACTTCTCGGTCACCTTCACCAAGCTCTTCGGCGGCGGCCAGGCCTTTATGAAGCTGACCGACGCGGAGAACTCGAACGAGTCCGGCATCGACATCGTCGCCTCGCCTCCGGGCAAGAAGCTGCAGAACATCCTTCTGCTCTCGGGTGGAGAGAAGGCGCTCACCGCTCTCTCGCTGCTGGTTGGCATCTTCCAGTTCCAGCCCGCGCCGTTCTGCGTGCTTGACGAAGTCGACGCCCCGCTCGACGAGACCAACGTGGGCCGCTTCGCCAAGCTCATCTCCGACATGAGCGCAACGACACAGTTCGTCGTCATCACCCACTCCAAGCGAACGATGTCGCAGGCGGACGTGATCTACGGCGTGACCATGCAGGAGCCGGGTGTCTCGAAGATCGTCTCGGTTGCGCTGGGCAAGGGCAATCGCAATGAGCAAGACCGTCGCGCCGTCGCGTAGCTCGGGCGAAGACAAGTTTGCGCAGCCGGGAGCGTAGTCACTACGCCCCGGCTTTTTTCTGCTTCCCAACGATCACGAATCAACTGCTATCTTTAGCGCAACAAGTATCCTTCCGACATTGGAGCAAATACCTGAGCATGCGACTGCAGTCTAGGTTGTTCGCAATAACTGCACTATGGCTAGCCGTCAATGCCACGTCTCTTGCGCAAGGGCCTGTCAAGAATCCCCGCACTGTTTGTGTGTCCTCTTACAAGGTCGATGAGGCAAAGATCAACGACTTCACCTTCAAGTCTTATGAAAAGGTGGACTCTGCTGAAGCTTGCCTTCAAGTCGTTCGCGATGGGCGAGTCCTCTATCAGCGAACCGCTCAAACTATCGCCGGATACACACTTGGACAACCCGCAAACAACAACGACGGTATTCATTCGATTGCAAATGGATCGGACCTCACGGGACGAGGCAATCCCGACATGATTGTGTCGCTTGATACCGGCGGTGCACACTGCTGCCATCTAACATATGTCTTCGAACTGCAGCCGAAGCTCAAGCTTTTAGCGACGATTGATGCAGAAGACAGCGATACTTCGCACTTCGAAGACCTCGATCGCGACCAGCACTTTTACTATTTGGCCGACGATTGGACCTTCGCTTATTGGCCATCCGACTTCGCCGAGTCGCCCGTCGCTCCAATCGTGTTGCGCTATGATGACGGCGCTAAGCAACACAACTATCGCTTAGCCTTGGACAAGATGCAAAGGCCCGTACCTACTCCAGTTGAGTGGCAAGAAGCTCTGGATCGGACTCGGGCAAACTTCAAAGAAGACACTTGGCAGCTGTCCTTCGGTGCGACGCTCTGGACCACCATTATCCGGCTGATTTACACCGGACACTCCGACCTCGCATGGAAGTTTCTCGACGAGGCGTGGCCGCCATCCATCACTGAAAAAGATAAGTGGACCGGCGAATTCTGCGGAATCCTGAAAACCAGCAGATATTGGCCAGATCTCAAGGACTCGATGCCGGGTGCGCCTCCTGATTGCATCAGGGCGGAGCCACGCCGACACTTCCCGTATAAGTAGTAAAAAGCTACTCCACTTGCCGCATCACCAGATCCCCAGCTTGCTCGACAGTTTCGTTTGGGGATTGCAGTTCGAACTTCGTCCGCTCATCATCCTCTTCCAAAGACACGCTCTTGAAGAGCAATGCACTCCCCACCAGGTGAACATGCAGCGCCGTAAGCTGCCATAGCGAGGGCGCGGTCTGCGATTGTTCGAGCGCGAACGAGCTTCCCTCCTTCAGCCTCCCGAGCAGGCCGCCGCCGAAGGTCACCTCGTGGACGAGATGGCCAGCCATGCTGCGGACGCGTAGCTGCTGGTTGTCGATGACGACGTCGCCCACCATGCCGCTGAAGACCTTGGCCTCGCGCGTTGGCGGATGGAACTTTGGATCAGGCTCGAAGTGCAACGTAGTGTTGACCGCGTCCGCACCAGTCTCCGTCCAGAGAAACGCGACCGGCAGCAACGTCAGAAAGTCGTCGATCTGCTTCGCGTCGTGGGCGTCTTCCTCCACCGACTTCTTCTGCGCGCGTGCGTCGTGCAGAAAATTCTGCACCTCGTCGCGCTGCTTCGCCTCCGGAACACGCTGCCCGTCGCGCTGATATACGCGATGCACATCGCCATGCTGCGTCGCGGCCACCCACTGCACCACGCCGCCCTTCGGCTTCTTTACCACTTCATGGTAAAGCCAGTTTGAATGATCGTTCTGGTTCGCCGCTCGCTCCGAGTTCACCGCCCGTTGAATCAACGACTGCGGAGTTTCCGCTCCAGCCGCTCCTACCGCAAACAACACGCCCGCCGCGAAGACCGCGACGCATCGCAAGCCCATCCCCGCCCCCTTGTGCCCTTTACACCTTCGGCGAAAAGTCAGTCATGGTCATAAAGGTTGAATCCACCTTTTCGACGATCTTTCCGCTGGCCTCGCTCTCCGTCTTCACCTTGATCCATTCAGGATCGTCCTGGAACGCCTTCCAGTTCTTCGTCGCCTCATCGCGGCTGGGATGCTTCAGGACGTAGATGAGCGTCTTGTCCTTCAGAGGGTCATCGGTCGGCACCCAGTAGGCCACGCTGACGATACCGTGCTTCGTGAAGAGGCTGACGGTATGGTCGCGAAAGCGTGCCAGCAGCGCGGGCAGCCGTCCTTCGACCGTGTGATAGACCCGTAGCTCGAAGACCGTCGAGCCGTCCTTTGATCCGTCCTGGGCCTCTGCCGAGAGACCGCCCATGGCAAACATCATCGCTCCCGCTCCCATCGCCTTCAGCACCGTGCGTCTTTGTTCTTGCATACCGCGAATTGTAGCGCGAGACTGTGAGTGAAGATCAAGTCCATTTGCCGCATGCACAGGGAGCGTTCCGATGAAGCTGTTCCGCGCAGGGATGTACGTGGTTCCCGCAGTCTTCCTGGCGGGCCTCAGCCTTTGGCGCACCGCGCCGGTGCAAGGATTTGCAGGACCTGCAGCACCCGGCGCGGGAGCATGGGACAAGGCTGCGGCGGCGAAGTATCTCGATGACCGCGAGGTCTGGTGGCAGGGATGGCCCAAGGCGCAGAAGGACCACGGCACGATCTGCATCTCCTGCCACACGACAGTGCCTTATGCGATGGCGCGCCCGGCGTTGCAGGCGGCGCTCCATGAGGCCTCTGCGGCTGCACCGGAGAGCGCATTAATTGCGAGCGTCGAGAAGCGCGTCGGCCAGTGGTCCGAGGTGGTTCCCTTCTACTCCGACGCGAACGACGGCCCGGGCAAGACGGCCGAATCGCACGCAACCGAAGCCGTGATGAACGCGGTCATTCTGCTCAGCTACGATGCCAGCCATGGCCATCCGCGTGCGATCACGCGCACCGCGCTCGACGAAGCCTGGGCGCTGCAGCTTCATGCAGGAGACGATGCAGGCGGATGGATCTGGCAGAACTTCCACCTCTCGCCATGGGAGTCTAACGAGTCGAGCTACCAGGGCGCGGCCATGCTGATGCTGGAGCTCGGCACCGCCCCGGCACGCGCAGGGCGCACTGCGGAAGATGCCCATCACGAAGCTCTGCTGCAAGGCTATCTACGCAAACACTACGCCGGACAGCCGCTGCTGAACCGGCTTTACGTCTACTGGGCGTCGGCAACGAGTCCGGGGTTGCTGAACGCGGCTCAACGTGTCGAGTTGCTCTCGCAGGTAAAGTCGCTCCAGCAGCCTGACGGGGGCTGGAAGCTTGCCTCGCTCGACTCCATCGATCGAGTGGACAAGACAGCACAGCCGACAGAGAGTGACGGCTACGCGACGGCGCTAGTCGCTCTCGCGCTCGAGGTGAATGTGCCCGATCGCAAAGACGCATCGCTGCGAAGCGCGCTGGCGTGGCTCAACACGCACCAGGGCAAGGACGGCCGCTGGCAGGCTGCTTCGCTGAACAAGCAGCGCGATCCCGAGAGCAACATTGGCAAGTTCATGAGCGATACCGCAACCGCGTACGCTGTGCTCGCTCTAGAACAGGCGCCCGCGAAGTCGACTCCGTAGGGCGCTAGCGGAGGAACAAGATCATGTGCTCTTCATCGACATACTCATCGCCTGCTCGCAGAGCGCGCGGCTCTATGCCGAAGGTCACAAATCCCAGGGCGGTGTAGACCTTCCGCGCTCCCGTGTTGAAGAGGCCGACCGCCAGCATCAACTGTTCGAGGCTCGGGTCCTGTCTTACCTCATCGATCAGCGAGTTGATCATCGCCTTTGCTGCGCCACGCCCACGGTGCGAGGCCGCGACATACACGCCACGAACATGGCCTTTGTGGCGCTCTTTCGCGTTCGGCTCGCGCTCGAATCGGGCGAACCCGATCATCGCTTCACCATCGAAGGCACCCATCACAAAGGAGTTCTTACCGCACAGAAACGTGGCGATCTCGTCGATTGTGACTTGCCGGTGCTCTTCGGGTGTCGGGCCAAAGGATCGCGGTTCGCGCTCTACCGCTTCGAGCCGCAGCGCCCAGTAGGCGGGCGCGTCCTCTTTCATCAACTTCCTATAGATCAAATGCGTTTCCTCGATTCAGCGCATAGTGTCTCACCCCGAGAAAAGCAGATTCCCTCCGGGAATGACAAACAAAGTTGGTTCTGCGAGATACTGGAAGTCCATGAACCCCGCATTGCTTACCACCTCTCTCGGCGACATCCCCCTCACCGCTCGCGGCAAGGTCCGCGACCTTTACGCGATGGGGGATGAGCTTTTATTTATTGCTACTGACCGCATCTCCGCCTTCGACCATGTCCTCGGCTCCGGCATTCCAGACAAGGGAAAGATCCTTACCCAGCTTTCGCACTTCTGGTTCGATTTTCTTGCGGACACGGTCCCAAACCACCTGCTTGCAGCGCCGTCGGCCGAGCTGCTCGCGAAGATCGCGCCCTACAAGTCCCAGACCGAGGGCCGGTCCATGCTCGTCCGCCGAGCAGAGATGTTCCCGGTCGAATGCGTCGTCCGCGGCTACCTCTCCGGCTCAGGCTGGAAGGACTATCTGGCCACCGGCTCGGTCTGCGGCATCGAACTGCCGAGCGGCCTGCGCGAGTCCGACAGGCTTCCCTGCCCCATCTTCACGCCCGCCGCGAAGATCAAGACCGGCGGCCACGACGAGAACATCTCCTTCGCGACCATGGTGGACACGGTTGGCGAACACTACGCGAACGAGCTGCGCCGCCTGACTTTCGCCATCTACGAAAAGGCTTCGGCTCACGCGGCGTCGAAGGGCCTGATCCTCGCCGATACGAAGTTTGAGTTCGGGCTGGTCGATGGAAAGATCGTCCTCGCTGACGAGGTCCTCACACCTGACTCGTCCCGTTACTGGCCGGCCGAAAGCTATTCTCCGGGCGGCGCGCAGCCGAGTTTCGACAAACAATACGTGCGCGATTACCTGGAATCGATCCACTGGAACAAGCAGGCGCCCGCGCCGTCGCTGCCGGTTGAGGTGATCTCGAAGACCCGTGAAAAGTATCTCGAGGCCTTCCGACTCATCACAGGCCAGTCCGACCTCGAAATGGTGAGATAGACATTACCCGCGAAGGTACCTGCACGCCATCTCTTGACCTCCATCCGTTTTACCGGCGTGAGAATAGGAGGAAGGTCCATGAACGTGCCGGATATAAGATCCTTCAACCTTTTCGATTGGTTTCTGATCGCGATCGTCGCTTATTCGACCATTGCGGCGATCCTGCGCGGCTTCTTCCGGGAGGTCTTTTCGCTCGTGGGGCTTATAGCCGGAATTCTCCTCGCCAGCTGGAACTACTCCCTCTTCAGCGTTTACCTCGAGCGTCTCCTGCCCTGGACGGTCGCCCAGATCGTGGCGTTTCTGTTGATCGTGATTACCACTATGGTGCTCTGCGGGTTGGCGGGAACGCTGCTGCAGAAGACTGCGAAGACCGTCGGTCTGGGCTTTATCGACCGGTTGCTGGGCGGGGCCTTTGGGCTCGTCCGCGGCTGCCTGATGGGCGTCGCTCTTTTGATGGTGGGTGCCGCTTTTCTTCCCCAATCCTTCTATCTGAGAAATTCTGCTCTCTCCGGGTATTTCCTTCAGGGAGCGCATGCGGTATCCTTCGTGGTGCCAACCAACCTTCAGCAACATATCCGCGAGGGCATCCAGCAACTCCATCACAAGAGTTGAACCACAGGACCTTCGATTGGATCAAGCGATCGATGTAGAGGCACAATGTAAAAGCTGGTTCCGCATAAAAAGGCGGGGCCACGGTGAGGGAACCCTTTGAAACGCGAGCTCGATATCCTGGTCACCCAGATGCACGCCAACGGTGTGGATTACACAGAGGCCGTGCGCCAGTTCAAGAAGCGTTACATCTTCGAAGTCCTCGCGCACCATAAGGGCAACCAGTGCAAGGCGGCTGAAGAGCTTGGCATGCATCGCAACACGCTCAGCCGGACTCTCGCCGAGCTTGATATGGATACTTCCAAGATCCGCAGCGGCATGCGCCGGCCACCCAGCAGTGACAGAATGGGAGACCGTTCCAGAATTACAAGCATCGCCAGCGCCAGATAGGCTCCGCCTCCGTCTAAACTGAAGTCGGATGAGACTTCCCGCGGACCTTTCGCCTAGACACGATGGCTTCAGCAAGCGGCGCTGCCGCCGATGCGTCCTCGCTGCGTTTGAGCTTGGCGCTTGTCTCTGCCTGGCCTGCGCATCCTCGTTCGCACAAGCTTCCGGTCAGAGCACCGATCCTGGCATTACGACATCCGTCACCGGTGCCGTCTCCCAGCAGCGCAATCCAAAGAACAACACCCACGCGAAGGAAAACGCCAAGGCCGAAGAGGCCTACATCGAGGGCGCAAGGCTGCTCGAGCGCAACGACCGCGAAGCAGCCGAACGCCAGTTCCAGCTTGCTTCCAGCCTGGCCCCCGACAACCGCGACTACGCCCTCGCCGTGACTTCCATCCGCGAAGGCCGGATTGTGGAACTGATTCACCGCGCGGGCAAGGCGCGCATCGAAGGCCATGCGATCGAAGCCGAAGCCCTTCTGGCGCAGGCCCGCAAGATCGATCCTGACAATCCGCTGCTGGCCCAGCACCCCAATCCCAACGAGCCCGTAAAGAGTTCAAAGGTCGACTCGTGGATACTCGATGGCCCGCGGCTCGCCGGTCCCATCGAGTTGAAGCCCGCGCAAGGTCTGAAGAGCTTCCATATTCACTCCTCCCTGCCCGAGGCCCTTCGCCAGCTGGCCGCTGCATACGGTCTGAAGGTTGTGGTCGACAGCACCGTGCCACAACAGCAGGTGAAGTTCGACCTCGAAGACGTCACCTACACGCAAGCCATACGCGTTCTGAGCCAGATGGGCACCGTCTTTACGGTTGCGCTTACTCCGGACAGCTTCTTCGTCGCCGTCGACAATCAGGAAAGCCGAAACAAGTACCAACACCAGGTGCAGGAGACGATCTACGCGGCGGGCATGACCAACGAGCAACTGGCAGAGCTTGGCAACATGATCCGGAGCGTCTTCGAGGTCAAGCAGGTCACGGTGCAGAACAGCTTTGGCACACTGGTCGTCCGTGCGCCGGCGGACACGCTGGAAGCTCTAAACCTGACGCTGCGCGACCTGTTGGAAGGCAACGCCGAGGTGATGATCGACCTAAAGCTTTACAGCGTCGACAAGACCTCCACGCGGAACATCGGAGTTTCGCTTCCCTCACAGGCGGGAGCCTTCAGCCTTGCCGGCGAGGCGCAGAGCCTCGTAGCATCCAATCAGTCCCTCATCAACCAGGCCATCGCGCAGGGTCTCGTTCCCGCAGGCACCAGCAATATCGAGATCGTCCTCGCCCTGATCAAGGCGGGCCTCATCACCAGCCCTCTGATCTCCGGGCTCCTTGCGACCGTTGGCGGAGGTATCACCACGGCGGGCATCTACTCGACAACGACGTCCTCGCTGAACTTCGCCTTGAACTCCAGCGACACCCGTGCGCTCGATGAGATTCAACTCCGGGTCGGAGACCGGCAGAGCGCGACCTTCCGCGCTGGCTCAAAGTATCCCATTACGCAGTCCACTTATTCGACAACCAGCGCCGCCACCACCTCGTCGCTCGCCGGGGCCACAGTCAATGGGGTCAGCGTGGCCAGCCTCCTGAATGCCGCGACCACTGCCACCACGCCCCAGATTCAGTACGAAGACCTCGGTCTCACGTTGAAAGCCACACCCACGATTCAGAAGTCGGGCCTGGTCAGCCTTCATCTCGACCTCAAGATCGAGTCTCTGGCTGGCGGCACCAACGACAACATCCCCATCCTGACAAACAGCTCCCTGACTTCGGACATCACGGTTGCTGATGGAACGACGGCGTTCCTCGTCAGCAATATGAACAAGAGCCAATCGGCAGCAGTGACGGGAGTTCCAGGGCTGAGCGATCTTCCCGGTTTTCAAAGCACCCCAGACCTGCTACGCACGACCGATGTAGGCGAACTGTTGATGGTGATCACACCGCACCTCGTCCGCAAGCGTTCCAACGACACCGCTGGCCCGATCATCCCGATCAATGTGCCCGCCTCTTCGACATCCGAATAAAGAGTCGCGAGGTTTCTAGACGAGGTCCGCCTCAACCTCGTTGTGTATCACCAGGTGTCCACTCGTAGCAGCTCCCGCATCCGCCGACAGCCCGAGGCTGTCGAAGACCGGAGCCAGCGTCAAAAGCGACATGCAGAGGATCGCCACATGAAAGTCGTTGAGATGCGGCGCGGCAGCTTCATGGCCGTGCGCGTGTGCGACCAGCCGTATCGTCACTGCGCCGACAGCGACACCCACGCCCATAGACAACTGCATCACCGCCGAAAGAAAACCGTTCGCCTGCCCCATTCGCTCCGACGGAATCTCCGTATAAGCAAGGGTGGTCATGCAGGTGAACTCCAGTGACCGGGCGGCCCCATGAAAGTACAGGATGGCAACGATCAACAAAGGTGGTGTGCCCGGAGAGATGACAGCACACAGCGCCACAGATCCCGCAGTAATCACTCCGTTCACAATCAATATTCGCCGGAAACCGAACCGCCGCAGCACCTGGATGACGAACCCTTTCATGCTGAGATCGCCGGCAAACAGCGCCAGTAGATACAGCCCCGACTGGAAGGCAGTCATGCCAAAGCTGATCTGGAACATCAGGGGCAGGAGAAACGGCAGAACCGCGACAGCAACCCGGAAGCCGCTGGCTCCATAGATGGAAAGCGCATACGATTTCAGCTTCATCGACTCCAGATCGATGAAGGGATAGCTTGATCGTCGCGCCATGAAGACCGCCAGCACTCCGCTTACGACGCTCAGCGCGAGAATCAACAGCGCGGACGAGGTAGCCATCGCCGCCCCGCCCAGACTCTCAAGCGCATAGACCAACCCTGTAGAAGCCAAACCGGCAAACAGGAACGTAAGCCAATCGAACGGATGACGCTCTTCCGAGCGCAGGTTCTCCACCCATAAAAGCGTCAGTGTCAGCGCCACCGCACCCAGCGGCAGGTTCAAGAAAAAGATCCAGTGCCAACTAAAGTAGGTCGTGATAAATCCGCCCAGCGGAGGTCCAACGACCAAGGCGGTGAGCGCCGGCCACGTCATATAGGCGATCGTTTCGGTGAGGTCTTCCTTCGGCGTATCGCGCAAGACGATCAACCGCCCAACGGGAAACATCATCGCCCCGCCAAGCCCCTGAACGACTCGCATGAGCGTGAACTCGGTCAGCGTATGCGCCAGACCGCAGAACAAAGACGCCACTGTGAAGACACCAATCGCAGCAGCAAAGACACTACGCGAACCGAACCTGTCTGCCACCCATCCGCTAATGGGGATGAACACCGCGAGCGCCAGCATGTACGCCGTCATCCCGATATTCAGATGGACAGCACCGACGTTGAAGCTCTTCGCCATCTGCGGCAACGCCGTCGCGATGATCGTGCCGTCCAGCATCTCCATGAAAAGAGCAGCAGCCACCAGCGTCGTAATGTAATACCGCGAACGGACCTTCGACATACTCCATCTATTTTACGAGCAACGAGCTACTTCTTTGTCCCCGACCACTCCAGGTACGACTTAAACACCGTAGCCCCCGGCGGCTCAATCTGGAACTTCCCAGTCATCACCGCCCCCTCAAGGTGATACATGAGCCGAAACTTTGGCCCCGGCGCGCTCGTGAGGAACACCACCGTCTTTGCGTCCGGAAAGCTGATGTCGTAGTGGAGAACGTGGCCTTCGTTGTCTGCATACAGAGCGTGCGGCGTCGCATCGCCCATGTCCTGATAGATCGTCAGGAGGTCATGATGCTGGCAGTCAAAGCTGGCCGGCCCCTTGCACGTGTCCGCGGAGCCCGTCCGCGTGATGACGGTGCCATTAAGATCGGCCTGAAACGTGTACGTCCCAAGCGAGGTAGCTCCCGCGCTTCCCTGCACATTCGTGGCAGCCGTCCACGTTCCGAGAAGGAAACCGAAGCCAGCGAACGAAGGCGGTGCCTGGGCGACCATGCGAACCGACATGAAGGCGAACAAAAAGAGAAGACGACGCATGGCCATTTATAGCACCACGCGCCGCCAGTGGAAAACTTCATTTCAATAATTCTGAAACTACGCCTTCACAACCGCTCCATCGACAACCTTGACCGGATCGAGGAACGGCATCGACTTGCGCAGCTCCGCGCCGACCTGCTCGATCTGGTGGGCTGCCTCAGCCTTGCGAATCCGCGCGAACTCATGCCGCCCAGTCTCGTTCTCTTCGATGAACTTCTTCGCGAACGTGCCGTCCTGAATGTCGTTCAGCAGGCCCTTCATCGCCTTCTTCACATCAGCCGTCACGATGCGCGGCCCGGCGACATAGTCGCCCCACTCCGCAGTGTCCGAGATCGAGTGCCGCATGTACTCCAGGCCACCGCGGTACATCAGGTCGACGATCAGCTTCAGCTCGTGCAGCACCTCGAAGTACGCCAGTTCCGGCTGATATCCGGCCTCGACCAGCGTCTCGAAGCCAGCCTTCACCAGCGCCGAAGTTCCGCCGCACAGCACCGCCTGCTCGCCGAAGAGGTCCGTCTCGGTCTCTTCCGTGAACGTCGTCTCGAGCACGCCAGCGCGCGTGCATCCGATCGCCTTCGCGTAGCTCAGTGCCAGTGCCAGAGCGTTGCCGCTCGCATCCTGCTCGACCGCGACGAGCGCCGGAACACCACCGCCCTCGGTATAAACCTCACGCACGCGATGGCCCGGCGACTTCGGCGCAACCAGCGAAACATCGACGCTTGCCGGCGGTTCGATCGTGCGGAAGCGGATGTTGAAGCCGTGCGCAAACATAAGGGTCGCATCGGACTTCATGTTCGGCGCGATCTCCGCGTGGTAGACCTTCGCAGCCGTCTGGTCGGGCGTCAGGTTCATGATGACGTCGGCCCACTTAGAGACCTCGGCGACGGTGTCGACAACCAGCCCTGCCTTCTCCGCGCGAGCCGCGTTGGCCGAGCCAGCACGAAGCCCAACCCGGACATCGACGCCCGAGTCCTTCAAGTTCAATGCATGGGCGTGGCCCTGCGATCCGTAACCGATAATTGCGACCTTCTTCGCCTGGATAAGAGAGAGGTCCGCGTCTGCGTCGTGATATGCCTTTGCCATGTCTGTCCGTTTCTTCCTTTTCTTCAGTTAGTAAATCTTTCTCGATAGCAACAATAGCGTCTTGTACATCAAATCCAGCCCGACGCCACGACTCCGTTCTTGTCGAACTTGTCTTGCTTGAGGGCACGCTTCAGCCCTGCCACAAAATTCCTCGCTTGCCACACGGCTTTAGCCGCTGAGGTACTTGTTTACTCCTCTTCCTCATGCACATCGTCAAACTCATTCGGAAGAATCTCCTGGGGCGAGAGCTTTACGCCGCCGGTGAACGAAGAACCATTCGCGCCACCGAGCGCCTTCACCACCTTGCTCGTATGATGCCCGCGCCGCATCGCCATACGTCCAGTCCGCGAGACCTCGAGAATGTTGTAGCCGCTCTCGGTAATCACCTGGATGAGCCCTTCAATCTTCGATGCAGCTCCAGTCATCTCCAGCATGATCGACTCTGGCGCAAGGTCGACGACCCTTGCGCGAAAGACGTTCGCCAACTCGAAGATCTGCGACCGTGAGTGCTGTCCCAGCGGATGCGACGGTCCAGCCTCGACCTTAATCAGGCAGAGTTCGCGAATCACCGCCTCGCTTCGCCCGACCTCATCCACATCGACCGTAATCTCAAGCTTGTACAGCGACGCCTTGATGCGGTGCGCCGCATGCTCCGGCGCTTCGCAGACGATCGTCATCCGCGAGACATCCGCGCGTTCCGACTCACCCACCGTCAGCGACACGATATTAATATTCAGCCGCCGAAACAGCGAGGCCACCCGAGTAAGAACTCCCGGCTTGTCACTTACCAAAGCTACAAACGTATGCAGCATATTCCCTTTCAGTTACACCAACCACTACCTAACCCTTGTCGTCCTTCGCAATTTCCGATCACAGCCTCATCGTGATCGAAAATCGCGGAGGATCTGCTTCTCGAGCTTGCCACGAACGCTCTTCTAACTCCCCTTCACATAAACCTTTTCCGAATCCCACAACTCCGTCTCTTTATCCCCATCGCGAATCACTCCTCGATCCAGCTCCTTATTCGCGTATCCGCCGTAGGTATAGTCCCCAGCTCCGTTATAGTGATTCCCGCACGGTAACGCCCCATCTGCATACTTCTCCGCCGCACACTTCGTCCCGCGATAGATATGAAACCAGACTAGCGGCTTGCGATCATCTACCAGCTTCTGACTCACCTTCAGGCTATCCAGCGTCCTTGCATGCGCCGCATCCCGCAACTGCCACAGAATCGCCTCGATCTCATCATCCGTGGCATCGGGCTTCGTCACCAGCGTGATGATGCTGTCATGCGTATGAAACACCTTGAACGCTGGGGGCTTCACGCTGGGCCGCGCGGGATATACAACCGCAGGCTCTGCGGCCTTCGACTGCGTGACCGGGGCAGCAGGGTGCGAACTCTTGCATCCGGCGGCAAGCATTGCCAGCACGCCCGAAGCAGCAAGGTTCGCGATCCATGGAGATCGAAGGTTCATGCGCGCTCCTTACTCATCCTCACTCGTCTCAAGCAAGGGATCCTTCGTCGGCCGCCTCACCATCTCATGCAGAGCCGCACCCGGAGCGATCATCGGATACACACCATCTTCTTTTTCTACCTGAAAGTTAATCAGAAACGCCTTTCCGCTCGTCCGTGCTTTTGTAACCGTGGGAGTTACATCCTTCCGTTTGCTCACGGTCGCGCCGTCGATGCCATGAGCTGCCGCCAGCATCACAAAGTCCGGTGAAAGAATGGGCGAAGCCGAGTAGTTCTTGTCATAGAACGCCTCCTGCCACTGCCGCACCATGCCCAGAAATCCATTGTTGATCACGGCGATATTGATCGCGTAGCCCTCCTGCACAATCGTCGAAAGCTCCGACGCCGTCATCTGGAATCCGCCATCGCCCGCGATCACCCAGACGTCCTTCTCCGGGCAAGCAGCTTTCGCTCCGATCGCCGCCGGTAACGCAAACCCCATCGTGCCGAGACCGCCGGATGTGATGAGACTCCGCGGCGCGTCGTGCTTGTAGTACTGCGCCTCCCACATCTGGTGCTGGCCTACATCGGTCACAATCACCGTCTGCGCCAGCCTTCCCGCAGTGAGCGCCTCGCGCCAAATGTCGTTGATCACGTGCGCCGCATACAGGTGTCCGTTGTCTGGCAGGTTGATGATGTCCCGCACCGACGCCGTCCCCTTCATCGCGTCGATCTCGCGCAGCCATTCCGTCGGCGGCTCGCCGTACGACTTTTCGCTCGCCCTGTC